>CAYZSG010000166.1:0-12023 GCA_964481045.1 uncultured Candidatus Odyssella sp. | reverse complement strand
CGTAGGAGCGGTTGCTCGCGGGATCGGTGCCGCCGAGCGCGAAATTGCCGGAGGTTCCCGCGGGTGCAGCGAAAAGCTGGTCGGGCAGGGCAGGCGTCAGCGCCGCGAACACGGCCTCGGCGATGCGTTGGCTCACTTCCGCCGCGCAGCCCGAGACCGGCCGCGGATACTCGGCATAGAGGAACGTGCCGCGCGGCTCCTTGATCTTGAGCGGCAGGTAGGTGCCGGCGTTGATCGGCACGTCGGGGAAAATGTGCTTGATCGCGAGATAGACCGACGAGCACGTCGTCGCGATCACGCTGTTCATCGGCCCGAGGCAGGGCGGCGACGAGCCGGTGAAATCGAAATGGAGGTCGGTGCCCTTCTTCGTGATCGCGAGCTTGATCAGCAGCGGCTCGTCGACGACGCCGTCGGAATCGACGATCGCCTGGCCGCGATACACGCCGTTCGGGATCTGCGCGATCTTCGCGCGCATCAGGCGCTCGGCGCCGCGGCGCAACTCCGCGATCGCGTCCTCGACGGTCTTCTGACCGTATTTGTCGAGGAGGGCCGTGAGCCGCCGCTCGCCGACATTGAGCGCGGCCGCCTGCGCCTTGATGTCGCCGATGCGCTGGTCGGCGATGCGGATGTTGGAATTGATGATCGCGAGGATTTCCTCGTCGAGCTTGCCCGCCTTGAACAACTTCACCGGCGGCAGGCGCAGCCCCTCTTGCTCCACTTCGGTGGCGGTGGCGGAGAAGCCGCCCGGCACGGCGCCGCCGGTGTCGGCCCAGTGGCCGGTGTTGGCCAGCCACGAGAACATCTTGCCCTTGTAGAAGAACGGCTTCACGAAGCGCACGTCCATCAGATGCGTGCCGCCGAGATAGGGGTCGTTGACGATGAAGACATCGCCGGGGCGGATGTCCTTCGCGCGCTTGATCACCTCCTGCGTGCCGAACTGCATCGTGCCGACGAAGACGGGGAGGCCGAGATCGCCCTGCGCGATCAACTCGCCCGTGGTGCGGTGATAGATGCCGTCGGAGCGGTCGAGGCCTTCCGCGATCACCGGACTGAACGCAGCCCGCACGAAGGCCAGGTCCATCTCGTTGCAGACCTGGATCAGGCCGTTCTGGATGACGGCCAATGTCACTGGATCGAGCTTGCTGCGGCTACTCATGCTTTTACCGTTACGACGAGATTGCCGAACTTGTCGGCGGCCACCCTGTTCCCGGGCTCGATGACGGTCGTCGCGTCCATTTGCTCGATGATCGCGGGGCCGGCGAGGCGGGTGCCGGGGGCGAGCTGCTCGCGGCGCCAGATCGGCGTGTTCTTCCAGCCGCCCTCGAACCACACGCGGCGGTGCGAAGCGGGCTTCGTGCCGAGCGATTTGTCGGCCTGCGCGAGTGCCGCGAGCGGGGTGCTCGGGCGGCGGCCGATCACGGCGGTGTGGAGGTTCACGAGCACCGGCCGGATTTCCGGCAGCTCCACCTCGAACCGGCGCCAATAGGCGTCGGCGAAGTCCTTCCGGAGCTGCTCGCGCGTCACGCGCGGATTCTTCACCGCGATCGTGAGGATGTGGCTCTGCCCGAGGAACTGCATGTCGGCGGAGTGGAGGACGACTAGCTCGTCGATGCCGACGCCCTCGCGCGCGATCGTCTTTTTGCCCTCCGCGATCTGCGCCTCGAGGATAGCCCGCACCGCGGCCATGTCGAGCGCCGCCACCGGCTTGTTGACCGTGCGCACATAGTCGTGGCGGAGATCGGCGACGAGGCAGCCGAGCGCGTTGGTGAGCCCGGGCTTCGCGGGGATCAGGATCTTGGGGATCGCGAGCTCGCGCGCCAGCGCCGCCGCGTGCAGCGGCCCGGCGCCGCCGAACGGGAACAGCGCGAAATCGCGCGGATCGTGGCCCCGCGCGAGAGACACCATGCGCAGCGCGCCGGCCATCTTGTCGTTGGCGATGCGCAGGATCGCGGCCGCCACGCCCTCGGCGTCGAGGCCGAGCTTCTTGCCGATCTGCTCCACGAAGATGCCGCGGATCTCGTCGATCGAGACGCCTTTGCTGACGCCGAGCAGCGCGTTCGGATTGAGGCGGCCCAACAGCAGATTCGCGTCGGTGATCGTGGGGCGCGTGCCGCCGCGCCCGTAGCAGATCGGCCCCGGCTTGGCGCCGGCGCTTTCGGGGCCGACCTGGAGGAACCCGGCCTCGTTGATGAACGCGATCGAGCCGCCGCCGGCGCCGATCGTGTGCACGTCCACCATCGGCACGTGGATCGGCATCGCGTATTCGAGCTCGAGCTCGCCGCTCACTTGCGGCACGCCGTGCTGGATGAGGCCCACGTCGCACGACGTTCCGCCCATGTCGCAGGTCATCACGTTCGGGAAGCCGGCCTGCGTGGCGGTGTAGGCCGCGGCCATGACGCCGGAGGCGGGGCCCGACATCACCGTGTTGACCGCCGCCTCGGCGACGATCGAGGCCGAAACCGTGCCGCCGTTGCCCTGCATCACGAGCAGGTCGCGCGCGAAACCGCGACTGCGCAGCTCGCCGATGAGGCGCGAGATGTAATTGTCGAGCACCGGTTGGATCGAGGCGTTGACCGCGGCTGTCACGCCGCGCTCGTATTCGCGGTATTCGGAGAGGATCGCGTGCCCGGCGGTGACGTAGCCGTTCGGCCAAAACTTCTTCGCGATCTCGGCCGCGCGCCTCTCGTGCGCGGGATTGATGTAGCTGTGCAGAAAGTGGATCACGAGCGACGTGCAGCCCGCCGCGATCAGCGTCTTCACCGCCGCTTCCACCTCGGCCTCGACGAGAGGCGTCACGACCTCGCCGGCGGCGTCCATGCGCTCGGTGACTTCGAGGCGGAGTTCGCGCGGGATCAGCGGATTGAATGTGCCTTTGAGGCCGTAGGGTTGCGGCCGCGTGCGGCGGCCCAATTCGAGCACGTCGCGGAAGCCCTTGGTCGTGATGAGCCCCGCCGTCGCGATCTTGCGCTCGAGCAATGCGTTGGTCGTGGCCGTCGTGCCGTGGATGATCGTGGCGACGTCGGAGAGCGGCACACCGGTGGAATCGAGCGCGGCCAGCACGCCATAGGCCTGGTTCTCGATCGTCGTCGGCACCTTGGCGACGCGCAGGCCGCCGCCGGCGCCGTCCATCAGGATGAGATCGGTGAAGGTGCCGCCGACATCGATGCCGACGATCTTTCCGGCCGCAGCTGGCTTGGCCGCACGCCGTCGCGCGGCGGAGGCGCGGGGGAGCGGCGCGGTAGCCTTCCGAACGCGCGCCGAGCCCGCGCGCCCCGCTTTCCCGTTCCGTGTTCCGGCCTCCCGGCCACTGCTTTCGGACATGCGGCGCTCCGGAAATTCGTTCGTACACATACAATCTGCCAGATGCGCCCGGCCGCCGTAAAGAGGGCCGATCCGGCGGTATTCCGGCCGCGGGCAACCCGCCGACTAGGCCGAATGGCGTGTGACGCCACGGCGCAGGACCATTAACGCGAAGCTAAGCACGAGCGGCGATCATCCGTACCTCGGGGGACCCATCAGATCGGGTGAGGAGCACCTCATGGACCTTGAATTGTCGCGCGCCAATCGCCGTTTCGGCGGCCGCCGCTGGAACGTCGTATGGCCCGCGAACATCGCGATCGAAGGCCAGGCCTTCCCGTGTACGATCCTGGACCTTTCCTCCACCGGCGCGCGCATCGAGGGCTTTGGCCTGCGTCCGGTGCCGTCGGTGACGGTGCTCGAATGCGAGAAATTCGGCACGCTCGAGGCGCGGGTGAAATGGGTGCGGGGCGCGAAAGCGGGCCTCCGTTTCGAGAGGCCCTCGGCCGAGATCATGGAAAAATTGCGCAGCGTGGTTCCCGGAATGGGCCGGCGCGAGGCGCCGCGGGTATCGTCGTCCCGCGCAAATTTCGGCCGCCGCCGCGCCGTCGCGGCGTGACGGCGCCGCGGGCGCAGTCCGCACCTATCGGGAAGACCGACCAGCCTCGCTCGTATTCAACAATCGTTAATTGTTGAGGACCAGCATCGCCCCTGGGGATAAGCCTGAAGTCACCGGGGAACCATCCATGAGCTACTTCCCAAAGCCGCGTCCGGACCGGCGCTCGGTGCGCCGCTGGAACGTCATGTGGCCCGCCAAGCTCACGATCGAGGGCCGCGAACATCCGTGCACCATCCTCGACCTCTCAGAATTCGGCGCGCGCATCGAGGCGCGCGGCATTCAATTCGGGCCGTCGCTCGCCGAACTGCAGGCGGAAAGCTTCGGCTGTCTCGAGGCCCGCATTCAGTGGGCGCGCGGCGCCGAGGCCGGCCTGCGGTTCGAAGCCGCCCCCGAGGCCGTGATGAACATCCTGAGGCCGCTCGTGCCCGGCATGGGCCGACGCACGAAGGCGCTCGTGACGCCGGAACCTGTTCCGGCGCGCCGCTCGTTCGCGCGCATGGTTCGCGACGCCGTGGCCTTTTGATTCCGGCACTCGACCGGCGCGCGTTGATGAATTGGTAAGATTCGCGGATCACCCTACGCCCATCGACAGCCCGAAAGAGGCTTCCATGCTTGCTTCTATTGCCGCAAAAGACATGGCCGAAACGATGCGGGTTATCGCCGGTGGCAACGCGGTGAGCGCCGCGCGGCACTTCACGCGGTACAGCTTCGAGCTCGGCGACGCCGCCTCGGTGGCGCTCTGGTCGCGCACGATGCAGGAGCTTGCCGGCCCGTCCCGTCCTCCGGCACGCCCCGCGCTGCTCGCGGTGGAAGCGGCGACCGAGAGCCGCCTCGTTCGCGAGCGCGGCGCGTTTCAGGGCGTGCGCTACGAAGACGTCGACGCCGCGACGCTCGCGCTCGAGGAGCCGCCGGCGATCGTGGTCAAGTCGGCCGAGGATTGGACCGGCGAACGCTTCGGGTTCGTTCGCACCGGCACCACGCGCACCGTTGCCAATGCGAAAGCGGCGGTCCGTCCGAGCCGGGACTTCGCCCGCGCCGCCTGACGGCGCCATCCGAGATCAGCCGTCCGTCTGTTCCTGCGTTACGCTCCCGTGCCTCGATGGCCGCGACGGCGCTTTTCGTATCTCATATTCAAACTGCGTTAACCATCGGAGAGGAACATCCGGCCCCGGGGAATCGCCTTGCAAACTCGGGGAACCGTCGATGAGCTACTTTCCGAAGCCGCGTCCGGACCGGCGCCGCGTGCGCCGCTGGAACGTCCTGTGGCCCGCCACGCTCAAGGTCGCTGGCCGCGACTATGCCTGCACGATCATGGATCTCTCGGAGCTCGGCGCGCGCGTCGAGGCGCCCGGCATCCGCTACGAGCCCATTCGCGCGGAACTCAACTCGCAGCAATTCGGCTCGCTTGCTGGATATTTCCGCTGGGCGGTTGGCGATCGCGCCGGTCTTCAGTTCGAGGCCGCGGCCGAGGCGGTGCTGCAGGTGCTGAAGCCGGTCGTGCCGGGCCTGGGGCGGCGCGAAAATCCGATCCTGCCCACTCCCGATAACCAGTTCTCCGGGCGCCTCGCGCGCCTGAAAAGCGCGCTCGCGGGCTGAAAAAGACTTTTCCGGATCGGCGCGCGCGCCGGCGTTAACCGAAAAATAACGCTAACGGATCACGCTACGAGCCAGTCACAGCCTGGAAGAGGGTTCCATGCTTGCTTCCATTCCCTTGAACGAAATGGCCGAAACGCTGCGCGTCCTGGCCGGGGACAACGCCACGAACGCGGCGCGGCACTTCACGAAGCGCAGCTACGACATGGGCGATGTCTCCGCGGCCGTCCTCTGGTCGAGTATCGTCCAGTGTCTCGGCGGCCCCGTTGCGCCGGCGGCACCCGGAGCGCAGACGGCGCCGGAAGCGGTGCTGGAAGATCCGGTGCCGTTGGACCACATCCGCGAGGACATCGCGATGCAGGGCGTTCGCTACGAAGACGTGGACGCCGAAATCCTTGCGGGCGAGGAGCCGACGCCGGTCGCGATCCCGCCAATTCCGCGGCGGGCGCGCTCGCTGAAGCGCTTCGGCCTTGCACGCGCCGAGAAGCAAACGGCCGAGCACGGCGTGGAAGGCGCGGCGGCGGAGGACGAGCTCGCGCAGGCCGCTTAGTCGCCGGCGCCAGCCTCCGCACGCATTCACGAGGGCGTTGGGCGTACGATCATCGCTGCCGGCCGAGCGCGAGATCGAGCGCGGCCTGGAGCACGTCGGTCTGAAGAAACGGGCACAACCCGGTTGCGCGCGCCAGCTCAAAGGAGACGTGCTGCATCTTGCGCGGGGCGAGCGGCTTCCAGGCCGGCGCCTGACCTCCGGGGTCGGCTGCCGCCGTCGAATGATCCGGGGTTTGGGGGATTTCGTGTCGGCCGCGCGGTGCAGCGGGCGCCGGCACCCCGCCGGTCGCGACGGCATCGCTGAATCCGATGTTCGAGTCCGGCACGTCCGTCGTGGGCACTGGGTGCTCTGCTGAGCGTTCCATGGTTTCGCTTCCCCGATGTTCGTGCGTTGAATCCTCGCTTGCCGTCCCCTGTTTGCCCTGTCCGTGCGCCTGGCGGTCTAGTTTGGCGTCAGGCCGCCTGTTGCAGTCGTGTCTCCGAATTCCCCATCGGGGCCACGGTGCGCGCCTTCGGCAGCCGGATCGTCGCGGTCGTCCCGAAGCCGAGTTCGCTCTCGAGCGCGAGCGTGCCCCCGTGCGCTTCGATCAATGTCTTCGATAGCGAGAGGCCCAGCCCGGTGCCGGTGTCGCCGCGCGGCGAAGGCTGATCGAGCTGGACGAACGGAAGAAACGCCCGCTCGATGTCCGTCTTGCGCATGCCGATACCGTTGTCCTTGATGCGGATCAGCACGTCGCCGTCGTTGTCGAGCGCGGCGGTGAGCGAGACGGTGCCTCCGGCAGGCGTGAATTTCACCGCGTTGGACAGCAGGTTGATGAGCACCTGGCGCAGGCGCAGCACGTCCACGCGGATGTCCGGCATGTCGAGCGGCACGAAGGTCTTCACGGTCACGTTGCCCTGCCGCGCGCTGAACTTCATGAGGTGCTCCGAATCGCCGACCAGCTCGGCCACGGCGATCGTCGTTTCGTTGAGGCGCTGGCGGCCGGCCTCGAGCTTGGCCGCGTCGAGCAGGTCGTTGATCATGTGCAGCAGGTGAGAGCCGCTGGCATTGATGTGGCGCGCATAGTCGCGATAGCGCGGAACGGTATGACGGCCGAACAGCTCGGAGCCCATGATCTCCGAGAAGCCGATGATCGCATTGAGCGGCGTCCGCAGCTCGTGGCTGACATTCGCCAGCAGCCGCGTCTTGGCCTGATTGGCCGAGTCCGCCGCGTCGCGCGAGCGCTGCATCGTCTCGGTCAGCATCGCGCGGTCGAGCAGCAGCAGGCGGTCCCTGATGTGCTCATTCAGCATGTGCGCGAGGAACACGATCACCGACACCCACACGGTAAGCAGCAGCGCCGTGAAGAGATGCGACGCGACGCCATCGAGCGCGAGGCAGGCGCCGAACGGAATGACCACGGCCGGCAGAAAGCTGTAGAAGGTCGGCATGTGCGCGGCGTAGCCGGCAAGCGCGCCGGCGCACAGACCGGTCACCAGAAAGACCTGGACGATCAGCAGGATGCCGCTGTCCTGCGAATAGAACGCGACGCCGCCGATGCCCCACAGCAGGCCGCTGACGAAGGCGCCGAACGTGAACTGCTTGGCCCAGCGCCGCGCCTCCTCGGCCGGCGGATCGGCATTGAAATAGCGAACGACGTAGACCCAGCGCAGCACCGTGGCCGCCAGCATCAGCAGCAGCCACGCGCCCACCGCGCCTTCGGCGCCGTCGCGCCAGAAAACGAACGCGGCCGCGATCGCGACCAGCGCGTCGAGCAGCAGCACGCCCGGTGCGTGGTAGTAGAGGCCGCGCACGACGTTGGCCAACAGCAGCTGCCGCAATTTCGGGTCGATCGTGCGCTCGCGCTCGAGCCGCATCGCGCGCGTCAGCAATTCGCGGCGCGAAAGCCGCCGCGACGGTTCGGCGCCCTGGGCCAGGATCTCGATCTGCGAGAACGACATACGCACCCCCACGGCGAGGCCGGCTGCCAAGAGGCCGCCCGCAGCCTGCGCCGGATGACAACCGGAGCCTGTGCGCAATCCTTTAAGCGTCTGCTTTCGAGTTTCGTTAATTTCGACGATTAAACTGCCGGTAGCGTCCGTGGCGCGCCGGGGCGGCCGGTCACACCGTGAGATAGGCCTGGCGAACGGCCTCGTCGGCCATCAACGCCCGCATCGTGCCCTCGAAGCGGATGGCGCCTTTCTCGACGATGTAGGCACGGTCGGCGACGTGCGCGGCGAAGTGCAGGTTCTGCTCGCACAGCAGGACCGAGATTCCCTGCGCCTTGATCTCGCGGATCGTGCGCGCGAGCTGCTCGATGATCACCGGGGCAAGGCCTTCCGAAGGCTCGTCGAGAAGCACGAGGCGGGGATTGCCCATCAAGGTGCGCGCGATCGTCAGCATCTGCTGCTCGCCGCCGCTCATGCGCCCGCCCGGCCGGCCGCGCATTTCGGCGAGGTTCGGAAACAGCGCGAACAGCCGCTCGGCGGTCCAGGGCGTGGCGCCGTCGCGCGACGGCTGGCGGCCGACTTCGAGATTCTCGAGCACCGAGAGGTCGGTGAAGATTCGCCGCTCCTCGGGCACGTAGCCGAGCCCGCGGCGCGCGATGCGGAACGGCTCCTCGCCGGCGATCTCGGCGCCGCCGAAGCGGATCGAACCCGTCGACGGCCGCACGAGGCCGATGATGGATTTCAACGTCGTCGACTTGCCCGCGCCGTTGCGCCCAAGCAGCACCACGACCTCGCCGGCGCCCACTTCGAGCGCCACGTCGAACAGGATGTGCGCCCGTCCGTAGAACGCGTTGAGGCCGGACACGGAGAGCATTGAATTCATGCCGGCGGCCCTACAACGCCAACGTCATCCCGACCGCAGCGGGCGCACCCCTTGGCGCGGCCGCGGAGGGGAGGGATCGCGTGGCCGCTACTGCACGATCCCTCCACTTCGCGAGCCGCAAGAGCGGCTCGCTTCGGTCGGGATGACGGGCTGAGAGGCGGGCGCGCCGGTCTCATGCCGCGAGTCCGTGCATCGTGCCGAGGTAGATCTCCTGCACGGTCTTGTTCGCGCGCACTTCCGCCGGCTTGCCCTCGGTGATGAGCAGTCCGCGGTTCATCACCATGATGCGGTCGGCATGCGCGAATACCACGTCCATGTCGTGCTCGGTGAACAGCACGCTGATGTTCTCGCGCCGCACGATCTCGGCGGTGAGCGCCATCAGCGCCACGCGTTCCTTGGGCGCCATGCCGGCGGTGGGCTCGTCCATCAGCAGCAGCTTCGGATTGTTCGCGAGCGCCACCGCGAGCTCGACGCGCTTCAGATCGCCATAGGCGAGCACGCTGCACGCGCGGTCGTACTGGTCTTGCATACCGACGCGCTCGAGCAGCGCCATCGCCTCGTCGACGAACATGCGGTCGGCGCGCGGAAAGAGCGCGCGCGAACGGCGGCCGTGGCTGATCAGCGCCATCTGCACGTTCTCGCGTACCGTCATCGAGGCGAAGGTGGCGGTGATCTGGAACGTGCGCCCGACGCCGAGCCGCCAGATCGCGCGCGGCTTCCAGCCGGTGATGTCGCGGCCCTGGAACGTGACCGTGCCGGTATCGGGCGCGAGCTGCCCGTTCAGAAGGTTGAAGCAGGTGGATTTCCCGGCGCCGTTCGGGCCGATCAGCGCGAGCAGTTCGCCGGCGGCCAGCGCGAACGAGACGCCGCCCACGGCCTGCACGCCGCCGAACGCCTTCGCGATGTCGCGGACCTCGAGGACGTTCACGCGCGGCCCCCGACCAGCTCTTCGCGCCGCACGAAGCCGAGCGCGGTGCCGACGCGATCGCGCAGGAAGCCGGCGATGCCCTGCGGGAACGCGAGCACGATGATGACGATGAGCAGGCCGAGCATGCCTTGCCAGTAGTCGGCCAATTTCGGCGCGCCGAACAGGCCCCAGAAATTGGGGTTCTTCACGATGTCGCGCAGCCATTCGAACGCCGCCGCGCCCACGATCGGGCCGGCCAGCGTCTGCGCGCCGCCGAGCATCACCATGTAGAGCGCGTCGAACGAGTGCGGGATGTCGAGGATGTCCGGGAACACGCTGCCCTTGGAGTAGGCGAAGAGGCCGCCCGCCATGCCGGCGAAAGCGCCGGCCAGCGTGAAGGCGAGCCATTGATGCGTGCGCACGTCGATGCCAATCGCGTCGGCGCGGCGCGGCGAATCGCGGCCTGCGCGCATCACGGCGCCGAACGGCGCGAACAGGAAGCGCCGCAGCAGGATCACGCCGCCCGCCGTCAGCGCGAGCACGAGGTAGTAGTAGGCGGTGCGGTCGAGCACCCACGCGCTACGGCGCAGGCCGAGGATGCCGTTCTCGCCGTCGGTGAAGTTCGACTGGAACGCATAGCTCCAGATGATCTGCGCGCCGGCCAAGGTCAGCATCGCGAAATAGACGCCGGAGAGCCGCGCGGCGAGCCAGCCGATCAGCAACGCGCCGGCTGCGGCGAGGAACGGCGCGCTCAGCAGGCCCACCTCCATCGGCACCTTGTAGTATTTGAGCAGCAGCGCCGCGGCATAGGCGCCGAGACCGAAATAGGCCGCATGGCCGAACGAGTGGAGGCCGCCGGGCCCCGCGATGAAGTGCAGGCTGGCCGCGAACAGCACGAGGATGAGCATGTCGACCGCGAGCAGCGCCATGCTCTCGCCCATCAGCGGCAACAGCAGCATCGCCACGCCGAGCGCGGCATAGAGCAGCTTGAGCCGCGGCGTGGCGGGGCGGAGCGGGGCCTCCGCGATGCCGCCATGCCCGCCGGTGGCGACGCTCTGCCTGCCGAGCAGGCCCCACGGCCGCACGACGAGGACGATCGCCATGACGACGAACATCAGCACGAGCGTGATCTTCGGCAGCACCAGGATGCCGAACGCGTTGAGCTCGGCGATGATGAACGCCGCGAGGTAGGCGCCGGCGATGCTGCCCATGCCGCCGACCACGACGACGACGAAGGCCGGCGCGAGGATGATGAGGTCCATCGTGAGGTTGACCGATTCCGGCCGCAGCATCTGGAGCGAGCCGCCGAGCCCGGCGAGCGCCGCGCCCACGAACAGAACGCTGGTGAACAGGAGCTTCTGGTTGACGCCAAGCGCCCCCACCATCTCGCGGTCCTGCGTCGCCGCGCGCACGAGGGTTCCCCAGCGGGTCTTGGTCATCAGAAGCCAGATGGCGCCGAGCACGCCGAGGCCGATCGCGATGAACACGACGTCGAATATGGGAATGACCTGGTCGCCGATCGGGATCGTGCCGCGCAGCGCGGGCGAAGTCCGGTCCTGCACGCCCCAGATCGCGCGCGTGGCGTCCTTGACGATCAGCACGACGCCGAACGTGGCGACGAGCTGGAACAGCTCCGGCGCGCGGTAGATGCGGCGGAGCAGCAACACTTCCATCGCCACGCCGAGCAGGCCCACGATGAGCGCGCCGCCGGCGATCGCGACGAGAAAGCCGCTCACGCCGGTGCCGAGCTCCATCACCAGCGTGTGCGCGATGTAGGCGCCCAGCATGTAGAACGAGCCGTGCGCGAGGTTGACGATGCGCGTGACGCCGAAGATCAGCGACAGGCCCACCGCCACCAGGAACAGCGACGACGCGCTCGCCAGCCCGGTCAGGAATTGGACGACGTAGAAGGACATCACACTCTCAACGCTGCGTCATCCCGACCGGGACCAACCGCGAGCGCGGTCCGTTCGACCGGAGCCGACTACGCCGTCGCGATGCCTCGTGTGCGTCCATCCTTCGAGGCCGTGGCAAGAGCGGCGGCACCTCAGGATGAGGCTGAATTCGCTCAAGCAAGTACAACCTCATCCTGAAGCGCCCGCCCTTCTTGGGGGCGGGCCTCGAAGGATGCGCGCATGGACGACGCCGCCACAGAACTGCTTCCACTGGACCGGATACCGCTCTACATGCCGATGCGCGCGGCTCGCGCGCATCGACCGGAAGCGAGGGCCTCGTGGGGCTCGCGG
>CAYZSG010000165.1:0-12065 GCA_964481045.1 uncultured Candidatus Odyssella sp. | reverse complement strand
GCGGGCGGCTTCGGCATCACCTATCTCGCCGAGGAAGTGCAGATCGGCCGCAAGGTCGCGATCAAGGAATACCTGCCGCAGGGATTCGCGGCGCGCGCGGCCGACAGCTTCACGGTGCGCGCGGTCAGTTCCAGCTCGCAGGGCCAGTTCGCCTGGGGCCTCGACCGCTTCCGCAAGGAAGCCTCGACGCTCGTCGCGTTCGAGCATCCGAACATCGTCTCCGTCTACCGCTACTTCGAGGCGAACGGCACGGCCTACCTCGTCATGCAGTACGTCGAGGGCAAGCCGCTCGACGCGCTGATCTCGGGCGGCAAGACGCTCGACGAATCCGAGATCGGGGAGGTGATCCTGCCGATCCTCGACGGCCTCGAGCAGGTGCACGCCGCGCATTTCCTCCACCGCGACATCAAGCCGGCCAACATCTACATCCGCCGGGACGGCCGCCCGGTGCTGCTCGATTTCGGCGCGGCGCGGCAGGCCTTCGGCACCGAATCGAAGAGCATCACGGCGATCGTCTCGGAGGGTTACGCGCCGTTCGAGCAATACGAGGCGAAGGGCGATCAGGGCGCGTGGACCGACATCTACGCGATCGGCGCCGTGCTTTATCGCTGCATCGCCGGCGACCGGCCGCCGGCGGCGCCCGAGCGCGTCTCGGCGCGGCTGCGCGGCACGGCCGATCCGATGAAGCCGGCGCGCGAGGCAGGGGCCGGCCGCTACAGCGACCGCCTGCTCGAAGCCGCCGACCGCGCGCTTGCCGTGATGCCGGCCGACCGGCCGCAGAACATCGGCGAGCTGCGCGCGATGCTGAAAGGCGACGGCACGTCGCGCCTTGTCAGCCAAGCCTTGCCGAGCCACGGCGCGCCGCCGACGTCTGTAATCGGCAGCGCGACGACGATTGCGCCGGTCGCGGATGCGCCGCCGCGTAAAAGCCGCGTGCCGCTGCTGGCGGGGGGCGCCGCAGCGATCGCGGCGGCCGCCGTAGCCGCCTTTTTCGCATTGTCGCCGGCACAAGCACCGCCGGACACCGCCGCGACGCCCGGCACGCCCCCGACGAAAGTCAGCGCAACGACGCCGCCTGCCTCGACGCCGCCTCCGCCTTCCGCCGACGAGTTGGCCGAGCGCGCCGCCAAGGAGGCGGAGGTGCGAGCCGAGGCCGATCTCGCCGCAATAAAGGACGCAATCCGCAAGGGTGAACAGGAGCGGGTGTATCGCGAGGGCGGTATCACCCAACTCGAGTACCGTATCGAGTTGGCGCTGAGCAAACGCCCCGGACATGTCGGACTCCAACGCGTGAGGGCGGCAGCGAAAGAGCTTCGCGTCGATCTGCACATTTCGCGCGCGCGGAATCATTTCGAGCAAGCGCGCGTCGCGCTGCGCGAGAATCGTTTGGCCGAAGCCAAGACGGGGCTCGAGCTCGCGTGGTTGGCGCACGGAGAGGCGCGCCAGGCCGTTCCCAATCCCGATGCCGAGCCGCAGCGTGTCAAGCAATTGCTCGAGGAGCTCGTGGCATTCGAGCGCGAACTTGGCGGACGCGTCGACGCCATGGTCAAGGATCTCAGCGAAGAGGCCGCGCGCCAAGCCGACCGCGGCGACTATGCCGGAGCTGCCCGTACGACGGAGGCGATCGAGCGGCTCGATCCGGCCGCGGCGAAAGCCGCGCGCGCGCGGGTGGAAGCGATCCGCGGCCGTGCCGAGGACGAGAAGGAGCGCCGCGAGCGCGTCCAGCGCCACATCAAGCTCGCGGACTATCATTTCGAGCAGGCGCGCGCCGCGGCCGTGCAAGGCCGGCTGGCCGAGGCGCGCGGCGTGGCCGAGCAGGCGAAGGTGCAGCTCGCGCGCGCCGGCGAGGCGCTGCGCAGCGATCCCGCGCCGGCGTCGCTCACGGATCTCTCGCGCGAGCTCGACGCGTTCCAGCGGGATCTCGCGCGGCGCATCGCGGCGCGGCTGGCGCTGCTGCTGCGCGAGGCGCGCGAGCTCATCCGCGACGGCAAGTTCGACGACGTGCCGAAGCGCCTCGACGAGGCCGCCGAGCTCGAGCCGGCGTCGCCCGATCTCGCCGCCGCGCGCCGCGAGCTCGAGGAGGCGAAGAAGAAGCCGGCCGCGCCGCCCGATCCCGACGCCGCCGAGCGCGAGCGAACCAAGGGCGTCGTCCGGGCGCCGGTTTACGACGCGCGCGGGCGCCGCGGCGCCGCGTATTTCGGGTTCGGAGACCGCACGCTCGATGCGCAGGCGCTGCCCTACCTTCAGCGCGGCGCCGATGCGGCGCGCGCGGAGGCGAACGCGCAATTGATGCTGGCCTGCGGCTACGATCAGCTCGAGGTGAAGGACACGGCCGAGGGGCGCAAGCTCGCGCAGGAGCGGTGCGAGGCTGCGCAACACGAGGCGGTGCGGCGCGGCGTGGCGGCCGCGCGCATCCGTATTGGCTATACGGCGCCGGGCAAGGGGCCCGAGTTCCGCCGTGTCGCATTCGCGGTGCAATCCGATAAGCCGCCAGAGGCGCCGAAGCCGCCCGAGGCGGTGAAACCGCCGGAGGCGCGGCCGGGCGGGCTTCAGCTCGCGGGCCGCACCGCGCGGCTTTCGCGCATATCGTCGGAGCGCCGTGCCGTGATGCGCATCGAGCTGCAATTCGGCGCCGGCGGCGCGCTCTCGGTCTCGTGCAGCGCCGAGGCGGCGGATGGCGGCCAGACGGCCTGTTTCGGCCAGCGCAACGGGAGCGGGCGCTGGTCGCTGAACGGCTCGACGTTGTGCCTCTCCTCGCCGGTGATCAATCTTCCGGGCAATGCGTGCTACGAGGTTTCCGGCGGCGGCAATCAGCTTCGCCTGGCCGGCGGCGGGCTCCTCGCCGGTGCGATGCTGCTGCAATGAGCGGGAAGAGCGAGACGATCTGGCGCATCGTCGCGCTGGCGGGCCTCGCCGCGGGCGTGGCCGCGCTGGCGCTCCAGTTCACGGGCGGCGCGGGCGAAACGACCCGTGCCGCGGCGCCCTCGGTTCCACGCGCGGCGGCAGTGCCCGCGCTGGCCGGACGGAGCGCCACGCTGTCGCGGCTGCTCTCCGACCGGCGCGCGGTTGCCCGCGTCGAGCTGGTGTTCGGCGCGAAGGGCGTCCTCGACGCCACCTGCCGCGCCGAGGCCGCCGACGGCGCGGTATCCGCGTGCTTCGGCGACGAAAAGGGCACCGGTACCTGGTCCGTCGAAGGCGCCAGCCTCTGCGTCGCGGCGCCCGTGCTCGGCCTCGCCGCGCCGCATTGCTATGAGGTCAGTGGCGAGCCGCCGGCGCTGACTCTCGGCGGGCCCGGCTTCCTCGCCGGAAACCTGCAGCTTCGCTGAGGCGCGCCCGCCATTCCGCGCGTTGCGCGCGGGCGGCCTTGCGGCTATGCCAGCGCGTCCCCGCCATCACCTGAGTCCGATGCAATCCTATCCGCACCTGTTCACGCCGATTGCCGCCGGCCCGTTCACGCTGCCGAACCGCATCATCATGGGCTCGATGCATACGGGCCTCGAGGGCGAGCGCGACGCGGTGCCGCGCATCGCCGCGTTCTACGCCGCGCGCGCCCGGGGCGGCACCGCGCTGATCGTGACCGGCGGCTACGGCCCCAACCGCGCCGGGCGCATGACGCCGCATCCGGCCTATGTCGGCAGCCGCGACGACGCGATGGTGCTGAAGCCGGTCGCCGACGCGGTCCATGCCGAGGGCGGGCGCATCGTGTTGCAGCTCCTGCACAGCGGACGCTACGGCTATCACGACGAGATCGTCGCCCCCTCGGCGCTGAAATCGCCGATCAACAAGGCGGTGCCGCGCGCGCTTTCCGCTGCCGAGATCGTGCAGACGATCGAAGACTACGCCGCGGCCGCCGCCTATGCGCGCGAGGCCGGCTTCGACGGCGTCGAGATCATGGGCTCGGAAGGCTACCTGATCAGCCAGTTCCTCGCGCTCCGCGCTAACCAGCGCGACGACGAGTGGGGCGGGGCGTTCGAGAACCGGCTGCGCTTTCCCGTCGAGGTCGTGAAGCGCGTGCGCGCGCGGCTCGGGCGCGATTCGCTGCTGATGTACCGCATTTCGGCGCTCGAGCTCGTCGACGGCGGTCTCGGCCTCGACGAGATCAAGCGCGTGGCGGCCGCGGTCGAGGCGGCGGGCGCCGACATCCTCAACACCGGCATCGGCTGGCACGAGGCGCAGATCCCGACGATCAACCAGGCGGTGCCGCGCGCCGGCTATGCCTGGGCGGCCGGACTCGTGAAGCCGGCGGTGACTATTCCCGTCGTCGCCAGCAACCGCATCAACGCGCCGGAAACGGCCGAGCAGATCGTCGCCTCCGGCCAGGCCGACATGGTTTCGCTGGCGCGCGCGCTGCTCGCGGACGAAGCCTTCGCGAACAAGGCGAAGGCGGGCGACCGCGCTGGTATCAACATTTGCATCGCGTGCAATCAGGCCTGCCTCGACCACTATTTCACGTTCAAGCCGGCGACCTGCCTCGTGAACCCGCGCGCGCTGCGCGAAGGGGAGTTCGCGGCGGCGCCGGCCATGGCAAAAAAGCGTGTGGCCGTCATCGGCGGCGGGCTGGCGGGCATGGCCGCGGCATCGGCGGCGGCCGAGCGCGGCCACGCGGTGACGCTCTACGAGGCCGCCGGCGAACTGGGCGGCCAGTTCAATCTCGCGAAGCGCATCCCCGGCAAGCAGGAGTTCGCCGAAAGCGTCGCCTATTTCGCCGAACGCATGCGCCGCGCCGGAGTCGCCGTGAAGTTGGGCACGCGCGCCGATGGCGTCGCGTTGAAAGCGGCCGGGATCGAGCATGCCGTCATCGCCAGCGGCATCGCGCCGCGCGCGCTCGCGATCCCGGGCGCCAATCACCCGAAGGTCGTCTCCTACGTCGATCTTCTTGCTGGCCGCAAGCATGCGGGGCCGCGCGTGGCCATCATCGGCGGCGGCGGCATCGGCTTCGACGTGGCGCTGTTTCTCGTCGAGCGCGCGAGCACGACGCATCTCGATCCCGCCGCGTTCGCGGCGCATTGGGGCATCGATCCCGCCAATGCGGGCGCGGGCGGCCTCGAGAAGAACGGCCACGCCGCGCCGCCGCCGCCGTTCACGATCACGATGCTGAAGCGCTCGCCCGGCCCGTTCGGGCGGACGCTCGGAAAGACGACGGGCTGGGTGCATCGCATGGCGCTCCAGCGCGCCGGCGTGCGGTTCCTCGACGGCATTGCGTATCGGTCAATCGACGACCGCGGCCTGCAAATCGCGCGCGCCGACGGCACGCAGGAATGCATCGAAGCCGACACGATCGTCGTTTGCGCGGGGCAGGATCCGCTGCGTGCGCTGGACGAGAAGGCTCTCGCCTCGTTCGGCATCGGCTGCACCTATGTGGGCGGCGCGCATGTGGCCGCCGAACTCGACGCGAAGCGCGCGATCGAAGAGGGCGTGCGCGCGGGGCTCGCGCTCTGATGCAGCCGACAGCGCGCGCAGCGCGCGGCATGGTGGTGAGCTCGCATCACCTCGCCGCGCAGGCGGGCTTGCGCGTGCTGCGCGCGGGCGGCAACGCGATCGAGGCGATGATCGCGGCTGCGGCGACGGTCTCGGTCGTCTATCCGCACATGAACGGCATCGGCGGCGACGGCTTCTGGCTGATCGCGGCGCCGGGCGACGCCGCGCCAAAGGCGATCATGGGCGTCGGCCGCGCGGGGCGCGCGGTCGACGTGGCCTACTACCGCGCGCGCGGCCTCGATGCCATTCCCGCTCGCGGTCCGCTCGCGGCCAACACCGTCGCCGGCACCGTCTCGAGCTGGGCCGCCGCGCACGATGTCGCCAGGTCCTGGGGCGGCACGCTGCCTCTGGCCGCGCTGCTCGAAGACGCCATCCACTACGCAGAGGCGGGCGTGCCGGTGATGCGCGGCCATTGCGAGATGGTGGCGGCGAAAGAGGGCGAGATGCGCGAGCTCGCGGCGTGGCGGCGCCTGTTCCTCGCCGATGGCCTTCCCGCGGCCGGCGATCCGCTGAAGCAGCCCGCGCTCGCCGAGACTTTGAAGGCGCTCGCCCGCGACGGCTTCGACGGCTTCTACCGCGGCGCGCTGGCCAGGCGCATCGCCGGCGATCTCGCGCGCGCGGGCAGCCCGCTCACCGCCGAGGACCTTGCGGAGCACCGCGCCATCGTCGGCGCGCCTGTCTCGGTGCGGATTGGCGCTGGGACGCTCTACAACACGCCGCCGCCGACACAGGGCGCCGTTTCGCTCGCGATCCTCGCGATCTACGACCGCATCGCGGCGGCGGAAGGCGAGGGCTTCGATCACGTGCATCGCCTCGTCGAGGCGACCAAGCAGGCGTTCCTGATGCGCGATGCCGCGATCACTGATCCGGCCTACATGCGCGAGCCGGTCGAGACGCTGCTGTCTCCCGCCGCGCTTGCGTCTCGCGTCGCCGCGGTGGATGGCGCGCGGGCACTGCCGTGGCCGAGGCCGGCGATGCCCGGCGACACAGTGTGGCTCGGCGCCATCGACGATGCCGGCCGCGCCGTCAGTTTCATCCACTCCATCTACTGGGAGTTCGGCGCCGGCGTCGTGCTCGAGGATACCGGCATTCAATGGCAGAATCGCGGGTGCAGCTTCGCGCTCCAACCCTCTGCGCTGAATGGGCTTTTGCCGGGACGTTTGCCGTTCCACACGAACAACCCTGCGATGGCGCGAGTCGCCGATGGCCGGCTCATGGTCTACGGCAGCATGGGCGGCGACGGCCAGCCACAGACGCAAGCCGCGCTGTTCACGCGCCACGTCCGGTACGGCATGGACCTCGCCGAAGCGATCGCGGCGCCGCGCTGGCTGCTCGGCCGCACCTGGGGAACGCCGCGCATCGAGTTGAGCCTCGAGAGCCGGTTCGATCCGGCGCTGGTCGCCGCACTCGAATCGGCCGGGCACCGCGTGCGCGTGATCGGCGCCTACGATGCGCTGATGGGTCATGCGGGCGCCATCGTCCGCCATCCGGGCGGGCTGCTCGAAGGCGCCGCCGATCCGCGCGGCGACGGCTGCGCCGCGGCCTATTGAGCGCGATCCGGACCTATTCCGGCACGCCGGCCTTGGCGAGACCCTCGGTGAACACGTCGCAATGGGCGAAGCCGCGCAGATTGGTGCGCAACACGCTCACGCGCAGCGGCGGTCCGATGCGGTTGCGGCGGGTGATGTATTCCTTCGCCTCGTCGAGATGGCCGAGATGGCCGCAGCAGCTGATCAGCGAATTGTAGTGGCCGGCGAACTCGGCGCCGGCCGAGACGGATTCGCGCAGATGCGGCAGCGCCTCGGCAAAGCGCCCGGCCGCCAATAGCGCAAGGCCGTGGAACTGCGTGTAGAGGCCGAAGAAGCTGTCCATCGGGCTCATGCGCAGCGCTTTCGCGGTCTCCGCGATCGCGTCGTCGAACCGCCCGGCGCGCAGCAGCGCCCAGCCATACGTCATGCGTCCGAGCGCGAAGCTCGGGTTGAGGCTGAGCGCGGCCTGGTGCTCGGCGAGCGCGCGCTCGTGCAGGCCGGCGGTGCTGAGATTGAGCCCGAGCGCCACGCGCGCCCAGGGCTCGTTCTGGTCGAGGCGCATCGCCTGTTCGGCGTGGCGCGCGCTCTGGCGGTAGCCCTCGTAGCGGTCCGAGAAATAATAGTAGAGCGTCGCCCACCAGATCGCCCAGGAGAGGATCGCGTGCGCGCGCGCGTAGTCGGGGTCGACCTCGATCGCGCGGCGGAGCAGGCGCTGTGCCTCTTCGTTCTCCCGGCGCCCGAACTTGTTGATGAGGCCGATCGCGCGCACGACGAGGCCCCACACATCCACGTTTTCGGGCGGCTGGCCGGCGGCGCGATAGCCCTCTTCGGCATAGAGATGCGGCTCGATCGCGGCGACGATGTGCTCTGTGATCTCGTCCTGCACCGCGAAGATGTCGTGCAGCTCGCGGTCGTATTTCTGTGCCCAGATGTGCGTGCCCTTCTCGGCGTCGATGAGCTGGGCGGTGATGCGGATGCGCTGGCCCACCGCGCGCACGCTGCCCTCGAGCGTGTAGCGCACGCCGAGCTCGCGCGCGATCGTGCGCATGTCGGCGACCCTGTCCTTGAACACGTAGGCCGAGTTGCGCGCGATTACGAACAGCCAGCGCAGACGCGAGAGCGCCGTCGTGATGTCTTCGGTCACGCCGTCGGCGAAATAGGCCTGCGCCGGGTCGTCGCTGAGGTTGACGAAGGGCAGCACCGCAATCGAGGGAGTTGCCGGAAGCGGCGGGCCGATGCGGGCGGCCAGGGGCAAGGGCGCCGGCGCGGTGGCGCGGATGTCGGCGATCAGCGACGCCGTTTCCGGTTCGAGCTCGCTGCCGAGATCGCCGCGTATGCGCGCGGCCAGGGCGTCGGCATGGGCGAGCGCCGCGTCGCGGCCCTTGTACTTCGCGAGCATTCTGAGCAGCAGGCGGTGCGCCGGCTCGTTCAGCGCGTCTATCACCACGAGGCGCTCGGCCGCGTTCACGGCACCGGCGCCGTTCCCGCCGGCGTCATGCGCGGTGGCGGCACGTTCCAGGGCATCAGCGGCCGCGGCGGCAATGCGGGCGCGCTCGACCCGGAGCCACTCGTTGAACGGCTCGACGTCGAGCTCGAAGCCGTCGAGGAATTCGCCCTTGTAGAGATCGGCCGCGCGGTCGAGATCGGCGGCGGCGTGGGAGCCCGCGAGCGCCATGAATTCCCGCACATCGACGACGAAGCGGGCGGGATCGAGCCCCACCACGTCGCGTTCGATCACCAGCGGGTCAGGCCCGGCGGCCTGGAACTCCTTGCGGAGGCCGAGGAGGCATTGGCGCAGGCTCTGACGGGCCTGGTGATCGGAGGCGTCGCCCCACAGCAGCGCGGCCAGACGTTCCCGGGTCTCCATGTGGCCCGGCTGCAGCGCGAGATACGCGAGCACGGCACGGCGGCGCGGCGCCGACATCTGCACGGCGCGCGGAGGGTCAGCTACTACCGTTGCGCCGAACCGGCCGAGCAGTTGCAGATCGATGCGCATGCGCCCCGAAGGCCAGAGTCCCCCGATTGGCTTATTATTGTTGTGCAATCATAGCATTGGGGGGAGGGGCCGCAAGCGCGGGCAGTATTCGGTCGAAGCGCCTATGCCGCTTGATCGGCGGCCGAGACACCCGTACCGCGCGGCGTGGCAAGCACTTCGTAAACGGCCATGCCGCCCAGCATCGCCGCGAAGAAGATGATGGCCTTGCTCGCGCCGAAGCCGAGCGCCGTCACCGCCGGCCCGGGGCAGAAGCCGACCAGTCCCCAACCGATGCCGAACACGACGGCGCCCACGGTCAGCCGCTTGTCGAGCGGGCGCCGGACCGGAATGCGCAGCGGACCGAACGCGGCTTGTCCGCGCCGCTGCGCGTAAAAGTATGCCGGAGCCGAGACGGCGAGGGCGCCGCCCATGACGAAGGCGAGGCTCGGATCCCACGTGCTGCGGACGATGCCGGCGAAATCGAGGAAGCCCAGCACTTTTGCCGGATCAACCATCTGCGAGACGGTGAGGCCCGCGCCGAACACGAGCCCGCCGATGAGTGCCAACAGGACCGGCATCGGATCAGCCTCCGATCACATGGCGCACGAGGAACACCACGGCGATGCCCGCTGCCATGAACATCATCGTCGCCGCGAGAGAGCGCGTCGAGAAGCGGGCGATGCCGCAGATGCCGTGGCCGCTGGTGCATCCGCCGCCAAGCCGCGTGCCGAAGCCGACGAGCAAGCCTCCGGCGATCACCACCGGCAGCGAGGCGTCGATCGTGACGGCGGGCAGCGGCAAGCCGGCGGCACCCATCAGCAGCGGCGCCGCGATCAGGCCGGCCACGAAGGCGAGCTGCGCCGGCGCCTCGCTGCTGCGCGGCCTGAGGAGGCTGCCGAGAATGCCGCTGACGCCGGCCACGCGGCCTAGGCCGAGAATGTAGATCGTGACGGCGAGACCGATGAGGCCGCCGCCGATCAGGGCGGATACGGGTGTGAAATTGCTCATGCGCGGATCCCTGTCGAGGACCGGTTTATATATGCGATTTTTTGCAAATGAAAGTGCCGCCGGGCATCGGCAGCACTATTCGCTGGCACCCTCGACCGCGAATTGCTGGCTGCGCCAGCGCAGCATCCCGCCGGCGAGGTTGGCGACACGCTCGAAGCCGGCCTTCTTCAAGATCAGCGTCGCCTGCGCGGAGCGCCCGCCGGCGCGGCAGACCGTGACGATCGGCTTCTCGGACGGCAGCGCCTTGGCCTGCTCGGCGAGTGTGCCGAGCGGCACCAGCGCCGCGCCCGGAATGTGGCCGAGCGGCCCGGTGAACTCGTGCGGTTCACGCACGTCGACGACGTGAACCTCGCGCGCATGCTCCTCAAGCCATTGCGGCGCGATTTCCCAGATACCGGCGAAGGTGAGCATCAGCGGCGCCCAGCCGGGCGTCTCGTCGGTGAGCGCGCGGCCCTGCGGCTCGCCGCATTTGAGGTTCGCCGGCACCGCCACGTCGATCTGCTTTGGGTGCGGCAGGCCGAGATTGCGCATGTAGCCGACGAAATCGTCCTCGGCGATCTGCCCGCCGAGGCGCGGATTGTGCCGCCGCTCCTCGCCGACGCTGCTCTGCATGAGGCCGCGGTAGTCATGGCCCGGATAGAGCAGGCAGGTCTCGGGCAGCGAGAAGATACGCGCATGAACCGAGCGATAGAGCGAGCGCGCGTCGCCCTGCTGGAAATCGGTGCGCCCGCAGCCGCGGATCAGCAGCGCATCGCCGGTGAAGGCGCGCGTCTCGTCGTCGAGCACGTAGGTCGTGCAGCCGCTGGTATGGCCCGGTGTCGCCCGTGCCTCGAGCCAGCGCCGCCCGAAGGCGACACGGTCGCAATCCTTGAGGTAGAGATCGGCGCCCTCGGCGCCGCCGGCGGCGGCGAGGGCGATCTTGCTTCCGAGCCGCTTGCGCAGCAGCGCCGCACCGGTCACGTGGTCCGCATGGACGTGCGTCTCGAGCGTGTAGAGCAGTTTGAGGTCGAGCTCGCGCACCAGCGCGCTGTCGCGCGCTGCCTGCTCGAAAACGGGGTCGATCAGCACCGCGTCCCGCGTTTTGCCGTCGGCGAGCAGATAGGTGTAGGTGGAGGATTGCGGATCGAAGAGCTGGCGGAAGATGAGCATCGGCTTGGCCCCGTTTTGCCGCGATACTAACCGATAAATCGGGCCATGCACGCCGGACGTGAGCGAATCGCGTCGCCACGTGGAAGCCTATTGGCGCAAACGTGCACATTTGGCACATAGACGTCGTACCGCCGCCCCCACAATAAGGCGGGCGCAGGAACCGAGGACAGGATGAAGACCGACACGGCCGAGGCCGCCGCCCCCGAGGCCGGCAAAGAGGCGGGGCGCGACTTCGTGCGCGACATCGTCGAGGCCGATCTCGCGGCCGGACGCGTGAAGGAGGTCGTCACGCGCTTTCCGCCCGAACCCAACGGCTATCTGCATATCGGCCACGCCAAGTCGATCTGCCTCAATTTCGGGGTCGCGCAGGAATTCGGCGGCCGCTGCCACCTGCGTTTCGACGACACCAACCCGACCAAGGAGGAGCAGGAGTTCATCGACGCGATCGAGGCCGACGTGCGCTGGCTCGGCTTCGACTGGGGCAAGCACCTCTATCACGCTTCCGACTATTTCGAGCAGCTCTACGCCTGGGCCGTTCACCTCATCGAGAACGGCAAGGCCTATGTCGACGACACGCCACTCGAGGAGATGCGCGCGATGCGCGGGACGCTCACCGAGCCCGGCCGCACGAGCAGATTCCGCGAACGCCCGGTCGCGGAGAATCTCGACCTCTTCCGCCGCATGCGCGCCGGCGAGTTCCCGAACGGCGCGCGCGTGCTGCGCGCGAAGATCGATCTCGCCGCCGGCAACATGAACATGCGCGATCCGGTGCTCTACCGCATCCTGCACGCGTCGCACCCGCGCACCGGCACCGCCTGGTGCGTCTATCCCACCTACGACTTCGCGCATGGCCAGTCCGACGCGATCGAGCACATCACCCACTCGCTGTGCACGCTCGAGTTCGAGGTGAACCGCGAGCTGTACGA
>CAYZSG010000164.1:0-12100 GCA_964481045.1 uncultured Candidatus Odyssella sp. | reverse complement strand
CTCGATGCGAGCTTCTTTGAGCCCGGCGCGCATGGCGACAACGCGTTCTGGGAGGTGGACGAGGGCGACGAGCGGCTCTGGTCGGAAGCGGGGCTCGTGCCGGCGGGATTGAAGCCCGACGGCGCGCAATCGCCGAAATACCGTTATCCCGGCGAGGCCACACGCCGCCTGCTCGCGGCGATGAAGGCAGGCGCTGACGGCGCCAAATGGCTGCGCTACGTGAACCCCGCCACCGGCGGCTCGGTGATGACGACGCTCGATTGCTACGCCGCGCGCCTGCCGAAGGGTGCGGCCACGCGCCCGCGCCGCGCGACGCACAACGCGGTGTGCCTCGTCGCCTCCGGCGAAGGCCGCTCGACGGTCGGCGACAAGACCTTCGCCTGGTCGCAACACGACGTGTTCACGATCCCGCACTGGACCTGGGCCAGCCACACGGCGCTCTCGGGCGACGCCGATCTCTTCGTCGTCACCGACAAGGCCGTGTTCGAGCGGTTGGATCTGGTCCGCGAGGAGATGCAATAGGCGCCGATCTTTCCTCTCCCGCGCAGTGGGAGAGAGAGAAACTTTGCCTGGTTCCGGATGGATACGTCGCCGACGCAAGCAGAACTCTCGCGCAACGCCGAAGGCATCGGGGCGCCGGTTCTTCGCAAAGAAGATGCGCGGTTCTTGACGGGGCGTGGGCGCTTCGTCGCCGATCTCGTTTTTGCGGGCGAGCTGCATTGCGCGTTCGTGCGTTCGCCGCATGCGCATGCTCGAATTGGGCGCGTAGATGTCAAGTCGGCGCAGCGGATGCCTGGCGTCGTCGCGATCTTCACCGGCGCCGACATGGAGGCCGACGGCGTCGGCCCGATGCGGAGCCTGTGGCCGCTCCGGATGCCTGATGGGCGGATGATGAACGAGCCGCCGCGCTGGGCGCTGGCGCGCGGCGCCGTGCGCCATGTCGGCGAGGCAGTCGCGGTGGTGATCGCCGAAAGCCGCGACGCCGCGGCCGATGCGGCCGAACGCGTCGAAATCGATTACGCGCCGCTCGATGCCGTCACGTCCGCGCGCGACGCGCTGGGCGCCAAAGCGCCGCTGCTTCATCCCGAAGCGCCCGGCAATCACTGCTTCCGCTGGACGCGCGGCGATGCCGCGGCGGCCGCGGCCGCGTTCGCGCGCGCGACGCAGGTCGTGAAGATCGATCTCGTCAATCACCGCATTGCCGGCGCCGCGATCGAGCCGCGCGCGGTGATCGGGGTGCCCGGCGGCGACGGTTTCACGCTCTACGCGGCCACGCAGGTGCCACATCACGTGCGCCGGCTCGTCACCGAACAGCTCGGCATTCCCGAGGGCGCCATCCGCGTCGTCTCGCCCGATGTCGGCGGCGGCTTCGGCTACAAGGGCAAGCACTATCCCGAGGAAACCGTCGTCGCCTGGGCCGCCCGGCGGCTCGGCCGACCGGTGAAATGGGTGGCCAATCGCAGCGAAAGCTTCCTCTCCGACACCCAGGCGCGCGATCACGCGACGCACGCGGAACTGGCGCTCGGCGCGGACGGCGAATTCCTCGGCCTCAAGGTCTCGACGATCGCCAATCTCGGCGCCTACGTCTCGACCGTCGGCGCGGCGATCCCGAGCGCCATCTACAGCGCGCTGCTCGCAGGCCTCTACCGCACGCCGGCGATCCACGTCGAGGTGACCGGTGTGTTCACGAACACCTTGCCGACCGACGCCTATCGCGGCGCCGGGCGGCCCGAAGCGTGCTACGTGCTGGAGCGCCTCGCCGACCGCGCCGCCCGCGCGCTCGGCCTCGACCGCGCCGAAGTCCGCCGCCGCAATTTCATCCCGCGCGCGGCGATGCCCTACAAGACGCCGATCGGCCCGACCTACGACAGCGGCGATTTCCCCGCGATCTTCGAACAGGCGCTGGCGGCTTCAGACTACGCCGGCTTCGCGGCGCGGCGGCGCGAAAGCGAAACGCGCGGCCGGCGGCGCGGCATCGGCCTTGCCTGCTATCTCGAATCCTCGGGCGTGGCGCCGTCGCGGCTCGCCGGTATGATGGGCGCGCGCGCCGGCTTCTTCGAATCGGCCGAGATCAAGGTCGAGCCCGATGGCGGCCTGCGCGCCTCTCTCGGCACGCACAATCACGGCCAGGGCCACGCCACGAGCTTCGCGCAGATCCTGTCGGACCGGCTCGGCGTGCCGCTCGCGAAGATCGAGATCGTCGAGGGCGATACGGCCGCGGTCCCCTACGGCACCGGCACCTTCGGCTCGCGCTCGATCGCGGTCGGCGGCTCGGCGCTCGACCGCGCGGCGCTGAAAATCGTGGCGAAGGGCAAGAAGATCGCGGCCCATCTGCTCGAGGCCGCCGAAGCCGATATCGAGTTCGCGAAGGGCACGTTCCGGGTCGCCGGCACGGATCGCGCGCTGGCCTTCGCCGAAGTCGCGCGCGCGGCCTACATCCCGCACAACTACCCGCTCGAGAAGCTCGAGCCCGGCCTCGTCGAGAGCGCGTTCTACGATCCGCCCAATTTCGCGTTCAGCAATGGCGCGCATGTGTGCGAGGCCGAGGTCGATCCCGATACCGGCGTCGTGCGCGTCCTGCGCTACACGGCGGTGGACGACGTGGGCACGATCATCAATCCGATCATCGTCGAAGGCCAGGTGCAGGGCGGGCTGGCGCAGGGCATCGGCCAGGCATTGCTCGAGCGCTGCGTCTACGACGACGGGCAGCTACTGTCGGCCTCGTTCCTCGACTACGCGATGCCGCGCGCCGACGATCTGCCGAACTTCGTCTCGCGGTTCGACCAGAGCCAGCCCTGCACGCACAACCCGCTCGGCGCCAAGGGCTGCGGGGAATCGGGCACCATCGGCGCGCCGGCGGCCGTGGTCAGCGCCGTGCTCGATGCGCTCGGCCTCGACGACATCGAAATGCCGCTCACGCCCGAACGCGTCTGGCGCGCGATCCGGGCCGCAAAGCGCAAATAGCGGCTCCGGCCCTCACTTCCCATCCGCCGCCAGTGCGGCGGACGGGAAGTAAGGGCCGGCCCCTCGCGCATTTGTCATCCCCGGGCGGCGACGCGCCGATGACACCGGCATGGAATCTGCATTAGGCTTCGTATCGCCAGTCGAGGACGGCCTCATGCACCGAGCGCTTCCCTCCCGCCGCCGTTTCGTGCCGCTCCTGGGCGCCGCGTTCGCGCTGCTCGGCGCCGCAACCTCCGCCTTCGCCACCTGCGCCCCGGTCGCCAGCGCGCCGCGCCCCTGGCCGGCCGCCGTGGTCCCGGAGGAGCCGCCCAAGGCGGGCAGTGTGGAACTCACCTTTCTCGGCCACGCGACGTTCCTGCTGCGCACGGCCGGCGGCGTCACCGCGATCATGGACTACACGGACTATGTTCCGGCGCCGATCACGCCCGACATCGCGACGATGAACATCGCGCATCCGACGCATTACAGCCTCAACCCCGATCCCGGCATCAAGCACATCCTCAGGGGCTGGAAAGAGGACGGCATCGCGGAGATCAATTTCACGCTCAGGGATCTCCGCGTCTTCAACGTGCCCACCAACATCCGCGAATGGGGCACGGGCGGCACGCGCTATGCCGGCAATTCCATTTTCGTGTTCGAGGCGGCGGGGCTGTGCATCGCGCATCTCTCTCACCTGCACCACACGCTGACCGAGGAACATCTGAAGCAGCTCGGTCCGATCGACGTGGCGCTGGTGCCGATCGACGGGCTCTATACGATGCCGCAATCGCGCTCTGTCGAGGTCGTCGAGCAGATCAAGCCCAAGGTCGTGATCCCGCAGCACGTGTTCACGCCGGTGGCGGTCGAGCAGTTCATCGCGATCCTCGGGGCGAAATGGCCGGTAAAGCGCGCCGAGTCGGCAACGGCGGTGCTGTCACGCCACACGCTGCCCGATCGCCAGCTTCTCGTGCTCACCGCGCCGTACCGATGATTCCCGTCATCCTTCGCTGCGCTCAGGATGACGGGTGTAATTGGAGCGAATCAGCATGATTGGGCTTTTCACCCGTGTTTTCGCCGGCGCGGTGTCGCTGCTCGCGGCCGCCGGCACCGCGTTCGCGATGTGCGCGCCGGTGGCGGAGGCGCCGCGAGCGCGCGTGTGGCCCGCCGTCGAACTTCCGGCGCAGCTTCCGCCCAAGGGCAGCGTCGAGATCTCCTATATCGGACATTCGACGTTCCTGATCCGCACGCCGGGTGGCGTCTCGGCCGCGACCGACTACAACGATCACATCCGCCCGCCGGTCACGCCGACGATCGCGACGATGAACCGCGCGCACAGCACGCATTTCAGCCACGCGCCCGACCCCCTCATCAAGCACGTGCTGCCCGGCTGGAAGGACGGCGGTGTCGCCGAGCACAATCTCGCCGAACGCGACATGAAGGTGTTCAACATCCCGACCAACATCCGCAACTGGGAGAGCCGGACGACGGATTTCGGCGGCAACTCGATCTTCGTGTTCGAGGTGGGCGGCCTGTGCATCGCGCATCTCGGACATCTGCATCACACGCTCACGCCCGAGCATCTTCGGCGCATGGGCCCGATCGACATCGTGATGATCGCAGTGGACGGCTCGGTGACGTTGACGCAAGAGGGCGCGCTCGAAGTCGTCGAGCAGATCAAGCCCAAGGTCGTGATGCCGATGCACTTCTTCAGCGAGGTGACGCTCGAGCGCTTCGCCGCGCTGTTCGCCGGGCGCTATCCGGTCAAGCGCAGCGAAAGCCCGACCGTGATTCTCTCGCGCGCGAATCTGCCGGACCGCCAGCTTCTGTTGCTGCCGGGGCACTGATCGTTTCGTCGAAGAGGCAAGCCGCCATGGCGCGTGTACTGTTCGGACTGCTCGTGGGCGCTGCGGCCTTGTTGGCCGCTGCGGGAAATGCCTTCGCGCTCTGCGCGCCGGTGGCCGAGGCGCCCGGCGCGCGCGTGTTCCGCACGGCCGTCATCCCGGAGGGGCTTCCGCCGCGCGACAGCGTCGAGGTCACCTATATCGGTCATTCGACATTCCTGATCCGCACCGCCGAAGGCGTCACCGCGGCGACGGACTACAACGACTATTACCGCGCGCCGATCGTGCCGACGATCGCGACGATGAACCGCGCGCACCCGAACCACTACAGCGGCGCGCCGGAGCCGGGCATCAAGCACGTGCTGCGCGGCTGGAAGGAGGGCGGCTACGCCGCGCACGACGTCGGCGAGCGCGATCTCCGCGTGTTCAATATCCCGACCAACATCCGCAACTGGGGCTCGGGCGCCACGGACTATGCCGGCAACTCGATGTTCGTGTTCGAATCGGCCGGGCTCTGCATCGCGCATCTCGGCCATCTGCATCACACGCTCACCGACGAGCATCTGAAGCGGCTCGGCCCGATCGACATCGTGCTGATCGCCGTGGACGGCGCGGTCACGATCAGCCAGGAAGGGGCGGCGACCGTGATCGATCAGATCAAGCCCAAGGTCGTGATCCCGATGCACTATTGGGGCTACGGCTCGCTCGACCGCTTCATCGCGCTCTTCGCGAAGAACTATCCGGTGAAGCGCCACGACGGCGCCACCGTCGTGCTCTCGCGCGCCAGCCTGCCGGACAAGCAGCTCCTGATCCTCGATCCCCGCTGACGCTCAATACTGGCCGCGCGGCTCCAGCCCGAGCGCGTGCTGGCCGTACATCGAGCTGACCGCGTCCCAGCTGAGCGACACGTGCTTGGCGACGGCATTGGCGTCGCGCCATGCGCGCTGGACGCGGTGCGAGAGCATGAGGCCCGCCCCGCCGCAGCTCGCATAGAGCGCTTCGGTCGCCTGCTGCGCGAGGCGGGCCGCGAAGGCGTGGTCGCGCCGGTTGCGGATGCGCATCGCGACCGAGACGGGCTGGCCCGCCTGCGTCAGCGCCAGGGCCTCGTTGACGTCGCGCAGCAGCAGGAGCCGCGCCGCATCCACCGAGGCCGTGGCCTCGGCGAGGCGGCTCTGAACCGCGAAGAATTCGGCCATCGCATTGCCGGCGCCGGCCACGGCGCCCTTGGTCTTGCGCACGCGCGCCATGTCGATGAAGGCATCGATCGCGTCCTCGGCGATGCCGATCCCGGTCGAGGCCAGGCAGGCCGGAAACGCGGCGAGAAACGGGATGTGATAGAGCGGGCTCTTGTGCGCGGCGGCGCCCGGCGCCTGGCCGGTCGAAAGCTGCTGGAAGGTGATCGTGCGGTGATGCGGAACGAACGCGTCGTCGATGCGGATGTTCTTGCTGCCCGTTCCGGCGAGGCCCACCGTGTACCAGTTGTCCTCGATCGTGTAGTCCGCGCGGGGCAGCAGCACGAAGCCGGCGCCGGGCTTTCCGTCGGGCTCCGCGGGCGGGAAGATGATGCCCGCCACGTGCCAGCCCGCGTGATCGCAGCCGCTCGCGAAGCCCCACACGCCGCTCACGCGATAGCCGCCCGGCACGGGCTTCGCCGTGGCCGAGGGCGCGTAGGAGCCGGAGACGATCGTGTCCGTCTCCCGGCCCCAGATCTCTTCCTGCACCTCGACCGGGAACTGCGCGGCGAGCCATTGATGGATGCCGCCGATCATGTAGACCCAGCCGGTCGAGCCGCAGCCGCGCGCGACCTCGGTGACGGCGTTGATCAGCGTCGCGAAATCGAGCTCGTAGCCGCCGAAGCGGCGCGGCTGGAGGATGCGGAAAAGGCCGGCGTCGCGCAGCTCCCGCATCGTCTCGTCGGGCGTCGAGCGCGCCTTCTCGCAGGCCTCGGCGCGCGAGCGCAAGGTCTCGCGCATCGCGGCGGCGCGCGCAACGAGCTCGGCGGAATCGGGAACGGCGCGGGCTTCGCCGGCTTCGGGCATCTCGGATCCTCCGCGGCCTGTTCTCGTTCTTCGTCGGCGGCCGTCGCCGAAACAGTGCCCACGGGCGGGGGAATTGTCAACGCAACATTTGCAAATGCAAATCACCTTGCCTATCGTGGCGGCATGTTCGAGCTGGGCCGCTACCTCCCCTATCTCGTCCGCCGCACCTCGGCGCGGGTGGACGAGATCATCCGCCCCGAGCTGGCGGCGGCGGGGCTCACGCTCGAGATGTGGCGCGTCGTTATCACGATCTACGTGCACGGGCCGCAGAGCCTCGGCGATCTCGCGCGCCGCACTTCGGTGAACCTCTCGACCCTGTCGCGCCTCGTCGGCGCGATGGAGCGGGCGAAGCTCGTGCGCCGCCAGCGCGTCGTCGGCAACGGGCGCACGGTGAAGATCGATCTGCTGCCGCTCGGCCGCCGGCGCTGCCGCGGCTTCCTGCCGTTCGCGCTGGCGCTCGAGCGCCGGATCACGCGGCGGTTCTCGGCCGCGGAACTGCGCACGCTGCGCGCGCTGCTCGGCCGCCTCTATGCCGCCGTGACCGATGACGCCCCGCCCGTCAAGGCCCCGCGAAGGGCGTAAACCATGAAGCAATTGTGACAAACGGCCCCCTTTTGCGCTAAGGGGAAGGCCGGGGAGAACGCGCGACCAAGGGGGCCTTTCCATGCAGCCGCGGGCGGTCAAGACGGCGGAAGACGTCCGCCGCATCCTGCGCGAGCGCAAGCTTTCGCACGTCAAGGTGGGCGTCCACGACAGCGACGGCATCCTGCGCGGCAAATATCTGCACGCCGACAAGTTCCTGGGCGCGCTCGAGAAGGGCTTCGGCTTCTGCGACGTGGTGCTGGGCTGGGACTCCAACGACCAGCTCTACGACAACACCACCTACACTGGCTGGCACACGGCCTATCCCGACGCGCCGGTGCGCGTGCTGCTCGACAGCTGCCGCGACATCCCGACCGAGCCCGGCATGCTGTTCTTCCTCTGCGAATTCGCGCCGCCGGCCGATGCGATCTGCCCGCGCAACACCCTGAAGCGCGTGCTCGACAAGGCGCGGACGATGGGCTTCGAGGTCCGCTGCGGCTTCGAGTACGAGTTCTTCGTCTTCGCCGAGACGCCGCATTCGGTGCGCGAAAAGGGCTACAAGAATCTGAAGCCGATCTCGCCCGGCTTCTTCGGATATTCGGTGTTGCGCAATTCGGTGCACGCCGAGTGGTATCGCGACCTGCTCGATCTCGGCGAGAAGATGGATTTCGGCATCGAGGGCCTGCACACCGAAACCGGCGCCGGCGTGCTCGAGGCGGCGCTGCGCGTCTCCACCGGCGTCGAAAGCGCCGACAAGGCGGCGTTGTTCAAGACCTTCACGAAGGTGCTCGCCGAGCGGCGCGGCTGGCTCGCGAGCTTCATGGCCAAGTGGTCGAAGGATTGGCCGGGCTGCGGCGGCCACATCCACATGTCGCTTTGGCGCGGCGCGAAGGGCACGAAATCGGCCTTCTACGATCCGCAATCGGCCTATGGCATGAGCGAGGCGATGCGCAGCTTCGTCGCCGGCCAGCAATTGCTGATGCCCGAATTCCTCGCGATGGTGGCGCCGACCGTGAATTCCTACCGCCGGCTCATCCCCGGCTATTGGGCGCCGACGGTCGCCACCTGGGGCGTGGAAAACCGCACGACGGCATTGCGCGTGATCCCCGGCTCGGAAAAATCGACGCGCGTCGAGTACCGCGTCGCGGCGGCCGATGCGAATCCCTATCTTGCGCTCGCCGCAGCCGTGGCGTCGGGCTTGTGGGGCATCGAGAACAAGCTGAAGCTCGGCGAGCCGGTGAAGGGCAACGCATATGCCAAGCAGCACGCCGACCGCCTCCAGCTTCCACGTACGCTGATGGAGGCGGCCGAGCGCCTGAAGCAGTCGAAGGCGGCGAAAGAGCTGTTCGGCAAACCGTTCGTCGATCACCACGCCGCCACGCGCGACTGGGAAGAGCGCGAATTCCGGAAGCACGTCAGCGATTGGGAACTGGACCGGTATTTCGAGATCATTTGATGCCCGACGAGATCAGAGTCGTTTCGCCGATCGACGGCAACATCGTCGCGCGGCGTCCTCTTGCCGATGGGGCCACGATCGCGGCGACGCTCGCCGCGGCGCGCAAGGCGCAGCGCGCGTGGCGCGCGGTGCCGCTCGGCGCCCGTATCGAGACCGTGCGGCGCTTCACGGCCGCGATGCGCGCGAAGAAGGACGAGATCGGCGCCGAGCTCACGCGCCAGATGGGCCGGCCCATCCGCTACACGCCGATGGAAGTGGAGCGCATGTGCGAGCGCGCCGAGGCGATGATGGCGCTGGCGGCCGAAGGCCTCGCCGACGTGAAGGCCGGCGCGCGCGAAGGCTTCACGCGCTTCATCCGGAAAGAGCCGCTCGGCGTCGTGTTCGTCATAGCGCCTTGGAACTATCCGTTCCTCACGGCGGTCAACGCCATCGTGCCCGCGATCCTTTCCGGCAATGCGGTGATCCTGAAGCATTCGAGCCAGACGCCGCTCGTCGCCGAGCGCTTCGCCGAGGGTTTCGCCGCCGCCGGCCTGCCCGAGGGTGTCATGCAGGTGCTGCACATCTCGCACGGCGACACCGAAAAGCTCGTCGCCTCCGACGGCATCGATTTCGTCGCGTTCACCGGCTCGGTCGAGGGCGGCCACGCGATCCAGCGCGCGGCGGCGGATCGCTTCATCGCCACCGGCCTCGAGCTTGGCGGGAAGGATCCGGCCTACGTCCGCGCCGACGCGAAGCTCGACCACGCGATCGAGAATCTCGTCGACGGCAGCTTCTTCAATTCCGGGCAGAGCTGCTGCGGCATCGAGCGCATCTACGTACACGAGGCGGCGTACGAGCCTTTCGTGAAAGGCTTCGCCGATCTCACCTACAGCTACGTGCTCGACGATCCGCTGAAGCCGGAGACGACGCTCGGCCCGATGGTGCGCGCCGCCGCGGCGGAGTTCGTGCGCGGGCACGCGGCCGAGGCGGTGAAGCAGGGCGCCCGCGCGCTGATCGATCCGAAGCGGTTTCCGCGCGACAAGGCCGGCACGCCGTATCTGGCGCCGCAGGTGCTCGTGGACGTCGACCACACGATGCGCGTGATGACCGAGGAAAGCTTCGGCCCCGTCATCGGCATCATGAAGGTGAAATCCGACGAGGAAGCGATCCTGCGCATGAACGACAGCCGCTACGGGCTCACGGCGGCGATCTGGACGCAGGACGAAGCCGCCGCGATCCGCATCGGCGACGCGGTCGAGACCGGCACCTGGTTCATGAACCGCTGCGACTATCTCGATCCCGAGCTCGCCTGGACCGGCGTCAAGGATTCCGGCCGCGGCTGCACGCTCTCGAAGCTGGGGTTCGACTATCTGACAAGGCCGAAGAGCTTCCATCTGCGCACGGTGGCTTGAGCAATGCTCCTACCCACGCACGTCATCCCGACCGGAGCGGCGCGCCTTTGCGCCGCGAAGTGGAGGGATCGTGCCGCAGCTGGCCGACGATTCCTCCACTCCGCACGGCGCAAGCGCGCCGTGCTCAGGTCGGGATGACGCCGCATGTTAGGGACTGAACGATGACGCAGACGATCCCCCTTACCGGCAATTGGAACTATCCCACCGCAGTCCGCTTCGGGGCAGGGCGCCTGAAGGAATTGCCCGAAGTCTGCAAGGCGGCGGGCATCGTGAAGCCGCTGCTCGTCACCGATCCGGGGCTGTCGAAGCTGCCGATGATCGCGGAGGCTGTGGCGCTCTGCAAAAAGGCCGGGCTCGGCATCGCCGTGTTCGACGGCGTGAAGTCGAATCCGGTCGCCAAGAACGTCGAAGACGGCCTTGCCGTGCTGCGCGGCGGGAAGCACGACGGTGTGATCGCGTTCGGCGGCGGCAGCGCGCTCGATACCGGCAAGGTGATCGCGTTCATGGCCGGGCAGACGCGGCCGATGTGGGATTTCGAGGACATCGGCGACTGGTGGACGCGCGCCGACGAGAAGGGCATCGCGCCCGTGGTGGCCGTGCCGACGACGGCCGGCACCGGCTCGGAAACCGGGCGCGCCGGCGTCATCACCGACGAGGCGACGCACACCAAGAAGATCATCTTCCACCCGAGGATGATGCCGCGCATCGTCATCGCCGATCCCGAGCTGACGGTAGGCCTGCCGCCGAAGGTGACGGCCGCCACCGGCATGGATGCGTTCGCGCATTGCCTCGAGGCCTATTGCGCGCCGTTCTTCCACCCCTACGCCGAGGGCATCGCGCTCGAGGGCATGCGGCTCGTGAAGGAGTTCCTGCCGCGCGCGGTCGCCGACGGGAAAGACATCGCCGCGCGCGCCCACATGCTCGCCGCCTCGCAGATGGGCTCGACGGCATTCCAGAAGGGGCTCGGCGCGATCCATTCGCTCTCGCATCCGGTCGGCGCGGTGCTCGACACGCATCACGGCCTCACCAACGCGGTCGTGATGCCCTACGTGCTGACGTTCAACGAGGCGGCGATCGCGGAGAAGCTCACGCGCGTGTCACGCTATCTCGGCCTCGCCAGGCCTGGGTTCGCCGGCTTCCTCGATTGGGTGCTCGAGCTCCGCAAGCAGATCGGTATTCCGAATACGCTCACCGATCTCGGCATGAAGCCGAGCCATCTCGACGAATTCTCGAAGATGGCCTCGGAGGATCCGACCGCCGGCGGCAATCCGGTGAAGGCCGGCGTGCCCGAAATGCGCAAGATGTACGAAGCGGCTCTGGCCGGGCGGCTCTAGTGGCGGTGCCGACCCACGCGCGCGCCGTCATCGTCGGCGGCGGCATCGTCGGGTGTTCGGTCGCCTATCATCTGGCGAAGCTCGGCTGGAAAGATGTCGTGCTGCTCGAGCAGGGGCGGCTTTCGTCGGGCACGACGTGGCACGCGGCCGGCCTCGTCGGCCAGCTCCGCACGCATCCTTCGATGACGCGGCTCATCCGCTATTCGACCGAGCTTTATTCCAAGCTCGAAGCGGAAACCGGGCTCTCGACCGGCTGGAAACAATGCGGTGGCCTCACGGTCGCACGCACCGACGAGCGCATGACCCTGCTGCGCCGCGTCGCGGCGATGGCCGAGGGGCAGGGTGTGCCGTGCGAATTGCTGACGCCTGACGAGGCCGGCGCCAAGTGGCCGGTCATGCGCACCGACGATCTGAAAGGCGCCGTCTGGCTGCCGAGCGACGGCAAGGCGAATCCCGCCGATATCACGCAGGCGCTCGCGAAAGGCGCGCGCCAGGGCGGCGTGCGCATCGTCGA
>CAYZSG010000163.1:9945-12122 GCA_964481045.1 uncultured Candidatus Odyssella sp. | reverse complement strand
GCACGTGCCACCGCCGAGCGGTTGTGAGGGCACTGAAGTCGCGGCGGGACGGGGTGAAGAGCGGCTTGAAAAGGCTTTTCCGGCGCCGCGCCGGCAAAGCCGCGAAAACATCGAATCTTCGTATTCGATTGGAAACGCGGGCGCGCGCGCCCGGTTCCCGCACGAATGTACGGAATCGCGCAATTTGGCGCGGTCATGGACAAACTGCCCGGCAGAGACCAAGCTTACGGCATCGTCCGCCGGCGATCCCGGGCGCGGACGGCAGAGAGACAGCGTGTGCTCCCGCCCCCTCTTGGGGAAAGAGCACCTCGATGGCCGCACCGCCGGCGAAATTCCGCAACCGACTGCTCCTCATGCTCGCGCCGCGCGATCTGGCGCTCGTCGCCCCGAAACTCGAATACAGGACGCTGGCGCTCCGCCACCCGATCGAGGACGCGAATCGCCCGATCCGGCGGGTCTATTTCATCGAGAGCGGCTTTGCATCGACGGTCGCGGACGGCGGCGGCCGCCATATCGAGGTTGGCCTGATCGGCCGCGAGGGCGCGACGGGCACCGCGATCCTGCTCGGCAGCGATCGCTCACCCCACGCGACCTACACCCAGCTGGCCGGCGCGGCCTATTGCATGGACGCGGCCGATTTCCATGCGCTGGCGGCCACGAACGCCGCGTTCACCGGTCTGATCCTGAAGTTCGCGCATGTCCTCATGGTGCAGACGGCGCAGACGGCGCTGTCCAACGGCCGCGCCAGGCTCGAAGAGCGGTTGGCGCGCTGGATCCTCATGGCGCAGGACCGCATCAACGGCGACGTGGTGCCGCTCACGCACGAGTTCCTCTCGATCATGCTTGGGGTCCGGCGCGCCGGCGTCACCGTGGCGCTCAACGCCTTGGGATCGCGCGGGCTGGTCGCCTCCAAGCGCGGCAATGTGATCGTGATCGATCGCGGCGGTCTCGTGAAGGTTGCCGGCGGATCGTATGGCGTCCCCGAAAAAGAGTACCGCAGGCTGTTCGGTGCACCGTCGCCGGCCGTGTGAGCGCGGAAACAGCGGTCGGAAAAGGGGTCTGACCCCTTTACGAGCAAGGGGTCAGACCCCTTTTTTGCCAATGAATTCAATATTTTGATATTAATTTATTGAAACTAATAAGAAAAAAGGGGTCTGACCCCTTCCTACGCGACGCGGAAGCGCACGACGCCGTTCGCCTCTTCGCGTACTGCGCGGTTGCGGCCCTCGAGGCAGGCGAGATGCGCGAGGGTTTCGCCGAGCGCGAAGCCGATCTGGAAATTGTCGAGATCGGGCCGGAACAGCGCCGGCAGCAGCTCGACCGTCGTCTTGCCCTCGCGCCCGAGCGCCTTCTCGAGCGTGTCGAGCCGCTCCTCGTGATGGCCCTGGAGTTGATCGAGCCTGAGATGCAGGCCCGTGAACGGATAGCCGTGCGAGGGCAGCACGAGCGTGTCGTCCGGCAATCCGCGATAGCGCTCGAGCGACGAGAGGTAATCCGTGAGCGGATCGGCCAGCGGCTCGGTGGCCCAGACGCCGATGTTGGGCGTGATGCGCGGCAGGATCTGGTCGCCGGCGATCAACACCCCGGCCTCCGTGCAATAGAGGCACGCCTGCTCGGGCGCATGGCCGAGCCCGACGATGACCTTCCATTCGCGGCCGCCGATCGTCATCGCGTCGCCGTGCTGCAGCCGGTGGAACGCGCGCGGCGGCTCGCCCACCACCATGCGGTAGGTGTTGCCGCGCTGCGCCACGTCGGCCACGCGCGGCGCATCGAGCCCGTGCCGCGCGTAGTGCTTGGCGATGTCGCGCTGCCCTTCGCCTTCCGCATCGAGCCACAGCATGCGGCCGAACAGCCATTCCGCGCGCGTCGTCCACAGCTCGGTTTCGTATTCGCGCACGAGCCAGCCGGCGAGACCCATGTGATCGGGGTGGAAATGCGTGCAGACGAGGCGCGTGACCGGCCGGTCGTAATCGCGGCCGATGCGCATTGCCTTCGCCACCTCGCGCCAGATCGTCTTGGTGCGCTTGCTGCGGATGCAGGTATCGACGATGACCCAGCCCTCGCCGTCTTCCAGCAGCCAGAGATTGATATGGTCGAGCCGGTAGGGCAGCGGCATGCGCAGCCAGTGGACGCCGGGGACGACCTCGAGCGTCTGGCCGGGGCCGGGCTGGCCGGCA
>CAYZSG010000163.1:7913-9845 GCA_964481045.1 uncultured Candidatus Odyssella sp. | reverse complement strand
GTCGCGAAACGGAAAGACGAGTGCGTTCATGCCGAGACCTTGACCTTTGCGAGCAGCCGCTTCAAGGCGCCGAGCACCGCGGAACGCTGATCGATGTGCGGCGAGTGGCCGCAATTCTCGAGCAGCGCGATCTCGGCGCGCCCGCCGGTGCGCGCCTTGATCGCCTCGAGCTGCGCGGGCGTGCCGTATTCGTCGGACACGCCCTGCACGAGCATGACCGGGCATTCGATGCCGGCAAGCTCGGGCTCGACGTTCCAGCCGCGGATCTCAGGCGCCAGCCAGGTGACGTTCCAGCCGTAGAACGCGCTGTCGACATCGGCATGGAAGCGCGCGAGCTTCTGGCGCAGATCGCCCTCCTCGTAGGAGACGCGCGCCTTGGCGATGCTGAGGATGCTTTCGCGCTCGAGGAACACGTGCGGCGCCATCGCCACCACGCCGAGCGCGGGCGGCGCGAGCCTCAAGCCCGCATGCAGCAGCGCGATCGTGGCGCCGTCGCTGTGCCCGAACAGCACCGGGCGCGCAACGCCGAGCGCGGCGAGCAGCGCGGCGAGCTCGTCGGCGCCCTCGTGCATCCAGCGCAGCGCGCGCGGGAACCGCGTCACCGGATCGGATTTGCCGTAGCCCCAGCGGCTGTAGTTGAGCACGCGCAGCCCCGTGGCCTCGTGCACGTGCTTGGGGAAATCGCGCCACAGCTCGAGCGAGCCGAGCCCCTGATGCAGCAGCACGATCACCGGCGCCCCGGCATCGCCGAGCCCGGTCCACTCATATTCGAGGCGATGCCCCGCCGCTTCGATGAAGGCCATGAGTCCTCAGCGCAGCCCGTCGCGATGCCGAAATCTCAAAAAGAACTTGTCGTCCCCGCGAAGGCGGGGACCCATACGGCGCTTCCGCAAGGCGTGCCTCTGCAGCACACGCACGCCGCCGGCGAGATGGGTCCCCGCCTTCGCGGGAACGACAGTATCAGGTGTCATGCTTTCAACGTACGGCCGCGCGCGCTCTTGCGAGCATGCGGCTCGACGCCATTCGGACTTTCGACTGTTGGAATTCATGCGTTCGCCAGCGCGCGCGAAACGTGGCGCTGGATGGCGCCGAGCGTCGCGGCTTTCTGGTCGCGGTGCGGCGAGTGGCGGCAATTCGGGATCAGCACGATCTCGGCGCGGCCGCCGCTTTTGGCGCGGATCGAATCGAGCTGCTTCACGGTGCCGTATTCGTCCTGCTCGCCCTGGATCGCCGTGAGCGGGCAGCCGATGCGCGTCACGTCGTCCTCGATGTTGAAGCCGCGGATGAAGGCCGGCAGCATCCAGGTGCAGTTCCAGCTGTAGAACGCGCCGTCGACGTCGTCGTGGAAGCGCGCGAGCTTCTGGCGCAGATCGCTTTCCTCGTAGGCGACGCGCGCCTTGGCGATGCTGATCGTCGAGACCGTTTCCACGAACACATGCGCGGCCATCGTGATCACGCCGAGCGGCTTGGGCGCCACGCCGCTGCCGGCATGGATCAGCGCGATCGAGCCGCCGTCGCTGTGCCCCAACAGGATCGGGCGCGCGACGCCGAGCTTGGTCAGCAGATCCGGCAGCGCCGCGCGGCCCTCGGGATTCATGTAATCGGGCGGGCGCGGCCCGTGCGGGATCGGCTCGGATTTGCCGTAGCCCCAGCGGCTGTAAACCAGCACCGGCAGCTTCGTGGCTTCGGCGACCGCGGCCGGGAAATCGCGCCAGAGGGCCACCGAGCCGAGGCCCTCGTGCAGCATGACGATGACGGGCGACGATCCGGCGTGGCCGCCGTCGCGCGACGCATCGCCGACCCATTCGTATTCGAGGCGGCGGCCGCCGGCGGTGATGAAGGGCATCTCGGGTCGCTCTCGGCCGGTTTCGTGCGGAGGATTCGGCCCTTCATTTGCGGCGCCGCGGCTCCGGTGTCCACCCCCGCCGGCGC
>CAYZSG010000163.1:0-7813 GCA_964481045.1 uncultured Candidatus Odyssella sp. | reverse complement strand
CTTACGACTCGATCGTGCAGGTCGCCTCGCCCTTGCTGCCGTCTGTGCCGATCGCGAGCGTGAGCTTGCCGGCTTTCGTGAGCGAGGCCTTGACGCGCTCGCCGCCGGCCTTGCCCGGTTCGCCGAGCACGAAGCGGCGCTCGTCGCCGGCCTGCTCGTCCTCGACGATGTCGGCGAACGGCCGCGCCTCGCTGCCGCGGCGCACCGACACCTTCTTGCCGGCGAAGTCGATGACGAGGATGTCGGCCTTGTCGCGCTGATTGGCGGCGCGCGTCGTGCACTGCCCGTTCGAGCAGCGCGTGACGCTATCGGGGGCGCACGCCACCTTGGGCGCCTTGAGGAAATCGGCCTGCGCGAAGGCGGGCGAGGACACGGCCGCGGCAAGCGCGAGGCCGGTGAAAAGACGCGAAACGGCGATCAAGGGATGCTCCGTTTGGGAACGAGCGCGGGGCGCGCGGGACAGGCCATCCTGCCCGTTCCCGCGCCGGTGCGACAGTCGGGGCGCTGCGTTACGACGATGCCGTGCAGGTGGCTTCGGCCTTGTTGCCGGCGCCGCCGAAATCGATCGAGAGCTTGCCGTCCTTGGCGAGCTTCATCTGCGCGGTGCGGCCGTCGGGGCCCTCGCCTTCCTTCATTGTGATCATGCGCACGCCGCCGTCCATCTTGTCTTCGGTGACCTTGCCGACTTCGCGCGCCTGATCGCCGCGCTTCATAGACACCTGCTTGCCGGCGAAATCGATGATCAGCACCTGCGCCTTGTCGCCGGGGCTGGCGTCGCGCGTCGTGCACTTGCCGGGCTCGGAGCAGCGCGTGACCGAATCGGGCACGCACGCGACCTTGCCGACCGTGGCGAAATCGGTTTGCGCCGCGGCGAGCTGCGGCAATGCCGCGAGGCCGGCGGCGAAAGCGAGGGCGGCGGCGAGCGATCTGTTCATGGCGAGTCCCTTCTGAATGAGGCGGATCACATAACGCAGACCGGCGCCCGCCTCTGTGAGCGCGATCACACCCGGCGCCGCGGCGGCGCCCGCCTTGCCCGGGACGCGCGGGTCAGGCCCTGCGCGCGGCGCCGTCAAGCGATTGAAGGCACTCGATTTCGTTGCGCACGGCGAGCCAGATGCGCGCGCCGTCGGCATCGCCGTGGGCGAGCTTGCTGCGCGCGCGGTCGCCGGCGATGGCCGCCGCATCGATGCCGTACCAGTCGATCAACGCCTTGGCGCTCATGCGCACGAACCGTGCTGCGTCCGTCATGGCCGTCCCCTCTCTCTCGCGCTCGGTCCCCGCAGACCGAGGGCGGGAAGGCTAGAGAGGGTTAAGATGAACAGGTGTGACGGCTGTCACACCCTGCCCCGCTTTGGGCGCGCGGGGGCTATTTGTTGAAGCTCATCTTGCCCTTGGGCTTGTCGCAGGCGGCGGTGCGCTCGCGCCGGCCCTTGGCCGGATCCCAGACCAGGCGCCTGTCGCTGATCGGCAGCGGCGCCTCGGGCTGCTCGCCGGGGCGCGCGCCGGCAGTCCACTCGGGCGGGCAGATCGCGGTGAAGCTCGCGAAGCCGCCGGTGCCGCCCTTCAGGCGCGGGAAGCCGACGGCGACGAGCGCACCCGTCTCCGGCACCTGATCGAGGTTGGCCACGCCTTCGGCCTGCATGTAGCCGTTGTTCATCAGCCAGTCTTCGCTCACCAGCGTCGGCGTGGCGTCGGTGTCGAGCGGCTCGTGGCCGTGAAACAGGATGGCGCGCTCGAGGTGAAGGTATTTGAGCGCCTCGAGCGAGACGCCGGGGAACTTGCCGTCGGCCGGCTGGAAGCGCGCCGCGTCGGGCCAGCGTTTCGACCAGTCCGAGCGCACCATGACGATGCTGCCGGCCGGCACCGCGCCGTGGCGCCGCTCCCACGCGCGCACGTCGTCTGCGGTGAGCGCATAGGCGGGATCGCGCGCCACCTGCGGCGCGATCGAGATCACCGCGAGCTTGCGCAGCGCGAGCGTCGCCGGCAGTTCGTCGATCGCCGGGAAGCACTGGTGCCAGTGCGCGGGCGGATCGAGCTGCGTGCCGAACTGATCCGTGGCGAACGCATAGGCGCTCGTCTCGAGGCCGAGCTTCTCGTAGGTGAACGCGGCGTAGGGGCTCTTGTCGTCGAGCCGGCCGGTGCCCTGCTCGAACTTCGTCGTGGGCGGGAAGCCCTTCCACACCGGCGCGTCCTGCGTGAGCACGTGCGAGAGCGAGACGAAGCGCGCGCGGGCGAACGCATTGTCCCACACGTTCCAGAGCCCGGGCGCGGCCTGCGCCTGCGCGGCGCGCGGCAGAACCGCGGCCATCGCGGCCGAGGCGGCGGCGACGGAGGTGAGCTTCAGCAGCGAGCGGCGGTCCATGAAGAGTCTCCCTGTCTGGGGACGCGGTGCCTTAGCCCGGCAGATAGGCCGAGAACTGCACCTCGACGGCCTTCGGGTCCTGGGCGAGGCCGGCGGAGACGCCTTGCGCCATGTCGCCGGGATAGACCTCTTCGGTGCCGGCCTCGATCGCCGCCAGCGCGGCCGTGGCGACGTCGGCCGGGTTCATCTTGGGCGGCGGCAGGATCGCGGTCATGCGCGTATCCACGGCGCCGGGCATGACGGCGATCACGCGCGTGCCCTGTTTCTTGAGCTCGGCGCGGACGCCCTGCGTCATCGACAGCGCCGCGGCCTTCGACGCGCACAGCGAGCCCATCAGCGGCAGGTTCACGCGCGCGAGGATCGAGAGCATGTTGACGATCGTACCGCCGCCGTTCGCCGCGAGGACCGGCGCGAACGCGCGGATCATCGCGAGCGTGCCGAAATAGTTCGTGTCGATCTCGGTGCGCGCATTGGCGAGCGAGGCGATGCCGATCAGCGGCGTGTTGAAGTTCACGCCGGCGTTGTTGATCAGCAGCGTCACGTCGCGGCAGCGCGCGGCGGCCGCGGCGATATCGGCCTCGCGCGTCACGTCGATGGCGATCGGCACGACGACGTCGCGATCGGCCGCCGCGACCGCCAGCGAACCCGCATCGCGCGCGCCCGCATAGATGCGCTTCGCCCCCGCCGCGCGCAGCGCCTTCACGAACTGCTCGCCGATCCCGCGATTGGCGCCCGTCACGAGCGCCACGCAACCCTTCACCTGCATGCTCCGGTCCCCCGCTGCTGTGTGCGGGATCGGTTTTAGGCGGAACGCAGCCGCGGCGAAAGGGAGCGGCCCCCGCCCCTTTGATCTGGCGCAAGGCGCCGCCGCCGCGGCTCCCCTAAGCGTCCGCACACCCGATGGAGGACGCCATGTCCCGCGCATTCCTCGCCGCGCTCGCCGCCGCCGCGACGGCGCTCGCCTTCGCGCCAGCGCTCGCGGCCGACCGCATGCTGGCGCCCGAGCTCGCCACGCGCATCGGCGCGGACCACTTCGAGTTCCGCGGCTTCAGCAAGACGATGAGCGGCTTCGAGAACATGATCTGGCGCTTCGGCGCCGACGGCAGGCTGACGGGCGAGGCCGCGATGAGCGGCCGGCTCACCTCGGGCGGCATGGGCGAGACCTTCGGCATGAAGAACGCCGGCACCTGGCGGCGCGAGGGCGAAAGCCTGTGCCTCCAATGGGACGCGGGCAACCGCCGCTTCAGCGGCTGCTACGTCGTGCTGAGCGGCGCCAAGGGCACGGTTTACCTGATCGGCCCGCAGCTCCTCGAAGGCAAGATCTATCGCGGCAACGAGGCGGGCCCGTCGTCCGGGACGCGTTGAGTGCCCGCGCGCATCGCCCGAAAACGCGAAAGCAGCCCAGGGCGGGGCCCCTGGGCTGCTCTCTCGACTTGAAGGACGGGCTGCTTAGTAGCCGTAGCCGTACGGGTAGTACGGGCGGAAGCAGTTGCGCTTGATCATCTTCGCGCGCCAGTAGCCGAAGCGCTGCACGAGCACGAAGAACGGCAGGCGGCAGAGGCGGTGGTAGCCGTAGTTGAAGTGGCCGCCCGGGTAGTAGGCCTGCTGCAGGGCCGTCTCGGCCGTGGTGGCCGCCGGGGCGCCGAGGATCGCGCTGGCGGGCGACGCGCTGGCCGTGCCGGCCGAGAGCGCCGCGCCGATGACGACGACGCCGGCGAGAACGATGTTGCGGATGGACATGGGAAGGTTCCTTTGCGGGAGTGGGTTGCGGGTGTTGGCTGCGGGTGTTGGTTGGTGGTGAGTGCTCGTGACAGGCGCGGTTATACGCCGGTGCCCCTGAACCGAGCCTGAGAGCGCCGTTCAGCCGCCGATCATCTTCGCGCCGCCGCGGCGCGCATCCGCGTTAAGTAATTTTCCGCGGCGCGCGGCGGCGCCGGACTCGCGGCGCCTTGCGTTCCGCGCCGCGCCGCCAGAGGATCGCGCGCGAAACGAGGGGAGCAACAGAATGCAGCGCCGAGTCTCGAAGCCGCGCCGCGCCACGGCGCCGTCGCGCGCGGAGCGGCTGATCGGCGCGTGGCGCCTGGCCGAAGTGACCGGCGAGCGCGCCGATGGCAGCCGCTTCGCGCCGTTCGGCGCCGCGCCCAAGGGCATCATCATCTTCGCCGCGGACGGACACTTCGCGCTGTTCCAATCGACCGGCGCCGTGCCGCGCATCGCGGCCAACGACCGCGCCAAGGCGACGGCCGAGGAGGCCCTCGCCATCGTCGGCGCCGCGATCGCCTATTACGGCACCTGGTCGCTCGACGCGGCGGGCAAGACGCTCGCGGTGGCGCTCGAAGCCAGCACCTTCGCCAATCTCCTGGGCGCCCCCGCGCAGACGCGCCTCGTCACGAAGCTCACCGCCCGCGAGCTCCGCTTCACCAACCCGCGCACGCCGCAGGGGGTGACGCTGCTGACGGTGTGGACGCGCGCGAAGCGGCGGTAGGGGGCGCGAACCGCCCGCCCCCGAAAATAAGCGCCCGCCGCCACCGCCGGTTTAGGTTCTGGTAACACCTGGGTAGCAGCATTTCGCCGCCACGGCCCGCCGCCTCTCGGGCGCCCGGGACGCCCGGCGACCAAGCCTGCAGCCGAGAGTGCCGATCATGAAACGGTACCGAATCGGACGTGCGGATACGAACGAGATCATCCTCGAGGAGCCCTCGGTGTCGCGCGAGCACGCCGAGCTGGTGAAGATCAATCGCGGCACATTCCTGCTGCGGGATCTCAACAGCACCTTCGGAACCTCGGCCCGGCAGGGCGCCGACTGGCACCTGGTCACGGCCGAGAACGTGACCTACGCCACGCCGATTCGCGTCGGCGAGTTCGAAACCACGGTGGCCGAGCTTCTGCGCGAGGTCGATCCGCTCGCCGTGTACATGGAGGCGCCGCCCGCGCCGCTCTGGGCCGCGCCCGAAACGCGCCTGACCGAAGACGAGCGCGCGCTGCATCCCGAGACGACGCATGTCGGCTGGGGCCCCGGCGGCGAACCGCCCCGCCTCTTCGAGCCGCAACCGGCCGCGGCCCCCGACGACAGCCTGCCGCGCCATCCTCTCGCCGTCGTCGCCCTGATCGGCCTCGGCCTTATCGCCATGGCCGTGCTCGTCGGCGCCGGCGCCACACTGGGATAGCGCGCCGGCGCGAACACGCCGACGCGCTGCCGTCGATCGCGCTTGAGTCCGATTTCCGCGCCGAATCCACTTGTAGTCGCGCTGCCGCAAGTCTTGCCGCATGGGCCGTAAGCGAATAGGATATGTCCTAAATTAGAATTTCCTGATAAACGATCATGAATCGATTGTGCCAGTTGCTGATTGTTTGGGGGCAAATGGTTAGGTCAGAAACACGCCAAGTGCTTTTGATTGACGATCAGATGACCTTCGACCGGTGTGACCGTCGCAGGCGCCTCGCGCAATTGCGGCGCGAGAACGCGAGACTGCAGCGCGCTGCCGATCGAATTCAGGGGGAAATCGAGCGCTTATCGTCCGTAAGAACGCGGCTTCACTAGCTTTTCTTCAAGCAGTGCCTTCTGCAAGAGCAGTTCGACGACGAGTTTCCGCAACCGGGCGTTCTCGAGTTCGGCTCTCTGGATGCACGCCGCCCGCGACTCGGGCGGCGTTACGGGTATGCTTTCCAAGTGAACCCCCCTGTCACCGCCGCCTGAACCGGCGGCGATCATAGCGGGCACTCTAACCGCTGAAATATCAGAATCAACAAACATTCGAACAGAAGTTAGATTTGCCTCGGGCGTTCTCGTTTTCTGACCTCGAACTACAGTTCATGGCAACACCAAGCTGGAACGAGTCGACGCATTGCCGTCGATCGAGTCTGACCCCGATTTTGCGCTGGGCGGCCCCGCGCAGAGGCGCCTCATCACGACGCTCACCGCCGCCGAGCTGCGCTCCACCAATCCGCGCACGCCGCAGGGCGTGACGCGGATGACGGTGTGGACGCGCGCCGGGCGGCGGTGAGCGCCGGTGTTGCCGAGGGCCGCGGAGGCGGGCGGCGGCTAGCGCGTGCCCGAGCAATTGTCGAACTGCGGATTGCAGGTCCGGTTGAGGCAATTGTACCAGCCGTTGCTGGCGAGATCGCCCGAGCGCAGGCAGCGGGTCTGGCAGCCGTGGTACTTCTGGAGACACGTCATCCGCTTGGCCTCCGCGGGCGGGGCGAGCAGCAGCGTCGCCGCGGCCGCGATGCCGAGGGCCAGGGCCAGAACGGAGATCTTCCGGATCGAAAGGGCGATGAAAGGCGCAGTCATGGGATCATCCTCATGGGGCGCCAACGGCGCCCCGATCGGCCTCGCTGTCCGGCGAGGCTGCGGTTCCTGTCATCGCGGCGGAGACTAGGCGAAACGGCGCGGCGGCGCAGTGCGCGCGGTCACTTCGCGCGCGCGTGCCGCGCGGACGCCGACGAAGTTCGACTGTGATCCCGATCTGCCTTACGCCTGTTGGCGCGCGGGCTGTCGTTCTAAAGTCATGCCGAATTGTCCTTCGGCGGCGGCCGAACGGGAGGATCACCGATGTTCCTGAAGAACGCCTGGTACGTGGCCTGCCTGCCGCACGAGCTCGACAACGAGCGCCCGCTGGGCCGCGCGATCTGCAACGAGCGCATCGCCTTCTATCGCGCCGGCGACGGCCGGGTGGCCGCGGTGGAGGATTTCTGCCCGCATCGCGGCCTGCCGCTGTCGATGGGCCGCGTCACCGAAGGGCAGCTCGTCTGCGGCTATCACGGCCTCGTCATGGAGAGCGACGGCCGCGTCGTGAGCATGCCGATGCAGCCCGTGGGCGCGTTCCCGTGCGCGCGCACCTACCCGGTCCTCGAGCGCTACGGCTTCGTGTGGGTGTGGCCCGGCGAACGCGGGCTCGCCGATCCGGCCAAGCTGCCGCATTTCGCCTGGGCCGAGAGCCCCGACTGGGCCTATGGCGGCGGCATGTATCACGTCGCCTGCGATTATCGCCTGATGATCGACAACCTGATGGACCTGACGCACGAAACCTATGTGCATTCGACGAGCATCGGCCAGAAGGAGATCGACGAGACGCCGGTGGCCGCGCGCACCGAGGGCGACACGGTCGTGGTCTCGCGCTTCATGGAAGGCGTGATCGCGCCGCCGTTCTGGCAGATGGCGCTGCGCGCCAACCACCTCGCCGACACCGTTCCCGTGGACCGCTGGCAGATCTGCCGCTTCTCGCCGCCGAGCCACGTGATGATCGATGTCGGCGTCGCCCATGCCGGCAAGGGCGGCTTCGGCGCGGACCTTCAGCACAAGGCCTCGGCCATCGTCGTGGATTTCATCACGCCCGAGACCGAGACGGCGATCTGGTACTTCTGGGGCATGGCGCGGAATTTCAAACCCGGCGACAAGACGCTGACCGCCGCGATCCGCGACGGCCAGGGCAAGATCTTCGCCGAAGACCT
>CAYZSG010000162.1:0-12210 GCA_964481045.1 uncultured Candidatus Odyssella sp. | reverse complement strand
GCTGGTCGAAGCAGGCGATCCTGGCGGCGTTCGCCGCGTTCCCGCCGCTCAAGATCGTCACGGTCGTCGACGACGACGTCGATATCCGCAGCGCGCAGGACGTGGAGTGGGCGATGGCGATGCGGCTCGATCCCGCCGCCGGCATCGTCCGGATCGACAACGCGTTCGGCCACGGCCTCAACCCGTCGTTCCCGGACTATGTCGGCCCGAAAGTGGGCTTCGACGCGACGCAGCCGTTCCCGAAGCGCCCGGAATATGAGCGCGTGGCGTTCAAGGCCGTGGCGCTTGAGGCCTACGACATCGCCGGCGCCGAGGTGAAGCCCGCGCGCTCCACCGTGCGCGCCGCCGCCGTTCGCGCCGCGGCGCCGGAGCCGCAGCCCGAGAGGCCCAAGGCCGGCGACTACGACACCGATCGCATCTGGCAGCGCGAACTGGCCGAGTGGAAGAAAGGCAGCGGGGGCGCCGAGACCGAACCGGCGCCGGCAGCGAAGCCCAAGGCCGGCAACGACTGGGACGAGAACCGCTGGTGGAAGCGCGAAATGGAGGAGATGAATCGCGCACGGGCGGCGAAGCCCGCGGCTGCGTCCGCGCCGCCCGCGCCGAAGAAGACCGCGGTGTCGTCCAAGCCCGCGCCGGTGGCGCCTGCGCGCTCGGGCAACGATGATTGGGACGAGAATCGCTGGTGGAAGCGCCAGCTCGCGGAGATGTCGAACGAGCGCGAGGTGCCGAAGGCCGCGAAGCCCGTGGCGGCGCGTCCGGCCGCGCCACCGCGGCCGGCAGCATCGCCGCGGATCGTGCAGGCGGAGGCCTCGACGTCGCGCCACATCGAGGCCCGCGCCGCGGACGGCAATGGCGAAGGGCGCGCGTCCGACGAGGACGACGGCGGATTCTTTCGCGGCGGCACGGTGTGACGCGCCAGCACGGCTACCGGCACTTCACCTTCATCACCTGATCCGCGCTCGTCATGGTGCGGCGTTCGCCTGGTGTGCCGCTCTGGACGACGGTTTGGTTCTCGCCGGTCGCGAGCACGTCGTAGCCGCGCGGGCACGCCTCGGCGGCGCGCGCCCGGCAGCGGGCGATGTCGGGTCCGCATTCGATCAGCAGGGCGGTGTCGCCCGTGAAATCACGGACTTCGCGGACGCTGGTGCAGGCGGTTGGCAGGGTGAGCAGGGCGGCAAGCAGCAGGCGCGACGGCATGGCGAGCCCTCGGGCGAATTGCGCGATCAACGCGGGAGCGGCGGCTCCGGTTCCTCGGGGAACAGGCGCAGCCGGCGCGCGACGTGGCGGATCGAAACCGCGTGCAGCTCCATGAGCTGCAATTCGATCTCGTCGGGCGCGGACGGCGCCGCCGCCATCATCTCGTCGGCGATGGCCTCGAGCTTGTCGGCGAGCGCCTCCCAGTCGAGGCGCGGCGGCGCGGCGGCGGTCATCGGCCCTTGAAGCGCGGCGGGCGCTTCTCGACGAACGCGGTCGAGCCTTCCTTGTGGTCCTCGGTCAGCTTCAAGACGCTCTGGCCGATGCGCTCGAAATTGCGCCCGGTCTCGATATCGACGTTCATACACTGGTTGATCACGAGCTTCGCCGTGCCCAGCGCGAGCGGCGCCTTTTTCGCGAGCAGTTCGGCGAATTCGATCGCGCGCGAGATCAGCTTGTCGGCCGGCAGCACTTCGTCGACGAGGCCGAGCTCCAACGCCTTCGCGGCCGGCACGATCTCGCCGGTCATCACGAGGCGTTTCGCCTTGGCGGGGCCGACGAGCTTCACAAGCCGCGAGATGCCGCCCGAGCCGGGAATGAGGCCCACATTGTTCTCCGGCAGCCCCATGCGCGCCGTATCGGCGGCGAAGCGGAAATCGCAGGAGAGCGCCAGCTCCAGCCCGCCGCCGGCCGCAACGCCGTTGATCGCGGCGATCACCGGCACCTCTATCTGCTCGATCTCGTCGAACACGTTGTGGATCATGCGCACGCGCCGGCGGAAGCCCTTGGGGCCCACCGCCGAGAGATCGCCCATGCCGCGCACGTCCTCGCCGGCCGAGAACGCGCGGCCCGTGCCGGTGACGATCAGCACGCGCAGCGCGTCGTCCTCGACGAGGCCGCGCACCGCGTCGCGCATCTCCTCCCGCATCTTCGCGTTCCAGGAGTTGAACACGTCGGGCCGGTTGAGCCGCAGGATCGCGATCTCATCGCGGCGGTCGAAGGCGAGGAATTCGTATTTCGCGTCGGACATGGACAACCCTAGCTGGACTTGCCGTGGCGCGGGCGCCGCGGACGGGGACGGAAGCCGAAGTACATCAGCACGCCGAGCGCGATGCACAGCGCGCCGATCGCGGGAATGTGCGCGAAGCTGCCCCACTGCGCACGCGGCACAGTGGCAAACCACGCCGCGATGCCGGCGAGGCCGAGCGCCGCGAAGAACAGCAGGAACCACCAGTGCCGGCGCGGGCTCGCCAGCATGCGGATCGCCCATGCGAACGCGAACCAGGCCGCGACCACGATCAGGATCAGAAACGCGATCTGAAGCAGGGAGAGAAGCCAGCCGTCGTCGCGGCTGGAGAGGCACCACGAGTCGGTGACGCACTCATTGTAGCCCGGCGCCATCCGGTTGAGCGCCACGAGCCCCAGATAGGCGCCGAACAACCAGACGGGCCAGGTGTTGAACGAACGCCGGCGCCGGTCGGTGCGCTTGCTGGACATCAGGGCGATCGGCCGCGCTTGCGCGGCTTCGGCTCTGCCTTTCCGCGCGGCGCCGGGTTCGCGACGATCGAGCCCGGCAGATCGGGCCGGAGCTCGTCGAGCTGGCCGAAGTTCCACAACGCCCAGTGCAGGTTCTGGTCGGCGTGGCGCAGCGTGAGCTGGATCTGCGGAAGGTCGGTCGCGTCGTAAACCGCGCGGGCGAGCGCGCGGGCGCGGCGGAGATTGGCGATCATCTGGCTGCGGGTCATCGGGCGCTCTCCATCACCGCTCGAGCGCGCGGCGGAATTCCTTCGGCCGCTGGTCGATGATGCGCTTGGTCTTGAGATCGTAGCGCGGCAGGCCGCCGGGCTTCACTGCCGTCACATCGAGGCGCACATGCAGCGCGCGGTGGATGACGTCGGCGAGGCGCATCGCAAGCGCCGGCCACTCGGCTTCCGGCGTCGCGGGGTCGGGCTCGAATTCCACGCGCATCTGGTCGTTCTGCTCGATGCGCTCGAGCACGAGCTGATAGAACGGGCTCACGCCCGGCATCTCGCCGAGAAGGTTTTCCACCGCCGTCTGATACACGTTCGTGCCGCGCACCGTGACCATGAAATCGGTGCGCCCGAGCACGACGCCGGGAAACTTCGCCCAGGTCCGGCCGCACGCGCAGCCATAGGTGCGGCGCACGAGATCGTGGCTCCTGTAGTTCAGCAGTGGCTGCGCGCTGTAAGTGTAGCTGGTGATGATGTTCTCGCCGATCTCGCCGTCGCCGCATTCGGCGCCGGTTTCGGGATTCATCGTCCAGGTGAACACGTTCATCTCGTTGACGTGCACGCCGTCGCGCTCGGGGCAGCCGGGCGCGAACGCCTCGATTTCGGCGATGCCGAGCAGCTCACCCGAATCCGCGCCCCAGGCCTCGTCGATCTGGCGCTTCATCGCCGGCAGCGCGAAAGGTCCGGGCTCGCCGGCGTGGTAGGTGTACTTCACCGACGTGTCGCGCAGATCGACTCCCATCTGGCGCGCGACCTCGGCGAGGCGCAGCGCGAAGGTCGGGGTCGAGATCAGCACGGTCGGCTTCATGCGCTGGATGTTGCGGATGTGGCCCTGGCTGTCGGCGCCGCCGCCCGAGATCACGCGGCAGCCCATGCGCCGCGCCGCGAAATAGCACGACCAGAAGCCGGCGAAATTACCCCAGTTGAACGCGAAATAGAGCGTGTCCTCGGGCCGGATGCCGTGCGCCCAGAAGCCGTAGGTCCAGGATTCGCCGACACGCTCGGTATCGTAGGCGGAGTAGGGCACCGCGAGCGGCAGGCCGGTCGAGCCCGAGGTTTCGACGTGGTGGGCCACCATCTCGAACGGCAGCGCGAGCGTGTCGCCATAGGGCGGGCGCTCCTGCTGGAGCTGGATGAAGTCCTGCTTGTCGGTGATCGGCACCAGCCGCTTGAAATCGGCGATCGTCTTGATGTGGCGGGGCTTCAAGCCCCTTTCGTCGAAGCGCCGGCGATAGAACGGGCTGTACTCGTAGGCGTAGTCGGTGAGCTTCCTGAGCTTCGCGAGATGCAGCGCGTCGAGCTCGGCGCGCGGCATCGTCTCGGTCAGTTTGTTCCAATATTGCGCCTGCCGCGCGCGCGGCGTGAGCAGGCTCACGGGAGCCGGCATCGTGTTCCTCCAATACGTTCTTATTCACCGTCATCCCGAGCGAAGCGAGCCGCGCTTGCGGGTCGCGCAGTCGAGGGATCGTGCGCAATTTCGCCTGCGATCCCTCCACTTCGCACGGCGCAAGAGCGCCGTGCTCCGGTCGGGATGACGTGTCTCATAGGGCGCTCGTGCGCCTATTTACCCTGAAACACCGGTTTGCGCTTCTCGAGGAAGGCTTTGATGCCTTCCTGCGAATCCTGCGACAGGAACAGCAGCGTCTGGTTCGCGCGCTCGTAGGAAAGTCCCTCGGCGAGCGTGCCGGCGAGGCCCTGTCGCACCGAAAGCTTGATCATGCCGTGCGCGAGGCTCGGCCCTTGCGCCAGCTTGCTCGCATAGGCCATCACGTCGGACCAGAAGGTTTCCGCGGGGAAAAGTCGCTCGACGATTCCGAGCTCGGCCGCGCGCTGCGGGCCGACCATTTCGCCGGTGATCATCAGGTGCAGTGCCTGGCCGGGTGCTATCTGCCGCGCGAGGCGCTGCGTGCCGCCCATGCCGGGCGATAGGCCGAGATTCACCTCGCCAAGCCCGATGCCGTACTTGCCCTCCGAGGCGAAGCGCAGGTCGCAGCAGAGGGCCAGCTCGAGGCCGCCGCCGATGCAGTGCCCGGCGATTGCGGCGATGAAGATCTTCGGCGTGCGCTCGATCATCTCCACGGTTTCGTGCGCCATCGTGAGGAAATCGGCCATCGCCGCCGGCGTCGTGCCCTTGAGCGTCGAGATGTCGGCGCCGGCCGAGAAGAATCTCTCGCTCGCGCTCTTGAAGACGACGCAGCGCACCGCCTCGTCATTGCGCGCCTCGTCGAGGCATCGCTGAAGCTCCAGCAAGGTTGCCTTGGTGTAGGCATTGGCCGGCGGATTGTTCATCGTGATGATGCCGACGCCGCCTTCGCGCGTGAGGCTGTAGGCCACGCTAGTCCTCCCCTCGATGGTGTGGTGCCCCGCGCCGCCACCGGTCCGGCGGTCCTCCTCCAAAGCGCGTCGGCCCTGTGAAGGCGCGGGGCGTCTCGATGCCGCCTAAAGGAAGCGGCGATTGGCGTTGTGATCGGGAACGTCGAGCCCCAGCTCCTGAATGAGCGGAACCGTGTCGTCGATGTATTTCTGGCGGAGCTCGGCGTTCGTGTGCGCCTTGATGCCCCACTTCACGTAGTTCGAGGAGTTCCGCGAATCGGACTTTCCGAACATGTCGAGCGCGGCCGGCCACCATTTGTGCAGCAGGTCCTGCGCCTCGCGCTTGCCGTCCGCCGTCTTCACGACGCGCTTCATGTGGCGGAAGCCGGCGGTCGCGTGGAAATACTCTTCCTTCTCGAGCTGCTCGGAAACGCGCGCGAGCGGCTCGTAGGTGCTGCCCATCCATTCGATGCCGACATAGAGGCCGACACGGTCGATGAGCATGTGGAACAACGAGATGTCGCACCACGATTTGAGCGGCAACTCGAAGGCGTACTGCCCGACCCATTCGGGATTATAGGGGTCCTCGCCGAGGCTGGTGATGATGTCGGCCACGAACTGGCCGTGCCCCACCTCCTGCTTCACGATCTCGGCCTCGATCATCATCGCGCGGCCGTCGGGCGCATAGCGCAGCCCGGCATCGGCGATGTTGGCGATCACGGTGCGATAGTGGGGATTGCCGCAATTCTCGACATGCGCGTACTTGAGCAGCTTCACCATGAAGCGGCGATAGTCCTCCGGCATGTCGGGATCGTTGCGCTTGTACATGCGCAACTGCGATCCGGCGACCTTGATCGGCTTGAGGTCGTGTCCAGGGATCTTTTCGTTTTCCATGATCAGTGCGTCTCCGCGGATTGGGTCTTGAGGAGGCCCGCCAGCATCGAGGTGCGCAGCGCGCGCACGAGTTCGGGGCCGCCGAGCGCCTGGCGCCGGCGGTACCATTCGAGGAATGTGCCGTCGTGCAGGGCCATCACGATGGCGGCCTGCTCGCGCGTGCGGATGTCGGCGCGGAACTCGCCGCGCCGCTTGCCCAGCGCGATGATCGCTTCGATCGCCTTGTAGAGCCGGTCATACACGGCGCGGATGCGCGCCTCGATCGGGCCGCCGGTGCCGGCGAATTCGAGCGACATCAGGATCAGCAGCAGCACGTCGTCCGGGCTCTCGACGCCGAGGCGCGCCTGGCCGTGCATGAAGGCGACGAGGCGGCGCGCGGCACCCTGTCCGGCCGCGGCGATGCGCTCGTTCATGCCGCCGAGCACGACCGTTTCGATGCGGTCGAGCAGAGCGGAGAGCAGCGCCTCCTTGTTGCGGAAGTAGAAGTAGACGGCGCCCTTGGTGAGATGCGCGGCCTCGGCGATCGCGTCCACCGTCGTGTGGCGGTAGCCCTGCGAGACGAACAGCGCGCGCGCGGCCATGAGCAGGCCCTCGACGCTGGCTTCGCGCTGGGCCTTCTTGGTGGCGGGACGGAGAGTGACGGCGAGTGGGGACATCGTGCCGGTCAACATACTGACTAGATAGTATGTTGGTGCGCCCGGCGAGTCAACCGCGGCGACGCGCGCGTGGACCGATTCAGCGGGCGGCGGTGGCAGCGAAGGGGAGCGGGGCGGCGTCGGCTTCGAGCGCGGCAATGAAGTTCTGCTGCCAGCGCTCGGCGTCGTTGTGCGCGACGGCCGCGTGCAGCGCGGCCCATCGTTCGCGGCGTTCCTCGGGCGGCATGACGAGCGCCTCGTGCAAGGCGTCGGCCGTGGCGTCGATGTCGAACGGATTGGCGATCAGCGCCCGGTCGAGCTCGGCAGCGGCGCCCGCGAATGGCGACAGCACCAGCACGCCCGGACGGGCCGGATCCTGCGAGGCCACGTATTCCTTCGCGACGAGATTCATGCCGTCGCGCAGCGGCGTCACGAGGCCGACATCGGCCACGCGATAGAATCCGGCCAGGGCCCCGGACTTGTAGCTGCGATTGAGATAGCGGATCGGCTGCCAGTCGAACTCGGCGTAGCGGCCGTTGATCTTGCCGGCGAGCCGCTCGAGCTCGCGGCGCGCCTCGCGGTAGCGCCCGATCTCGACGCGCGATGGCGCCGCGATCTGCAGGAAGGTGACGCGCCGCTTCCATTCCGGCCGCATCGCCAGCAGGCGGCCGAAGGCGGCGAAACGGTTGGCGAGCCCCTTGCTGTAGTCGAGGCGATCGACGCCGAGGATGAGCTTGCGGCCGCCGAGGCTGTCGACCAGCCGGCGGGTCGTATGGCGATGCGCCGCATCGGCCGCCATGCGTTGCTGCGCCGCGGCGTCGATTCCGATCGGGAACGCGCCGGTGGCGGTGCGGCGCTGCGGGCCCATCACCGTGCCGTCGGGGCGGACGAGATGCCCGAGCGTGCCGCGGCAATAGGCGCGGAAGGAATCGGCATCGTCGGCGGTCTGGAAGCCCGCGAGATCGTAGTCGAGCAGCGACGCGAAGATCTGCTGGTGATCGGGCAGGATCGCGAGCGCCCGCGGCGGCGGCAGCGGAATGTGCAGGAAGAATCCGATGCGATGCTGGCATCCGAGGCGGCGCAGCGCGCGCGCGAGCGGGATGAGGTGATAATCATGCACCCAGATGAGGTCGTCGGGACGCAGCAGCGGCATCAGGACGCGCGCGAAGCGCTCGTTCGCCGCGATATAGGCTTCGGCCTGTTCGCGCGAATACTCGATCAGGCCGAGCCGGAAGTGGCAAAGCGGCCAGAGCGTCCCGTTCGCGAAGCCGAGGTAGTAGTCGCGGTGCGCGGCTTCATCGAAATCGATGGTGGCGTAGTCGATTCCTTCCGCGCGCACGAGTTCGGGCGAGTCGCCCGGCGCCGCGGTGATCTTGCCCGACCAGCCGAGCCAGAGCCCGCTGCCGCCACGCATCGCCGCGCGCACGCCGGTCACCAACCCGCCGGCCGAATCGGTCGAAGACGGCAGACCCACGCGGTTGGAGACGACGACGACACGCTTCATTCGGATGAACTCGTTCGTTGTGGAATCGATAGGCGAAACGCGAACCGGCCCGCTCTGGCTGCGGCGCCGCGCAATCCGGCCCGAAACTAGGACGCGCGGCGCGTCCGAAGGTTCCCGCGCGCCGCCCCGGTCGCCGGCGAAAGGCGCTCCGCATTGTCGCGCAGCCATTTCCGCAGTTGCCGGGGTCCAGAGATCGTATAGCGCGCGGCGCTTGCCGCCATCCGTATATCCGACGAGCCCACGCGGAGGCTGACGCCGCCGAGTCGGTTCGCGGTTGCGAAGCCGTCCTCGTCGGTCACATCGTCGCCGATCACGTATGGCATGCATCCGCGGAAGCCAGGCATGCGCAGCAGGGCCTCGATCGCGCGACCCTTCGAGACGCCCGCGGCGACGAACTCGAACACGGCCTTGCCGCGCAGCAGGCGAACGCGGCCGCGATAGGTCTCGGCCAGCGTGTCCGCGAGGCGCCGCGCGGCGGGCGCGGCGGAAGGCGCGCGCCGGACGTGCAGCGCCGCGCCGTGCCCCTTCAGCTCGAGCAGCGTGTCCGGATGATGCGCGGCGAAGCGGCGCAATGCGGCAACGAGCGCCAGCGGAACGCGCTCGCCCCGTGCGCCGTCGATGGCTGGTAGCGGCACCGACGCCGCGGCGCCGTGCTCGGCGACCATGACGACGGCGGTGCCGCGGAACAGAGAGCGCAGATCGGCGAGGCGCCGGCCGCTGACCAGCGCCACCGCGCCGTCGAGCGCGGCGTGGAGCGTGTTCAGCATGTCGACGAGGCCATCGGGAACGGCCACGCCGTCGGGCGTGGGCGCGATGTCGAGCAGCGTGCCGTCGACGTCGAGGAACAGGGCCGTCCCGGGCGCCAGTGCGGGCGGCACGCCCGTGTCACTGCGCCGGCGCATGCCGTATCCTCGGGCGCGAATCGCGCGGGCTGAGAGGGGAGTCGATCAAAGCGCGTACTTGCCGGATGGTCACCGTTCGCTAGAACGCGAAGCTGGCGGCGGAATGGGGTCAGAATATGGTCCCAATCGGGGCACGGAGCATTTTTCCGCGTCCGGCGGCGCCGCCCTACACGAAGTTGGCCATCGCGCTGCCGAACGGCGTGTAGCGGGCCTCGACGCGCATCGGCCGGTCGAGCTTGTACTGCTTCGTGAACGATCCGGTCATCACCGCCTGGCCCGGCTCGAGCGCACGGCCGAAATCGGCGAGCTTGTTCGCCAGCCACGCGATCGAGGCGAGCGGGCTCGATTCCATCACCGCGGTGCCGAACGCGCGCTCCTGATGCACGCCGTCGATATAGAGATCGAGCTGCGTCTTGCCGAGATCGTGCGCCGCCGGATCGAATGGCACCTCGGCGCCGGTCACGAACGAGTATTGCTGGCCGTTGTCGGCGATCATCGGCAGGCAGCCTTCGCGCGTGGGGTTGCCGCGCGTTTCGATGATCTCCATTGCCGGCGCCACGCTCCGGATCGCGCGCGCGGCGCGCTGCGGCGTCACGCTGGGGCCGGCGAGGCGTTCGCCGAGAAACAGACACAGCTCGTTCTCGAAGCCGGGCGCATGAATGCCGGCGAGCGGCCATGTGCCGCCGCTCCGCCAGCGGCCCCTCTCGAACAGACAGGCGAACACCGGCTCGGCGAAGCCGAATTGCTTGCGGATCGCGACCGCCGTGAGGCCGACTTTCCAGCCCGCCTGCTTCTCGCCGCGCGCCGCGTGGCGGTCGAGCAGTGCGAGGTTGATGCGATACGCTTCATTCTCGCTCAGCGTCTTCTCGTATTCGGCCGAATAGCGCCCGCCCGGCTGGCGCGCGGCCCAGAAGTGCTCGAGAGCGAGATTGAAGTCGAGAGACATTGATTGCTCCGGCTGTCAGGCGCGTCCGTTCCGCGACCAAACTCGAATTGCCGCCCCGGCGCAAGCCGCGGCGACGGGAAGGGCCCGCACTAGATGATCGCGAGGCGCTTGCCGATTTTCGCGAACGCGGCCAACGCCTCGTCGATGTCGGCGGCGGTGTGGGCGGCCGAGGGTTGGGCGCGCAGGCGGGCTTCACCGCGCGGCACGACCGGGAAACGCACCGAGCCGACATAGACGCCGGCCTCCAGCAGCGTATTGCTGAACGCGGCCGCCTTCGTCTCGTCGCCGATCATGATGGGCGTGATCGGGCTGTCGCCGCCGAGCAAGCGGAAGCCGAGCTCGGTCAGGCCGGCGCGCAGTCGCCGCGTGTTCTCGGCAAGGCGCTGCGCGAGCGAAGGATCGCGCAGCGCGATCTCCACGGCGGCGAGCGCGCCCGCCGCGGCGCTGGGGCTCACCGCGGTCGTGAACATGAAGAAGCGGCCGCGGTCGTGCAGCTCGCGGACGCGCGCGGCCGGGCCGGCGACGTAGCCGCCGGCGAACGCGCCGAACGCCTTCGAAAGTGTGCCGGTGTAGAGGTCGACCTCGCCCTCGCAGCCGCGGAGCGCCGCCGTGCCGCGCCCGCCCGGACCGATCACGCCGGCCGCGTGGCTCTCGTCGACGACGAGCGTCGCATCGTTGCGGCGGCACGTTTCGATGAGCGGCCGCAGATCGACGGCGTCGCCCTCCATGCTGAAGACGCCATCGGTGATGACAAGTTTCTTTCCGGCGCCGGGCTCAGCGAGCTGCGCCTCGAGATGCGCGAAGTCGGCGTGATTGTAGACGTGGCTTTCGGCGGCGCTCAGGCGGCAGCCGTCGATGATGCTCGCGTGGTTGAGCCGGTCGCTGAAGATGCGGTCGCCAGCGCCCACGAGCGTGCAGGCGACCGCGACATTGGCCGAGGTGCACGAATTGAATAGCAGCGCCGATTCGGTGCGGTGGAACCGCGCCAGCGTCGCGCACAACGCCTCGTGGATCGGCGTCGTTGCCAGCGGCGGGTTGAGCGCCGGGCCGGCGCCGTAGAGGTCGAGCGCTTCCTTCGCGCGCGCGATCACCTCGGGATGGTTCGCGAGCCCGAGATAGTTGTTCGAACCGAGCACGATGACCTCGCGCCCGTCCATGACCGCGCGCGCGCCGATCGCGCCGCCGAGCAGCGGCTTCTGCGAGCGTCCGGTAGCGGTGGTGGCGTAGTCCATGGCGAGCGCCGGTTCTGAAACGGGTAGGGGCGGGTTTTAAACCCGCCCCTACGGCGTTCAAGCGTTACGGAAGCCGGTGCGGACTACGCCGACACCGGCATCTTCGGCAGGCCGGCGAGGGCCATCGCCAACTCCTGCTGGTTGTAGTCTTCGTCCTTGAGCTTGCCGGCGGCAAAGTCGGCATAGGCCTGCATGTCGAAATTGCCGTGGCCGCAGAGGTTAAAGAGGATCGTCTTCTTCTTGCCCTCGCGCTTGCACTGCAGCGCCACGTCGATGGCGCCCTTCACCGCGTGATTGGCCTCGGGCGCGGGCAGGATGCCCTCGGCGCGCCCGAACTGCACGCCGGCCGCGAAGCACTGGGTCTGGTGATAGGCGACGCCCTTGATGTAGCCCTCTTCGACGAGCTGGCTCACCAGCGGCGCCATGCCGTGATAGCGGAGGCCGCCGGCATGGAAGCCCGGCGGCACGAAGGCCGAGCCGAGCGTGTGCATCTTCACGAGCGGCGTCATCTTGCCGGTGTCGCCGAAATCATACGCGTACTTGCCGCGCGTGATCGACGGGCAGGCCGCCGGCTCGACGGCGATGACGTCGATCTTCTTGCCGCCCCGCAGCATCTCGCCGATGAACGGAAACGCGATGCCGCCGAAGTTCGAACCGCCGCCGGTGCAGCCGATGACGATGTCGGGATAGTCGTCGGCCATCTCGAGCTGCTTCATCGCCTCCTGGCCGATGATCGTCTGGTGCATCAGCACGTGGTTCAGCACCGAGCCGAGCGAATACTTCGTGTCGTCGCGCTGCACCGCGCGCTCGACCGCCTCGGAGATGGCGATGCCGAGCGA
>CAYZSG010000161.1:0-12267 GCA_964481045.1 uncultured Candidatus Odyssella sp. | reverse complement strand
GAGGGCTATGTCGAAAGCGCGGCGATCGGCTTGCTCGCCGGGCGCTTCGCCGCCGCGGAGAGCGTGGGCGCGGCCATGGCCACGCCTCCGCCGACCACGGCGCTCGGCGCACTGATCGGCCACATCACCGGCGGCGCCGCGGCCGACACGTTCCAGCCGATGAACGTGAATTTCGGCCTGTTTCCGCCGTTGCCGGAGACCGGCAAGCGCGGCCCCAAGGGCGCCGACCGCAAGCAGGCGCTCGCTCGCCGCGCGCTTGCCGACCTCGATGCGTGGCTCGGCCGGCGCGCGGCCGCCTGACCCGCTCGGCGGGAACCCCGGGCCGCCGACAGGCGTTTCCCCTCCACCAGCATCATCACGCGGGAGGGCAGACATGCCACGCAACGAAGGCGAAGGCAGCCGCACGGCGGCTCGCGCCTACAACAAGCACACGCGGCAATTCGTGAAGACCGGCCGCGCCCGCAAGGCCGCCAAGCAGGCCGAGGCGGCCATCGACACGCCCGAAGGCACCGAAATGCGCGAAGCCGAGATCAAGGGCAAGGCCGCGGCGCGCGGCGAAGACCCGAAGCTCTACAAGAAGGGCGTCCCCGGGCGGGATCCGAAGCCAGATCCGGGTCTGGATTGAGGCTCAGGCCCTCTCCAACAGCCGTCATCCCGACCGGAGCGGCGCGCCTTCGCGCCGCGAAGTGGAGGGATCGCGTCACGCGGGTGCACTGTGCCGACACGCGCCGCGATCCCTCCACTCCGCGAGCCCAAGAGGGCTCGCTCCGGTCGGGATGACGAACCGGTTAGGTTCCGGTTTGCGCCGCCCACCAGAGACAGATGATCTTCGCCGCCGGCGCGATTTCGAGCGGCCGTTCCATCACCTCGTAGCGGCGCGCCTTGAGCCGGCGCAGATAGGCGCGTGCGAGCGGCGCATACAGCATCAGCGGGCGCGCGGCGGCCTCGGGCGCGGCCGCCATTGCGGCGGCCAAGTGGCGTCCGGCAGCTCCGGCTAGGGCGGCCACGGCACGGCGCAACGGCTCACCCTCTTTCAGCGCGAAGAGCGCCGTCTCGGTAAGACCCGCCTGCTCCGCGACGTCCGCGGGAACGTATTGCCGCCGCGCGCGTGCGTGGAACGGTATCGCGCGGATGAGGCCGGTGAGCGCCCAGGCGATGCCGAGCGGGCGCAGCGCGGCGCGGGTCGCCTCCCCGCGCGCGCCGAGGAGCGCCGCGGCGAGATACAGGAGGCGCGACGAGCTTGCCTCGCCATAGGCCTCGAGCGCGGCGAGCGTCGCCGGCGCGCGGCCCTCAAGATCAAACTCGCGCGCATCGATCAGCGCCTCGAAGTCCCCGCGCTCGGGCGGCGACGCTGCCACCGCGGCCGCCAGCGCCTCCGCGACCATGTGCTTGCGCGGCGTGCCGGCGTAGATGCCGTCGAGCGCCTCGCGCCACCATTGCAGGCGGATCTGGCCGATCATCGGCTCGCTCACCGTCTCGCGCACCTTGGCGATCTCGTGGTTTAACGCGTAGAGCGCGAACAGGCGTTCGCGCGCTTCCGCGGGCGCGAACAGCGTCGCGAGATAGCGGTCATAATCGGTCCGGCGCACCAGGGCGGCGCAGTCGGAAAGCGCCTCAGCCATGCCGACGGCTCTCTTGAGCTTTGCGGGTGCGAAGCCTAATTTTCGGGCGCACTAGGACAAGGTTCCGGTGCGCGGTCTCGGCCTTGTCCGCACAATCACCTGGGGGAGTATCAATGGCTGCCATTCTGACCAGTCTGCGCAACACCGTTCTGGCCGGCTTCGCGCTGGCCATCGTCGTGCTCGTCATCGTCGGCCTCGTGTCGGGCGGCTACAACTTGACCTTCGGCAAGGGCTTCTGGCTGTTCGTCGTCCGCTGGCTGCACGTGATCTCGGGCGTCATGTGGATCGGCCTGCTTTATTACTTCAACTTCGTGCAGATCCCGAACATGCCGAAGATCCCGGACGAGCAGAAGCCGGCGATCGGCAAGGTCATCGCGCCGGCGGCGCTGTTCTGGTTCCGCTGGGCGGCGATGTCGACGATCATCTTCGGCATCCTGCTGGCCCTGCTCCAGGAATACTTCGTCAATGCCGTGCTGCTCGGCATCACGAGCAAGATTCCGAACCACACGATGATCGGCATCGGCATGTGGCTCGGCACGATCATGTGGTTCAACGTCTGGTTCGTGATCTGGCCGAACCAGAAGATCGCGCTCGGCATGGTCGAAGGCACGGCCGACCAGAAGAAGGCCGCGGCCCGGAAGGCGATGCTGTTCTCGCGCACCAACACGATGCTCTCGGTGCCGATGCTCTACGCGATGATCGCGACGCAGAGCGCCTACTGACGCGCTGCCCGCACGAACGAACGGAAACGGCGCCCGCGAGGGCGCCGTTTTTGTTTGCGGCGTTGGAATACTGTGGAAGTCGGCTACGCCTTCGCGGCGGCGGCCTTGCCTTCCTTGTCGTCGCCGCGCCAGCGGCGGATGGCGGGCATGTAGATCAGCAGCGACGACGAGACGTAGATCGCCGAATACGTGCCGACGATGATGCCGCAGCCGATCGCCAGTGTGAACGCGAACAGCGATTCGCCGCCGAAGGTGAGCATCGGAAGGATCGCGAGCAAGGTGCCGCCGCCGGTCATGATCGTGCGGAACAGGTTCTGATTCACCGAGATGTTGATCAGTTCCTTGAACTCCGCCTTCTTGTAGCGGCGCATGTTCTCGCGCAGCCGGTCGAAGATGACGATCGATTCGTTGATCGAATAGCCGGCAAGCGTCAGCAGCGCGGCGATGGCCGTGAGATCGAACTCCAGGCCGGTGAGCGCATACACTCCCAGCGCCATCGTCACGTCGTGGAACGTCGCGATGAATCCGGCGAGCCCGAACTGCCACTCGAAGCGCACCGAGACGTAGACCGCGATCATCAGCAGCGCCAGGGCCGTGGCGATCATGCCGTCGCGGAACAGGCCGGCGCTCACCTTGGGGCCCACGAACTCCTGGCGGCGGAATTCGAAACCCGGCCCCAGCGCGGCCTTGATGTCGTCGATGGCCTTCGACTGCACGCTCTCATCACCGGGCGGACGCTCGGCACGGATCATCACGCCGTTCTCGCCGCCGGAATGCTGCACCTGCACGTCGCCGAGATTCAGCGCGGCCACTTTCCGCCGCACCTCGCCGACGTCGACCTTTTCCTTGCTCACGGCCTCGATCAGAAGGCCGCCCTTGAAGTCGATGCCGAAATTGAGGCCCCTGATCGCCAGCGCGCCGATCACTACGAGAAACAGCAGCGTCGTGATCGTGAACGCGACGTAGCGCGCGCGGACGAAGTCGATCTTTGTCGCGTGCGGGAAGTATTTGGCGAGCGCCATCGGGATGCTCCTTTGGGCCTCAGGCGCGGGCCAGGGCGGGCTTGCTGATCGGCAGGCTCTTCGGCCGCCGCCAGCGCCACCAATAAACCACCTGGATGCGGGTGATCATGATCGCCGTGAAGAACGACGCCGTGATGCCGATGGCCAGCGTCACGCCGAACCCCTTCACCGGGCCGGAGCCGAACAGATAGAGCAGCAGGCCCGCCAGAATGGTCGTGATGTTCGAGTCGGCGATGGCCGTGAACGCGCGGTTGAAGCCGGCGTCGATCGCCGAGAGCATCGTGCGGCCGGCCAGGACTTCCTCGCGCATGCGTTCGTAGATCAGCACGTTGGCGTCGATCGCCATGCCGAGCGAAAGCACGATGCCCGCGATGCCCGGCAAGGTCAGCGTGGCGCCGAGCAGAGACATGGTCGCGGCCAGGATCACGAGATTGAAGAACAGCGCGACGATCGCGAAAAAGCCGAACAGGCCGTAGGACGCGATCATGAAGGCGGTGACGAGCGCCAGGCCGATGATGCTCGCCATGACGCCGGCCTCGATCGCGTCGGCGCCGAGCGTGGCGCCCACCGTGCGCTCCTCGGCGATGTTGAACTTCGCCGGCAGCGCGCCGGCGCGCAGCAGCAGCGCGAGGCGCGTGGCGCTTTCCACCGTGAAGCGGCCCTGGATGATGCCCGAGCCGCCGCAGATCGCCGACTGGATCACCGGCGCCGAGATCACCTCGTTGTCGAGCACGATGGCGAACGGCTTCTTCAAATTCTCCTGCGTGATGCGGCAGAAGATGCGTGCGCCGGTCGTGTCGAAGCGGAACTGGATGATCGGCACGCCGTCCTGGAACGTCTGCTGCGCGTCGGTGAGATGCGTGCCGTCGAGCTCGGCTTCTGTCTGCACCAGGTACCAGCCCTGCTCGCCCATCGAGGTGGCGCCCTTCATCAGCGTGTAGCCGGGCGGCGCCTGCGTCGTCTCGGAGGGGTTCAGGATCGAGGGATGCGGCAGGTGGAACGTCATCTTCGCCGTCGTGCCGATGCGGCGGCGGATTTCCTGCGTGTCGGAGACGCCGGGCACCTCGACGATGACGCGCGTGTCGCCCTGGCGCTGGATCGTGACCTCGCGCGTGCCCTCGGGATCGATGCGGCGGCGCAGGATCTCCATCGCCTGCTCGATCACGCGCTGATTGAGCGAGGCGAGGCCGGCGTCGGTCAGGCGGACCGTGATCGCGCTGCCCTCGGCGCGCACGTCGTAGAGCCGCTGGCGCTGGCCGAACATGCCGCCCGTGCTCGAATCCTGATCGCGCGCGACCGTTTCGGCGAGCGTGCGGGCGGCGTCGATCTGCGCCGCGTCGATCGCGCGGAACGCGACGCCGCGCGGCACGTAGCGGAGCTCCTCGTAGCGCACGCGCTGGTCGCGCAGCGATTTGCGCAGCGCGTCGCGCACGGTCTTGAGCGTGTCGGCCTCGACGCTCTTCATCTCGGCCTCGAGCAGCAGATAGGCGCCGCCCTGGAGGTCGAGACCGAGGTTGAACTGCTGGTGCGGAACGTAGCTCGGCAGCGAATCGGCCGTGCTCTTCGGAAGAAGATTGGGCGCTGCGAGAAGCAGCGACACCACGCAGGCGAGCAGCGCGCTCCAGAGCTGGAAGCGGGAGATGTTGATCATCGGGGCGCCCCGGATGCGGCGCGTTGCGCCGCGCTCAGCGGCCGAACAGCTTCTTCAGGAAGCCGGGCCTGCCGTCGTTGGCGGGCTGGCCGGGACCACCCGGCTGCGGGGTCATGGCCTGCGGATTCCAAAGCCCGGCGATCTGCCCGCGCGCGATCTGGACACGCACGTTGTCGGCGATCTCGACCTCGACCGTGGGGCTGGTCTCGTGCGCCTTGATGACCTTGCCGATGATGCCGCCCTGGGTCATCACCTCGTCGCCCTTCTTGATCGCGGCGATGAGCGCGCGGTGCTCTTTCATCCGCTTCTGCTGCGGGCGGATCAGCAGGAACCAGAACACGACGAAGATCAGGATCAACGGAAGAATGCCGGTAAGGAAGCTGTCCGTGCCGGTCGCCTTGGCGGCATCCTGCGCGAATGCCTGGGAAATCCACATTGAGACGTCTCCGCTGTCCGGGAATAGCAAAGCGGCGCCTCACCGTATCGGGGGCGCCCCTGATTTGTCCGGAATATACAAGTCCTTGCCCCCCGTTCAAGGGTGCCGAAGTGCCGCGGCAGAGGGCCTTGTGCGGGCGTCTCAGCACAGACGGCCCGCGCGCGCCGGGGCGGCCATGGGCGGAATCTCGACGCGGATACGCTCGCCGTCGCCGGTCACGAGGTAATCGTCGAAGCCGCCGCCTGAGAGGCGCCGCGCCAATTCGTGCCGCGCCGAGGCAATGAAGCCGTCCTGAAGGCCCGCGAGGCCGAAGCCCGTCAGCTGCACGCTGATGTCGCCGCCGGGCGCGGCCTGAACGGCATGGCCGGGCATCGAAGCTGCCGCCGTCAGTTTCGCAACCGCGGCAGCGCGCGCGATGCTCGCCTTGGCGCGCGCGAATGCCGAAGGTGCGACATGAAATCGGATCGCGCCGCCGGTGACGCGCAGGTTGTCGTAACGGATTCCGTCGGTGCGCAAGGCCGCGCCAATGTCGTCGCGGATCCGGCGCAGCGCGTTGCGATAGAGGACGCCCCATTCCGGCGCCAGGACGAACGCAATGCCGTGCGAGAGATCGGCGCCGCGCGCTGCGCGCGCCGAGCTTCGTTCCGGCTCGCTCGCGTCAGCGCCTCTGCCGGGCGAACCCGGCGCCGCGAGCGCCACCGCCGATGCGCAGACGATCCCGGTGATGATCGCCTGCAAACGCAACACGCCGACCCACGCTGTCATCGCGCCCTCGCCTTCGCCGTTGCAGCCGTCGATTCCATATGGAGGCCGCGTTGACCGCTGCAAGGCCGGTGGCTAGGTTCGCGCGAAATTTTTCCGCGCCTTCCCCAATGGCCAAAAGCAAACCGCCCAGACCCCGCACGCCTGCCGCGAAATCCAACGGCCTCGACAGCGCGACTCTCGCGCGGATCGCGGCGGCGCTGGAGCGCATGTCGCCGGCGGCGCCGCCGGCCGCGTCGCTGGCGAAGGGCGAGGCGTTCGTCTGGCACGCCGACGAAGGCCGGCTCGAGACGGTGGCGAAGGTCAACCGGCTCGATCTTTCGCTGCTGCAGGGCGTCGAGCGCCAGCGCGAATCGCTGCTCGACAACACGCGCCGTTTCGCGCGGGGTCTGCCCGCGAACAACGCCCTCCTCTGGGGCGCGCGCGGCATGGGCAAGAGCTCGCTCGTGAAGGCCGTGCACGGCGCGGTGAACAAGGAAACGAAAGGCGCGCTCGCCCTCGTCGAAATCCATCGCGAGGACATCCCCTCGCTGCCGCGCCTGCTCGGCGTGCTGCGCGCGGCGAACCGGCGCACGATTCTCTTTTGCGACGATCTCTCGTTCGACGGCCAGGACGCGGCGTACAAGTCGCTGAAGGCCGTGCTCGAGGGCGGCGTCGAGGGCCGGCCCGACAACGTGATCTTCTACGCCACCTCGAACCGCCGCCACCTGATGCCGCGCGACATGATCGACAACGAGCGCGCGACCGCGATCCACGGCGGCGAGGCGATCGAGGAAAAGGTGTCGCTCTCCGACCGCTTCGGCCTCTGGCTCGGCTTCCATGCCTGCGACCAGGACACGTTCTTCGCGATGCTCGACGGCTACGCCGCCGCGTTCGGCCTCAAGATCGACAGGGCGCAGCTTCACCGCGAGGCGATCGAATGGTCGGTCTCGCGCGGCGCCCGCTCCGGCCGCGTCGCCTGGCAGTTCATCCAGGACGTGGCGGGGCGCCTCGGGAAGCGGCTCGGATGAAGCGGGTGAAGCGCGCGCGGGATTTCGACCTCGAATTCTTCCGCCGGTTCTATCTGGATCCCAAGACCGCCGCCGTCTCGCGCGAGGAGATGACCGCGCGCGCGCAGTTCATCGCCGCGTTCGCCGACTATCTCGGCCTCGGCGTGCGCCGCATCCTCGATGCCGGCTGCGGCCTCGGCCTGATGCGGCCCACGTTCCGGCGCATCTTTCCCAAGGCGCGCTATCTCGGCCTCGAGATCAGCGAAGACATGTGCGCGAAATACGGCTGGACGCAGGGGTCGGTCGATACCTGGCGCAGCGCGCGGCCGTTCGACATCGTGATCTGCTACGACGTGGTGCAATACCTGACCGACGCGCGGGCCGCCACGGCGCTGGCCAATCTGGCGCGGCAGTGCCGCGGCCTGCTCTATTTCAGCGCGCTCACGCGCGAGGACTGGCTGCACAATTGCGACCGCACGCGCACCGACGCCGACGTCCACATGCGCCCGGCCGCCTGGTATCGCCAACGTCTGGGCCGCAGATTTCATGAGGCCGGCGCCGGCCTGTGGGTGCGCAAGGGCGCGCCGGTGACGCTGTGGTCGCTGGAATACCGCTGAGCGGCGCTTTAGTCACCTTGGGGAAACGTCTCGCCGAACGCCCCGGCACGTCGTAAGTCACGCCGGCTCAACACGCATCCCAGGGGAGATCATCGATGGCCACCAAGATTCTCGGCGTCTGCGGCAGCCTGCGCAAGCAGTCGTTCAACCTCAATGCGCTCAAGGCGGCGCAGCTTCTCGTGCCGGCGGATACGACGCTCGACATCTACGACATCGCCGGCCTGCCCATCTACAACCAGGACGAAGAGCAGAGTCCGACGCCGAAGGTCACGGACTTCAAGGCCAAGATCCGCGCCGCCGACGCGATCCTGATCGCGACCCCGGAATACAATTACTCGATCCCCGGCCCGCTCAAGAACGCCATCGATTGCGCCTCGCGCCCCTATGGCGACAGCGCCTGGGCCGGCAAGCCGGTGGCCCTGCTCGGCGCCTCGGTCGGCGCGCTCGGCACGGCGCGCGCGCAGTATCACCTGCGCCAGTGCTTCGTGTTCCTCAACATGCAGCCGGTGCAGCAGCCCGAAGTGCTGATCCGCGAATGCGCGAACAAGTTCGACGCGCAGGGCAACCTCACCGACGACGCCGCGAAAAAGCTGATCGGCACGCTGCTCGTGAACCTCGTGGCACTCTCGAAGAAGAAGTAGCCGCTCCCGCCGCGCGCTACTCGCGGAATGCCACTTCGCGCCGGCGGCGCCAGGCCGGCAAGGCCAACGCCGCAAGCAGTGCCACGCAGATGGCCAGGAAGACCGCACTGATCGGGCTGGTCACGAAGACCGAAAAGTCTCCGTGGCTCAGCCCGAGCGCGCGGCGGAAATGTTCTTCCATCAGCGGCGCGAGGACGTATCCCAGCAACATCGGCGCCGGCTCGAACTTGAGCTTCAGCAGCGCATAGCCGAACGCCGCAAAGGCCAGCATGATCCAGATCTCGGAGACGTTGCCGCCCGTGCTGTAGGCGCCGATGCAGCAGAAGACGAGGATCGCCGGAAAGAGGTAGCGGTACGGCACGCTGAGCAGGCGGACCCACAGCCCGATCAGCGGCAGGTTGAGCACCAGCAGCATCAGATTGCCGACCCACATGCTCGCGATGACACCCCAGAAAACGTCGGGCCGCGTCGTCACGAGGCTTGGCCCCGGCACAATATTTTGGATCAGCAGAATCGCCAACATCAGGGCCATCACCGGGTTCGCCGGGATGCCGAGCGTCAGCAGCGGAATGAACGACGATTGCGCGGCGGCGTTGTTGGCCGATTCGGGCGCAGCAATACCCTCGATCGCGCCCTTGCCAAACCGCTCGGGCGTCCGCGATACGCGCTTCTCCGCCACGTACGCGGCGAAGGAGGCAAGGACGGCGCCCCCGCCCGGCAGCACGCCGAGCACGGTGCCGATGCCCGACCCGCGCAGGATCGCGCCCCACGCGCGGCGCCAGTGCTCCCGGGACGGCCACAAGCGGCCGATCGTCGCTCCGAGCATGGTTCGCCCGGTCGCCCGTTCGATGTTGACCATGATCTCGGCGATACCGAACAGGCCCATAGCAATGGGCACGAAACCGATCCCGTCCTGGAGCGCGGGCAGTCCGAAGGTCAGCCGTTCCTGAACCGACGTGGGGTCCGCCCCCACCATCCCGAACAACGCGCCGAGCACGATCATCGCCATCGCCTTGACGACGGACCCGCGCGCCAGGATCACCGAACCGATCAGGCCAAGCAGGATCAGCGAGAAATAGTCGGCCGCTGAGAATGCGGAGGCTACTTGCGCAAGCGGCGGACCGACGAACGCGACCGCAATGGCCGAGATCGTTCCGGCCGCGAAAGAGCCGACCGCGGCGACGGCGAGCGCCGCTCCCGCCTCTCCGTTCCGGGCCATCCGATGACCGTCGATGCAGGTGATCAGCGAAGACGCCTCGCCCGGCAGATTGCAAAGAATCGAGGTCGTCGAGCCGCCGTATTGCGCGCCGTAGTAGATGCCGGCGGCCGTGATCAGCGCGGTGCTCGGCGGCAGGCCATAGGTGATCGGCAGCAGCAGCGCGATCGTCGGCACCGGTCCGATGCCCGGCAGAACCCCCACCAACGTCCCGAGCAGCACGCCCAGGAAGCAATAGAGGAGGTTCTCCGGTTGGAGCGCAACGCCGGCGCCGATCATGATGCCTTCGAAGACTTGCTCCATCAGGGCATCAGCCGGAACGGAATGTTCAGCCCGTACCGGAACGCCGCCGTGCAAGCGGCCGCCAGCAGCAGCGCGAAGACCGCGGAGCGCCAGTCGAGCAGGCCCGGTCGGGCTATGACGGCTGTCATCACTGCGCTGATGACGGCTGCGGGCAGGCCCGCCCGTTCAAGCAACAGGGCGAACACCGCGATGGCGCCGAGAATGCCCGTGACCGGACGAAGGTGAATGCGCTCGACCGAATCGGGCAAGCCGAGGACGCCCTTCAGGGTAACGACCAGGCCAAGAGCGCCGAGCAGGCCGCAGACGATCGTCGGCAGGAATGCGGCGTCCGGCCGGGCCGCGGTACCAAACGGCAGAGGCGCGATGAACAGAAGTCCGACGATCGCGATGGCGACGAGCAGGAGGCCGCCGAACAGATCCGTCCAATTGCGCGCCATCGCGTCCTGCCATCAGGCAATCGCGATGGGGTGCGGGCTCGTGTCGGAGGCGGAGAGCATCGCGCGCGCCATCTTCTCGGTCATGGCCGCGCGCGCCGCCGTATAACCCGAATCGTCCCAGAGATTGGCCATCTCGTGGGGATCCTCACGCCGGTCGTAGAGTTCGCCCCACGTAGCGCCGTCATACACGCTTAGGCGCCAGCGGTCGTCGATCAAGGTCCGCACGCGCACGCGGCGGTCGAAACCGAGATAGGTGCGCTGCCCCTCCTCCTCGATCAGCACGCAATCGCGCCCCGCCGCTTCGTCGCCGCCGACGAGCGGCAGCAGCGAGCGTCCCTGCACGCCGTTGAATGGGGCCAGTCCGGCGCGCTCGAGGATCGTGACGGGAATATCCTGCGCCTGGCAGAACGCAGCGTTCCGCCGGCCGCCGCCGGGCGCTTTCGGATCGGTCCAGATGAACGGGTTGCGGATAATTCCGTCGAAATGGAGCGGGCCCTTGAACATGAGTTGATGCTCGCCGAGGAAATCGCCGTGGTCCGTCGTGAAGACGACCACGGTGTTTTCCGCGATCCCGAGGCGCGTGAGCTCGGCCAGCACGCGGCCGATCGCGTCGTCGATCATCGCGATACTGCCGAACGAGAGCGCCATCGCCTCGCGCGCCTCGCGCTCCGTGCAGGCGAAGACGGCGGGCGTGTGCTTGACGGCCTTGCCCGCGTCACGCTGCGTGTGCAGCCAGCGCACATGCGGCGGCGTGCGGTTGTCGGCCGGCCGGAACGACGGCGGCAGCCGCATGTCCGCCGGATCGAACATCGACCAATAGCGACCCGGCGGCGTGAACGGATGGTGCGGATCGGGGAACGAGCATTGCAGGAAAAATGGGCGCTCGCCGGCCGCGGCGTAATCGCGTAGCGCGCGAATCGTTTCCTCCGCGACGAACGACGTCGTATAGAGCTCCTCGGGCACGCGCGTTTTCCATGCTTGCGGGCAAGCGATACCGGGCGTGGGCTCGGCGTTGGCCACGCCGCGCAGTTTTTCCGCCTCAGGATGGCGCTCGCGCAGCCAGCGTTCGTAGTGCCCGCCGACCTCGTCGCCATGCTCGATGCACAGGCGCACGCGCTCGAATCCATAGAACGGCAGACGCATCTCGAAATCCGGATCGGCCCAGCGCGGCGGCCATTCCTGCTCGTAGGCGGCAATGTCGCTTCCGTCGCGCCAGGACTCGGCCAGCGGCGGCGGCGGCAGATCCCCGGAGTATTTCGGTTTCGGAACGATCGACGGTGTGCCGGTGAAGTTCTGCAGATGCGACTTGCCGATCAGCGCCGTGCGGTAACCCGCCGCGCGCATCAGGTCGACGAACGTCACGGCGTCAAGCGACAGCGGAATACCGTTGTGCCGCACGCCATGCACCGAGGGCAGCCGGCCGGTCATCAGCGTGGCGCGGTTCGGCATGCAGATCGGCGTGGCGACGAACATGCGGTCCGCACACCAGCCGCGCGCCGCCAGCGCGTCGATGTTCGGCGTGCGCACCTGCGGGTTGCCGTAACACCCGAGATGCTCGGCCTTGTGCTGGTCGGTGATGATGAACAGAAAATTGGGGCGCGCGCGCGCCGATTCTTCCGCCATCGCTATCTTTCTTTCTTCCTTGCCGCCGTCGCAGCGCGTCGTGCCGTTATTGAACCTTGAGATTGAGGAGACGGACGGCCTCCGCTTTCGTCGCCGAATCGGCGGCCAGACGCTTGGCGAAGCCGGCGCTCCCCTCGTAATCCGTGCTCGCTCCGGTGTCGGCCAGAATTTTCTGGACCGTTTCCGCTTTGAACGTCCGCTCGCATGCCGCCTCGAGCTGCGCGAG
>CAYZSG010000160.1:0-12273 GCA_964481045.1 uncultured Candidatus Odyssella sp. | reverse complement strand
TCTCGCCACCGCCCAGGCGATCAACCGGAAAGCAATACTCGCGGAGATAGGGCGCGCGCAGCGCGCCCCTACGCGATCGGCGCCGTGCTCAGGCCTGCTTGGCCTTGAAGCGCGGGTTGGTCTTGTTGATCACGTAGACGCGGCCGCGGCGGCGAACGATCTTGCTGTTCTTGTGCCGGTTCTTCAGCGTCTTCAGCGAGCTCACGACTTTCATGGCGTCCAATCCGAACAAAAGCGGCCGCCCGTTCGCTTCGGGCGGCCCGACGCGGCGGAAATTAGGGGCCCCCTCCCCGCCTTGTCAACGCGACGGGGTGCCCGCTAGCGCGCCGCGACGTCGCCCGGCGGCAGGCCGTCGACGATCACCGCGTTGAACGCGGCGGCGCCCTTCCGCAACTCGCGGGCGGCGCGGTAGTCGGGCGAATCCCAGAATTCCTGCGCGCGTTTGAAGGTGGGGAACTCGACCACGACGACGCGGCGCTGCTCCTCGGGCCCCTCGACCGTCACCTTGGGGCCGCCGCGCACCAGGAAGCGCCCGTCATATTTGGCGATCGCGGCGGGCGTGACCGCCTGATACCTCTTGAGCTGCTCCGGGTTGGAAACCGTCATATAAACAATGAGATACGCGGCCATGCCGGCCTCCCTCAACGATCCACAGGCCCCGTTCGGGGCTTTATCTTTCGTTTACCCGTCAAGCCGCATGATTTCCACCGCGACAGCCCCCTTCGGGGGTCAGTACCGGGGAGACAGCGACCATGCACGGCACCTCGAAAGCCCGTTCCATCATCCTCTACGGCAGCTCGATCACGCTCGGCCTCATTCTCTGCAAGGCCTGGCTTTTCGCCCAGTCGCTGATCTGAGCTAGTCCACGAACCGCGACTTCACGTCGTCGGGCACCTCGACCGCGCGGAAGCCCGCGGGGCGCGAGGCATCGCGCTTGATCCAGACGCGGCGCTCGAAGCCTTCGAGCGCGGGCCTTCCGTCGGCGTGGGTCAGCTTGTGCTTCACCAGGAAGGTCTTGCCGTCCCAGCTCTCGACCCAGCTTTCGATCGCTAGCGTGTCGCCGAGCTTCGAGGCGTTCGAATATTTGGCGCCGGTCTCGACCAGCGGCATGCCCGGCGAATCGAAATCGCGCGACAGCTCCGCATAGGAGAGCCTGTTGGCGGTGAACAGCCGCTCGGTCGCCTGGTCGAACAGCGTGTAGAACTGCGGATAGAAGACGATGCCGGCGGCATCGCAATGCACCCACTCGACCTTGAACGTGCCCCGATAGACGCGCACTCCGCTCTCCCCTCGCCAATGCCCCTGGATCAGCCCGCTTTCGCGGGCCGCGCGAACGAGTAGTCGCGCTCTATCGTGGCCACGACGATGCGGTAATCCGCGAAAACGTCGCGCTTGCCGGCGGCCATGCCCTTCACATGATCGGGATCGCGCCGCCACGCCGCCAGCGCCTCGGCATCGCGCCAGTAGGAGAGCGACAGCCATTTGCCCGGGTGCGTGCGGCTCTCGAAGCGCTCGACCGAGACGAAGCCGTCGATCGTGTGCACCTGCGCATGCAATTTCGCCGCCCATTCGGCGTAGAGATCCTCCGCGCCGGGGCGGATGTGGAACTCGATGATGGCGACGATCATGCCTAGAGCTTCACGCCGAACGTCATGCCGTCTCCGACCGGCACGAGCGAGATCGCGAAGCGCTGGTCGGCGTGCACGCGCGTGTTGAACGCGCGGATCGCGTGGAGCGAAGCCACGATCTCTTCCTGCACCGCGGGCGGGCGGTTCGCGACCCTCGCGCGCACGTCGGCATCGCTGACGCGCGGCGGCACGAAGGACTGGAACATCGTGTTGTCGGCGATCGCCGTGCCGCCCTTGCGCAGCAGCGCATGCGCGAGATCCCAGTATTTGTGGTAGCTCGGCTTGTCGGCGTCGATGAAAACGAGATCGAACGTGCCGGCGTGGCCGGTATCGAGCAGCCATTGCATCGACTCGGCGCCGGGCGCCAGGCGCAGCGTGATGCGGTCGGACACGCCGGCCGCCTGCCAGTGCTTCTTGGCGACGTTCGTCCACGTCTCGCTCACGTCGAAGCACCAGATGTGCCCGCCCGGCGGCAGCGCGAGCGCCATCGAGAGCGACGAGTAGCCGGTGTAGACGCCGACCTCGCAGATCTTGCGCGCGTGCAGCATGCGCACGAGCACGCCGAGGAACTGCCCCTCCATCGGCGAGACCGCCATGTTGAAGCGCGGGTCCTTCATCGTCTCCTCGCGCAGCGCCGCGAGCGGCGGCGGCTCGCGGCCGCCGACCGAATCGAGATAGGCGTAGAGCTCGTCGTTCATCGCGAGAAGATTGGCGCTCATGCGGATCCCCGGAAGGCGAGTTCAGGTGCCGTAGAACAGGCGCGGCAGGAACAGGGCGATGACCGGAATGTAGGCGATCGCCAGCAGGCGGACCACATCGGCGCCGATGAACGGCATGATCCCGCGGAATACCGTCGTTGTCTTGAGGCCGGGCACCACGCCCGACAACACATAGACATTGAGCCCGACCGGCGGCGTGATCAGGCTGATCTCGGTGACCATCACGACGACGATGCCGAACCAGACCAATACCCAGCGCGGATCGATGCCGAGGCCCGGCGCCAGCGATTGGACGAGTGGGAAGAAGATCGGCACCGTCAGGAGGATCATCGACAGGCTTTCGAGGATGCAGCCGAGGATGATGTAGATGCCGAGGATCAGCAGGATCACGACATAGGGCGAAAGGCCCGCGCCGGTGACCAGGGCCTTGAGCGCCTCCGGAAGCCCGGCGACGTTGACGAAGTTCGAGAAGATCAGCGCGCCGATGAGCACGAAGAACAGCACCGCCGAGGTGCGCGCGCTGTCGACGAACACCGCGAGCAGGTCCTTGATCGGCACGCGCTTGGCCAGGGCCAGCAGCAGCGCGCCGCCGGCGCCGATGCCGGCCGCCTCGTTGGCGGTGAAGGCGCCGGAATAGATGCCGCCGATCACGAGCACGAAGAGAATCAGCACGCCCCAGACGGATTTGAGCGCGCGCAGCCGCTCGGGCCACGGCGCCCTCTCGGCGGCGGGACCGGCGGCGGGATCGCGCCACACGGCCCAGCGGATGGCGGCCATGTAGAACAGCACGCCCAGGAAGCCCGGCAGGAAGCCGGCGGCGAAGAGGCGGTTGATCGAGGTCTCGGTCATCAGCCCGTAGATCACCATGATCGTGGATGGCGGGATCATGATGCCGAGCGTGCCGCCGGCGGCGATCGACGCGGTGGCGAGCGAATCCTTGTAGCCGAACCGGCGCATCGATGGCAGCGCCACTTTCGACATCGTGGCGGCCGTGGCCAGCGACGATCCGCAGATCGCGGCGAAGCCGCCGCTGGCGACGACCGTGGCCATCGCAAGACCGCCGCGCCGGTGGCCGAGGAAGGTCTGCGCCGAGGCGTAGAGCTCCTGCGAGAACCCCGCGCGCGCGACGAGATTGCCCATCAGGATGAACATCGGCAGCACGGCGAGCTCGTAATTCTGCACCGAGGAGATGAAGCGCTCGGCCGAGCTCGAGAGGGCCGGGATCCAACCGCGGAGATACCAGAGCCCGCAGAAGCCGACCGCGCCCATCGCGAACGCGATCGGCATGCGCAGGAAGATGCATGCGAGCAGGACGCCAAAGCCGACGAGTACGATGTCCACGCCCTGCCCCGCCCCCGACCGCGTCAGTCGATGCGGTGCTTGCCGATTTCGAGCGCGCTCGCGCTCTCCTGCAGCGGCCCGCGCCCGAGCGCGTAGCGCACGGTGTTGGCGAGCAGGCAGAGCACGGCGATCGCGCACATCAGCGCGAAGAAATAGGCGAGCGGGCCTTTGGGTATGCGCAGGTATTCCGTCACCTCGCCGTCGCCGGCGAGGCGCCCGGCCACGATCCACACGCGCCAAGTGACAGCCGCCATGAACGCGGCGGCGACGAGGTTCAGCGCGATCTGCCGCGCGCCGGTGAGCGGCTTCGGCCAGACCATGTCGATGAGATCGACGCAGACATGGCTCTCGCGCCAGGTGATGCTGCCGAACACGGCATAGACGCTGATCGCCATGAACACGACGGTGAGCTCGTCGGCGCCCTTGAGCGGCGCGCGCAGCACCTCGCGCCCGAACACGTCGACGCAGGTGACGACCGTGAGCGCCAGCAGCATCAAGGCCGCCAGCGTGTCCGGCCCGTCGATGAGCCAGCGGCCCAGGCCCCGGCGCTCCGGCGCGGCGACGTTCATAGGCGCCCCCAAAAAACGAAGGGCGCCGGGTTTCCGCCCGGCGCCCTGTTCGAGCCCTCCGGGCGCTACTTCTTGTCGAGCGCCCGCGCGGTTTCGCGCAGTTCCTTGACCGCCGCGGCGGGATCGTAGCCCTTGCCCGAGGCGCGCTTGATCCAGTCGGCCTCGAGCTGCACGCCGATCTTGCGCAGATCCTCGATCATCGCCGGCGTCGCGTCCGAGATCTCGTTGCCCGCGGCCTTGGCAGCGTCGTAGCCGGCCGCATCGGCCATCTGCCAGCGGCTGCCGGCATAGCCCGAGAGCTTCTCGCCGAACACGGCCTGCACCGCAGCCTGGTCTTCCTTCGACATGGCCTCGAACTTCTTCGGGTTCAGGACGAACGCGAAGCTGCCGTCGTAGAGGTTGCCGGGGATGCGCAGCACGTATTTCGTCACCTCGGCGAGGCGGAAGCTCTTCTGCGTCTCGGGCGGCATGAACACCGCCTCGGCGACCTTCGACGACAGCGTCTCGTAGACTTTCGGCGCCGGCACGGTCACGGCCACCGCGCCGAACGCCTCGCCGACCCGCGAGGCGATGCCGCCGGGCAGGCGCACCTTCATGCCTTTCAAATCGGCCCAGCTCTTGATCGGCCGCTGCGAATGAATCACGCCGGTGCCGTGCGTCATCAGGCCGATGACCATGACGCCTTTGTGCTCGTCGGCCTTCGAGAGATGCTTCTGGTAGGTGCGCCAATAGGCGATCGACCCGGCCTCGGCGCGCGCGCCGAGCAGGGGCAGCTCCATCACCTGCGCTGAAAGGAACTTGCCGGGATTGTAGCCATGGAAGATCCAGGCGACGTCCTGCACGCCATCGCGCACGGCGTCGAACTGGCCCGGCGGCGGCGCGAGATCGTATTTGATCTCGAAGGTGACGCGGCCCTTCGTGGCTTCCTGGATCCACTTGCCGAGCGTGGGCAGCACGTCGGCGTTGATGTGGTGCGTGGGCGGCGCCCAGGAGCCGAAGATGAGCTTGGTCTGGCCGGCAGCCGGAACCGCGGCGAGCGCGCATGCCCCCGCGAGCAAAACCGTGCGTAGGTGCTTCATGTCGTCCTCCCGTTTTGGGATCGCGGGTATCCGCGGTCCGGTTTGTTGTGTCTCTAACCCGCGTTAGATAAAGCGGTCAAGCGCGGGGCCCTAGTCGCGATACGACGGATCGGCCTTGTCGATCATGCGCGTGAGCGCGTCGAACACGTCTTGCCCCGCGCCGAAGCGCGGATCGAATTGCAGCGAATCGGCGGTGCATTTCTTCTGGATGTCTTCCGGGATCTCGATCACCGGCCCCATCGCGGTGGAGGCAAGTTGGATTTCGCAGGCGCGGTTGAGCAGCCAGAGGATCGCGAAGCTGCGCGGCAGAGAATCGGCCCAGGCGAGCAGGCCGTGGTTGCGCAGGATGACCGCCGGCTTGGTTCCGATGCTCGCGAGCAGGCGCGGCCCTTCGCCGGCATGCACCGTGATGCCCTCGAAGTCGTGATACGCGACCTTCCCGTGGAGCTGCGCCGAATAGAAATTGCTCATCGAGAGGCCGGCCTGGCTGCACGCCACCGCCATGCCCGCCGTGGTGTGCGTGTGCATCACGCAATGCGCGCCGTCGATGCCGGCGTGGATCGCCGCGTGAACGGTGAAGCCGGCCGGATTGACCGGCCAGCGTGTCGGCACGACCGGCTTTCCCTCGAGATCGATCTTCACGAGGTTCGAGGCCGTCACCTCCGAATAGTGCAGCCCGAACGGATTGATGAGGAAATGCCGCTCCGGCCCCGGCACGCGCAACGTGATGTGGTTGTAGATCAGCTCGGTCCAGCCGAGCAGCGCGAAGATGCGGTAGGCTGCGGCGAGCTGCACGCGCAGCGCACGCTCCTCGGGAGAAATCTCGCTGCGCGGCAGTGGCGCCACGTTGGACATCAGAGATGGAACTCCGCGTTGATCTGCCCGGTGCCCGAGCTCGGGAAGTAGTCGGTGACGATCTCGCATTCGCCGGCGTATTGGTCCCAGCCGAGCAGGCCGAACAGCATGACCGTGTCGTGCATGTGGCCCTCGCCGAGGCACTTCTCGTTGTATTCGGGAAGCATCGCGAGGAATTCCTTGTAGCGCCGCTCGCGCCAGAGCTTGACCACGTGGAGATCGACCTCGCGGTAGAATTCGCGGCTGATCGTGTGCATCCCCGCTTCGGGCGAGCCGTTGTCCTGGAAGCGGTGCGAGAGCGAGCCGCTGGCCAATACGGCCACATTGTTGCCGCTCGCCTCGATCGCCTCGCGCACGGCGGCGCCGAACTTCCGGCTGTCCTCGAAGCTGTGCCAGTTGCACCACGCGGCCACCGACACGACCTTGAACGCGCGGTCGCTGTTCATGTAGCGCATCGGCACGAGCGTGGCGTATTCGAGCGTGAGGCTGTCGATCTTGTGCGAGCGCGTGACGATGCCGCGGCGGTTCGCGGCCTCGGCGATCGCATCGCCGAGCGCGGGATTGCCGTCGTATTCGTAGGGCATGTCCTTGATGAAGTGCGGCAGCTCGTGGCTCGTGTAGACGCCCTTGAAATGATTGTTGCTGTTGACGTGATAACCGGCGTTCACGAGCCAATGCACGTCGAAGATCACGAAGGTGTCGACTCCGCGCGCGCGCGCGCGGCGCGAGATTTCCTTGTGCCCGTCGATCGCGGCCTGCCGGCAGCCATGATGCTTGCCCGGCAGCTCCGAGAGATACATCGACGGAACGTGCGTGACCTTGGCGGCGAGTGCGACGCGGCCCATGGCGATTCTCAGTGCTTCGCGCCGCCGAGCACGGGAATCTTGTGCCGGTCGAGCGCCACGCAGACGTTCTTCGTCTCCATGTAGAAATCGAACGAGTAGTCGCCGCCGTCGCGGCCGATGCCGCTCGATTTCATGCCGCCGAACGGCGTCGGCAGGTGGCGCACGTTCTCGGAATTCACCCAGATCATCCCGGCCTCGAGGCCGAGCGCCAGGCGATGCGCGCGGCCCACGTCGCGCGTCCAGACGTAGCCGGTGAGGCCGTAGCGGATGTCGTTGGCGATCGCGAGCGCCTCGGCCTCGTCGGCGAACGGAATCGCGGTGAGGCAGGGGCCGAAGATTTCCTCCTGCGCGATGCGCATCGCGTTGCGCGCGCCGCCGAACAGGGTCGGTGCCACGAAGTTGCCCTTCTCGATACCCGGCGCGCGGCCGCCGCCGGCCACGATCGCGGCGCCGTCCTTCCGCGCCACGTCCATGTAGCTCATCACCTTCTCGTAGTGCTTCGGGTGGATGAGCGGGCCGACTTCGGTCGTGGGATCGAGCGGTTCGCCAACTTTCAGGCGCTTCACGCGCTCGGCGACCTTGGCGACGAACGAATCGTAGATGCCTTGCTGCACGAGCAGCCGGCTCGACGAGGTGCAGCGCTCGCCATTGAGGCTGTAGATCATGAACACGACCGCATCGAGCGCGCGGGCGAGATCGGCGTCGTCGAATACGATCACCGGGTTCTTGCCGCCGAGCTCGAAATGCACGCGCTTCAGCGTGGCGGCGCCTTGCGCCATGATGCGGCTGCCGGTCGCCGATTCGCCGACGAAGCCGATCGCCTTGATGTCCGGATGCTCGGTCAAGGCCTTGCCCGCATCCTCGCCGAGGCCGTGCACGGTGTTGAGCACGCCGTCGGGCAGGCCGGCATCCTTGCCGATCTCCGCCAGCAGAAGCGCCGTGAGCGGGCTCCACTCGGCCGGCTTGTGGACGACCGTGCAGCCGGCGGCGAGCGCGGGCGCGATCTTCCACGTCGAGAGCATGAACGGCGTGTTCCACGGCGTGATCACGCCGACCGGGCCGATCGGCGCGCGCACGGTGAAGTTCAGGTGGTCGTCCGACGGCAGCGAGAGACCGTCGCGCGCGCCCGGCGCGCGGTCGGCGAAGAAGCGGAAATTCTCGGCGCCGCGCTCGGCGGCCTTCATCATGAAGCGGATCGCCTGCCCGGTGTCGGTGCTCTCGACCAGCGCGATCTCCTCCGCGCGCGCCACGATGCGGTCGGCGAAGGCGTGCAGCAGTTCGCGGCGGTCGTCGCCCGACAGCGCGCGCCAGGCCGGAAACGCCGCGCGCGCGGCCTTGGCGGCGAGATCGATCTCGGCGGCTCCGCCCGCCGCCACCGTGCACAGCACCGAATTGTCGGACGGTGCCAGATTGTCGAACGTCTTGCCCGAGACCCCCGCGTGATGCTTGCCGGCGATGAAGTGCGGCAGCACCTGTCCGCGGAAACGCGCGAGGTGGCGCTCGGCCTTGGCGACGTTCTCGGCGAGCTTTGGATTGGCTTCGATGTTCATGCGGTTTCCTTCGCCTTGTCGGCGGCGAGATAGGCGTGGAGGTTGTTCTTCTTGAGGTTCAACACCGGATCGAGCTCCTGCACCTCGAGCGAGATCGCGAGCGGGCGCTTGTCCTGCACCGGCTTCAGGTGATCGCAGAGCACGGCGAAGACGCTATCGGCCGCGCGCTTCTTGGTGGGCGCGTCGCGCCCCGCGCCGATGCGCAGCATGACGTGGATGAACGCCGCATCGGGCCGGCCGTCGGCGACGATGTATTCGTCGCGGCGCTCGGCACGCGTGCGCACGCCGCCGGCTGGGAACACGCCGGTCTTGATCGCCGCCTCGTGCAGCGCCTGGAGCAGCGGCTTGATCTCGACCGCGCCGGCGAGATTGGCGGAATATTCGACGATGACGTGCGGCATCGCTTTCCTCCCGCGCGTCGGCTGCGTCGCTGCGCAGCGCGCTGGTTGATTTATTTGATAAGTTAAGTATCTTGCCGGGAGCGGCGCGAGTCAAGCGACGCGCAACTTTCTCAAAGGGTGGGAACGTGAAGCTGCTCAGCTACAGCGCCGGCGGGCGCGCTTCCTGGGGTGCCCTCGCCGACGGCGGCATCGTCGATCTCGGCAAGCGCTTCGGCGCCCGCTTCCCGACCTTGCGCGACGCGATCGCCGCCGGTGCGCTCGGCGAAGTCGCCGCCGCGGTGACGGGCGCGGCGCACGATCTGCTGCTCACCGAAGCGAAGCTGGCGATCCCGATTCCCAATCCCGAAAAGATCCTCTGCGTCGGCGTCAACTACGCGAACCGCAACGAGGAATATAAGGACGGCAGCGAGCGGCCGAAATATCCAAGCCTGTTCTATCGCGCCGCGCGCTCGTTTTCCGCGCATGGCGAGGCGATCTGGCGCCCGCGCGAATCCGAGCAGCTCGACTACGAAGGCGAGATCGCGCTGGTGATCGGCAAGCCCGGCCGGCGCATCGCGCGCGACGCGGCGCTCTCGCACATCGCCGGCTTCACCTGCCTCAACGAAGGCACGCTGCGCGACTGGCTGCGCCACGGCAAGTTCAACGTGACGCAGGGAAAGAACTTCGACCGTTCGGGCGCCATGGGCCCGTGGATGGTGACGCCGGACGAGATCGGGCCGCTCGACAAGTTGCGCGTGAAGACGCGCGTCAACGGCGAGGTCCGGCAGAAGGACGGCGTCGAGAGCATGATCTTCCCGTTCGAGTATCTGATCCAATACATCTCGACCTTCACGACGCTCGTGCCCGGCGACGTGATCGCGACCGGCACGCCCACCGGCGCCGGCGCGCGCTTCGATCCGCCGAAATGGCTGAAGCCCGGCGACCGCGTGGAGGTGGAAGTTCCGGGCATCGGCATCCTCGCCAACACCGTGATCGACGAGCCGCAATGAGCCAGCGGGCCGCCCGCGCCGAGCGGATCGAGGCGGATCGCGACGAGGCCGCGCGGCCGCCGATGCGCGCGTTTTCGCGCTCGCTGCCGATGCAATTGCTGCGCGCGCGCGAGGCGGTGATGCAGCGCTTCCGGCCGATGCTGCACGGCCACGGCGTCACCGAGCAGCAATGGCGCGTGATCCGCGCGCTGGTGGACGGCGGCACGGCCGATATCGGCGCGCTCGCCGAGCAATGCTGCATCCTGCCCGCGAGCCTCTCGCGCATCGTCGACACGCTCGAGGAGAAGAAGCTGGTCGCGCGCCGCGCGCACGCGGCCGATCAGCGCCGCGTCGTCGTCGAGGTCACCACGGCCGGGCGGCGGCTGTTCCAGGCCGTCGCCCCGCACTCCGAGACGCACTACCGCGAGATCGCCGCGCTCGTCGGCGCCGAGCGCCTCGACGCATTCTACGAAATGCTCGACGACCTCATCGCGCGCCTCGAGGCGAAGGGGCGATAGTCTCCTCAGCACCGTCATTCCGACCGAAGCGAGCCGCTCTTGCGGCTCGCGCAGCGGAGGGATTGTGCGGCAGCTTCGCCGCGATTCCTCCACTTCGCACGGCGAAAGGGCGCCGTCCTCCGGTTGGGATGACGGTTGGAAAGAGGCGGCGTAGCGGTGTGATCCACTTCATGAATGGCAGGTGAACGGCTTCACTGCGGGGCGGGGCGGCTTTCGGCATAGTCCGCGTCAGATGAGGCGACGAACACGGCGCCTCGAGACATCAACCCGAACGGACAGGACCAGCCGCCATGAAGACCCTCGCCACGCTCACCGCCGCGATCGCCCTCTCGATCGGCCTCGCCGGCACCGCCACGGCCGCGCAGCCGGGCGCCGAGATCGGCCCGCAGATCACGAAGGAAAGCTCGATCGCCCAGGCGGGCTGCTACTACCGCTACTTCTACGTCACGAACGGCTACCAGTACCGCTACTTCTACCGCTGGTACTGCTACTAAGCCCTGAGACGACCCACGAACACGCAGGCGGCCCGTTCCGGTTGGGGGAACGGGCCGCTTCGCGTTTCAGCTTCGGGGCACCGCTATTGCGTGAGCTTCGGCTTGGCGCCGGGCTGCGCGGGCTTGACCAGCGTGATCTTGCCGGCCGGCCCCGGGCACTCGACCTTCAGCTCGACCCAGCCGGACTCGAACGCCTTGCCCGACTCGTTCGCGACGACGACACGATAGGTGCCGGCGAAATCCTTCTTGAAGACGTTGGTAACGCGCGCCACGCCGACATAGACGCCCTTGTCGTACGTCTTGACGTCGACATAGTAGGGGCCGCTCAGCGTGCCCTTGCCGTCCTGCTTCACGAGATAGAATTTCGCGCGGCCCGGGCCTTTCGAAATGATGCGCACCGACTGGCGCACTTCCACCGGGCACCCGGCTTCGCGGCTCTTCGCGAAGGCCAGCTCGGCGCCGATCACCGCGAATGGCGGCGCCGTGCGCTGGGGCTCGCCTTTCGTACGCTGAGGCTCCCCTTTCGTGCGTTGCGGCGGCGCCGCGTCGCGGCGCGGGCCGTCGGGCGCGGTCGCGGCGCCAAGCGGCACGCAGCGGATGTTCGCTTCGATCTCGCGCCGGAACACCTTCGTGCGCGTCTCGATGTTCACGATGCCGCGCACCGCCATCACCTCCACTTCGACCGGAATGCGGAACGACAGCGTGAACTCGCCGGTCTTGCCCGGCGCCGCCTGCGCGCAGCGCGACGCCGCGTCGAGCGAGACGAGCGCGAGCCGATCGCCCGGGAATTCGCGCACGGTGCGGGTGACGTGCACCTCGCGCGCCGAAACGGAGAAGCCGCCGACATAGGCGTGCCACGTGTTCTGTTGCAGGGACATGCCGGGCACGCCGACACGGATGCGCGTGATGGCCGACGTGGCGTTGACCTTCGCGCGCAGCTCGAGCTCGAAGCGGACCGGAAACGCCGAGGTGCGCCACTGGCCGTTGATGAACTGCACGGTGATGACGGGCGCCATCGGGCGGTGCTGCGCGTCGCTGAGCCCGATCTTGACCTCCTGGAAGTCGATGGAGCCGATCGCCGCCTCGGCCGCGCCGGCTCCGGCCAGGAGCGCGCACGCGGCAAGGCTCGCCGCGATGCCGCGGCGCGTCGATGAATCCGTCATGGCCGTTTCCTCAGGTTGCGGGGGTGTGAACTGGATCACACCCTAGCGAGGTGCCCCTGAACCGGGCCTGAGGCCGCCATTCAGCCTGGGTTCAACGCGAAGCCCGGTGTGATCGACTTCATGAACCGCAGGTGAACGGCTTC
>CAYZSG010000159.1:0-12347 GCA_964481045.1 uncultured Candidatus Odyssella sp. | reverse complement strand
GTGGCGCCGGTGTAGAGCTGGCGCGGCCGGCCGATCTTCTGCGCCGGGTCCTCGATCATCTCCTTCCACTGCGCGATCCAGCCCACGGTGCGGGCGAGCGCGAACAGGGCGGTGAACATCGCCGTCGGGAAACCCATCGCCTGCAGGATGATGCCCGAATAGAAATCGACGTTCGGATAGAGCTTCTTCTGGACGAAGTAGTCGTCCTGGAGTGCCACGCGCTCGAGCTCCATCGCGGTTTCGAGCAGCGGATTGTTCTTCATTCCGAGCTCGTTCAGCACCTCGTAGCAGGTCTTCTGCATCACCTTGGCGCGCGGGTCGTAGTTCTTGTAGACGCGGTGGCCGAAGCCCATGAGGCGGAAATCGTCCTTGGGATCGCGCGCGCGCTTGACGATCTCGGGGATGCGGTCCTTGGAGCCGATCTGCTTCAGCATCGAGAGCACCGCCTCGTTGGCGCCGCCATGCGCGGGGCCCCAGAGGCAGGCGATGCCGGCGGCGATGCACGCGAACGGATTGGCGCCCGACGAGCCGGCGAGCCGCACGGTCGAGGTCGAGGCGTTCTGCTCGTGGTCGGCGTGGAGGATGAAGATCCGGTCCATCGCCTTGGCGAGCACGGGATTGATCTTGTAGGGCTCGCACGGCACCGCGAACGTCATGTGCAGGAAGTTCTCGGCGTAGCCGAGATCGTTGCGCGGATACATGAACGGCTGGCCGACGTGATACTTGTAGGCCCAGGCCGCGATCGTCGGCATCTTGGCGATCAGGCGATAGGACGCGATCTCGCGCTGGTGCGGATCGTTGATGTCGGTCGAGTCGTGGTAGAAGGCCGACATGGCGCCGACGACGCCGCACATCACCGCCATCGGATGCGCGTCGCGGCGGAAGCCGCGATAGAGGAAGTTCATCTGCTCGTGCAGCATCGTGTGGCGCGTGACGCCCTGCTCGAACTTCGCCTTCTCGGCCTCGGTCGGAAGTTCGCCGTAGAGCAGGAGGTAGCACACCTCCATGAAGTCGCTCTTCTCGGCCAGCTCCTCGATCGGGTAGCCGCGATGGAGCAGAACGCCCTCGTCGCCGTCGATGAACGTGATCTTGGATTCGCAGCTTCCGGTCGAGGTGTAGCCGGGGTCATAGGTGAACATCCCGGTTTCGGCGTAGAGCTTGCGGACGTCGACGACCTTCGGCCCCAACGTGCCCGGCAAAAGCGGCAGGCTGACCGTCTTCTTGCTCTGATTGTCGGTCAGCGTGACCGTTTCCTTGGCGGCGGGCTTGGTCGCGGTGGCGGTATCGTTCATGGCGGGCCTATGTTCCAAAACAACTGCGGGCCGGGCACAGCAGGCTGCGCCGGCAGGGAAATTCCTGACCGTTTCCGTCCCGAAGTGACCGGCTTTTGAGCGTGAAATTACCCTATTTCGCGGCGTCGGCAAGGCGCCCGAGAGCCTCGTCCCGGCCGAGCGCCGCCATCACTTCGAACAGGCCCGGCGACTGCGGCTGGCCGGTGAGGGCGGCGCGCAGCGGCTGGGCCACGTCGCCCATCTTGGCGGTGCGGCTCTCGATGTAGGCGCGCATCGCCGCCTCAAGGGCAGCCTCGGTCCATTCACCGAGCGCGGCAAAGGCTTGCGCCAGCGCGCGCACATGCTCGCGTCCGGCGCCCTCGAGCAGTGCCCGCGCCTTGTCGGCCATCGGGATCGGGCGCTCGCGGCAATAGAAGAGGGCGGCATCGGCCAGCTCGATGAGGGTCTTGGCGCGCTGCTTGAGGCCCGCCATGCCGCGCGCGAGGCGCTCGCGCTGCGCCGGCGTCAGCGCCCGGTCGAGCTTCTCGGCGATGAAAGGCTCGGCCGCCGCCACCAGCGCCGCGTCGTCGCCGGCGCGGATGTAGTGGCCGTTCATGTTGGTGAGCTTCGCCAGATCGAAGCGCGAGGGCGAGCGGCCGATGTCGGAGAGCTCGAACAGCTTCACGGCGTCCGCCGTCGAGATGATGTCCACGTCGCCATGGCCCCAGCCGAGGCGCAGCAGGTAGTTGCGCATGGCCGCCGGCAAGAAGCCCATCTTCTTGTATTCGGCGACACCGAGCGCGCCGTGCCGCTTGGAAAGCTTCGCGCCGTCGGCGCCGTGGATCAGCGGGATGTGCGCGAAGCGCGGAATCGCCCAGCCCATCGCCTTGTAGATCTGGCTCTGCCGGAACGCGTTGGTGAGATGGTCGTCGCCGCGGATGATGTGCGTCACGTCCATGTCGTGATCGTCGACGACGACGGACAGCATGTAGGTGGGCGTGCCGTCGGCGCGCAGCAGCACCATGTCGTCGAGCTGCTCGTTGGCCACGCGCACGGTGCCCTGCACGAGGTCCTCGACGATCGTTTCGCCGGCCGTCGGCGCCTTCAGGCGGACGACCGGCTTGATCCCTGGCGGCGCATCCTTGGGATCGCGCTCGCGCCAGTGGCCCTCGTAGCGGATCGACTTGCCCGCCGCTTTCTGCTCCTCGCGCATCCGCGCGAGTTCGTCCGGCGTCTCGAAGGCGTAGTAGGCGTGGCCTTTGGCCACCATCTCCTTCGCGACCTCGGCATGCCGCGTCATGCGCGAGAATTGAAAGACCGTCTCGCCGTCCCAATCGATCTCGAGAAACGCGAGGCCGTCGAAGATCGCCTGGATCGCCTCGGGCGTCGAGCGCGCGCGGTCCGTGTCCTCGATGCGCAGGCGGAAGGTTCCGTCGACATGGCGCGTGTAGAGCCAGTTGAACAGCGCGGTACGCGCATTGCCGATGTGGAGGAAGCCCGTGGGGGAAGGGGCGAAGCGGGTGACGATTTTCATTGGAAAACGGGCATCCGTGCGCGCTTCGTTCTCGATTTGGCGCGTCTTTGCTGAGGTTTAGAGGGACGGAAGCGATCTAGCATAGCGTTGGAGGTTTGGGCGAGAGGCGATGTCGGCGCTGTCGGCGACACTGGCGGGGCTACAGGGCGGCACGAGCGCCGCTGCCGCGGTGGCGGTAAGCATCGCGCGCGGCTTCGCGGCCGAGCGCGAGCGCTGGATCCTGTGGCTGCCGGTGGCGCTCGGGCTCGGGATCGGCGTCTATTTCGAGCTCGCGGTCGAGCCGCAGATCGCGGTCGCGGGGCTCGTGCCGATGGCGGCGCTGCTGCTGGCCTTTGCCGCGCGACGGCGTCCCGGCGCGTTCGCGCTCGCCGCCGGCGTGCTGGCGGCGGCGCTCGGTTTCGCGGCGGCGAAGCTGCACACCGACTGGGCCAGGGCGCCGGTGCTCGCCGAGCGCCTCGGTCCCGTGACCGTGAAGGGTCGCATCCTCGAGGCCGAGCCCACGCACAAGGGCCTGCGCATCGTCGTGAAGCTGCATTCGGCCGGTCGCCTCGAGGCGGCGAAGCTGCCGCTGCGCGCTCGGCTCACGCTGCACGACGTCGAGAGCGGCTACACGGCCGGCGACGAGATCGCGGTACGCGCGATTCTGCTGCCGCCGCCGCCGCCCGCTTCGCCCGGCGCCTACGACTTCCAGCGTCAGGCCTATTTCCAGCGCATCGGCGCGGTCGGCTTCGCGCTCGACGAGCCCGAGATCCTGCGCCGGGCCGGCGCCGACGGATTCTCGTTCGCCGAATGGCTCGAGCGCCTGCGCCAGGGAATTACCGAGCGCATCGTGGCGCAATTGCCGAACCCCACGGGCGCGCTGGCGGCGGCGCAGATTACCGGCCACCGCTACACGATCCCGCCCGAGGTGATGAGCGCGTGGCAGGATTCCGGCCTCGCGCATTTGATCGCGATCTCAGGCATGAACATCGCCATCGTCGCGGGCATCGTGTTCTTCGCGGTGCGCGCGCTGCTGGCGCTCGTGCCGTGGCTGGCGCTGCGCATTTCCACCAAGAAATGGGCGGCGGTGGCGGCGCTCGTGGTGACGCTCGTTTACCTGCTGATCTCCGGCGCCGCGGTGCCGACGCAGCGCGCGTATCTGATGTTCGCGGCCGTGATGGCCGGCGTGCTCATCGACCGCGAGGCGCTGTCGATGCGCCTCGTCGCCTGGGCGGCAGCGGTGATCCTGCTTGCGGCGCCCGAAGGGCTGCTCGGCCCAAGCTTCCAGATGTCGTTCGCCGCCGTGGTCGCGCTGATCGCGTGCTACGAGCGCTGGGCCGCACGGAAGCCGGAACTGGAGCCGCCCGGCGCGGCGCGGCGCTGGCTGCGCGGCTTCGCGGCCCTCGCGCTGACCAGCCTCGTCGCCGGCCTCGCGACCGCGCCATTCGGCATGTATTCGTTCAACCGATTCACGGTTTACGGCCTCGCGGCCAATATGATCGCGGTGCCGGTGACCGATCTCTGGATCATGCCGTGGGCGCTGTTGGCCATGTTCGCGATGCCGTTCGGCCTCGAGGCGTGGCCGCTGGCGGCGATGGGCTGGGGCGTCGATCTCGTGCACGCGGTGGCGCGAACGGTGGCGGGCTGGCCCGGCGCGGTCGTGCCGACGACGGTGATGCCGGGCAGCGGACTGCTCGTGTTCGCGCTGGGCGGGCTCTGGCTCGCGATCTGGCAGCGGCGCTGGCGTTGGCTCGGCGCGCCGGTGATGCTGGCCGGCCTGCTCTCGATGCTGCTCGTGCGGCCGCCCGATCTGCTGATCTCCGGCGACGGCAAATCGATCGCCGCGCGCGCCGCCGATGGCACGCTCTACATCGCCTCGCCGGACGCGCGCGGCTTCGTGGCGGATACATGGTGGAAACGCGATGGCGCGGCGGGCTTCAAGCCCTGGCCGCAGATGGGCGCGAGTGCCGACGGCCGCCTGAGATGCGACGCGCTCGGCTGCACTTACGCGGCCGCCGCCGTGCGCGTCGCGATCCTGCGCGATCCGGCAGCCCTCGCCGAAGATTGTGCGGCATCACTCGTCGTCGCGACCGCGCTGACGCGCACCGGATGCCGGAACACGCGGGTCATCGACCGGCGCAGCCTGATGACACGCGGCGCGCACGCGGTCTGGCTCGAGGGACCGGCGGTCGCGGTCGTCGACGACCGCAGCGAGCGCGGCGAGCGGCCGTGGGTCAGCTATCCCTGGATGGATTTGCAGGAGCGCCCGGCCCGGCGCGGTCGCACGGCGGCGCGGGAGTAGCGTATCGGCCGCGCGTCATCCCGAGCGAAGCGAAGGATCTCTCGGATGCAGGTGGGCGCTGCATCGTGTCGGGACGATCTCGACGCGACGTTGGGTCAGCGTCGAAGAGACCCTTCGCCTCGCTCAGGATGACGGGCCGTGGAGAACAAGCCTTAGAATCGCCGCAGCAGTCCGACCAGCCGTCCCTGGATCTTCACCTGGTCGGGCCGGAAGATGCGCGTCTCGTACTTCTTGTTCGCCGGTTCGAGCGCGATCGAGTTGCCGCGTCGGCGCAGGCGCTTCAGCGTCACCTCGTTCTCCTCGACCAAGGCCACGACGATGCTGCCGTTCTCGGCCGATTCGCTCTTCTCGATGATCACCGTGTCGCCGTCGACGATGCCGGCGTCCTGCATCGAATCGCCCTCGACCTCGAGCGCGTAGTGTTCGCCGCGGCCGAGCAGGCCGGGCGGAACCTCGATCGTCTCGGGATTGCGCAGCGCCTCGATCGGCGTGCCCGCCGCGATCTTGCCGTAGAGCGGCAGCTCCACCGAGCGCTTCGGCGCCGACACCATGCGGCCGGAAAGGCCCTTGCGGAAATCGCCGGGGATCACGTTGGGCGCGAACTTCTTGTTGCGCGCCGGATCGCGCGCATTGACGCCGACCGCGGCGGTTTCGGGCATGCGCAGCACTTCGAGCGCGCGCGCGCGATGGGGCAGGCGGCGCAGGAAACCGCGCTCTTCGAGGCCCGTGATGAGCCGGTGGATGCCGGATTTCGACTTGAGATCGAGCGCGTCTTTCATCTCGTCGAACGAGGGCGAGACGCCGCTCTTGGCGAGATAATCGTTGATGTAGACCAGCAGCTCGTGCTGTTTGCGCGTGAGCATCGTGTTTCTGAGCCTCCTCGGGTGAGGGCCGCCGCTCGTGCTGGGGCGCGGCTTCCTCGGAACAAACTATCAACACCCCATGTTCTAGTTTGGTTCCGAGAACTTGTCAACAACATCCTGTGGCTATTTTGCGTCCGTTCAGATGATGACCCCCGGCGGCGCCAGCGGGATGAGCTCAACCGTATCACCGGCCGCGAGCGCCGGCGCGAGCGGCGCGCGCACGATGAGGCCGTCGGCTTTGGCCAAGGTCGCCATCATCGAACTGTCTTGCGCGCGAAACGGCATCGCCACGAGGCCATCGGCGCCGCGCTCCAGCGTGGCGCGGAGATAGTCCTCGCGCCGGTCATTCTGCTTGAGGGCGGCGCCCAGGCGCGCCGTCACACGGCGCGGCTCGGTCTCGGCGCGGCCGAGGAACTTCGCCAGCATCGGCGCCAGGAACAGCAGCGAGCAGACGAGGCTCGAGACCGGGTTGCCGGGCAGGCCCAGCAACGGCGTGGCGCCGAGCTTGCCGAACATCAGCGGCTTGCCGGGGCGCATCGCGATCTTCCAGAAATCGAGCGAGAGGCCGATCTCGCCGAGCGCGCTCTGCACGAGGTCGTGGTCGCCGACCGAGGCGCCGCCCGTGGTCACGAGCAGATCGGCGCCGCGCGCCTGCTCGGCCATCGTCTTGAGCGTGGCCTTTTCGTCGGGCGCGATACCGATATTGATCGCCTCGCCGCCATTGGCATCGACGAAGGCCGCGAGCGCCCAGGAGTTCGAGCTCACGATCTGGCCGGGGCCGAGCGACTCGCCGGGCTGCACGATCTCGTCGCCGGTGGCGAGGATCGCGACGCGCGGCTTCCGGCGCACCGTGAGCCACGGCACGTTCATCGCCGCGCAGAGGCCCACGTCGCGCGGCGAGAGGACGCGCCCGGCGCGCAGCAGCGCGTCGCCCGCCTTGAAATCAAGCCCGGCCTTGCGGACGTAGTGGCCGGCTGGCGCCGATTCCTTGATCAGCACGGCGCCGTCCTTGGCCTCGGTATCCTCCTGGATCACGATCGCATCGGCGCCGTCCGGCACCGGCGCGCCAGTGAAGATTCGCACCGCCTCGCCGGCGCCGACGCTGCCCGCGAACGGCCGCCCCGCCGGCGCCGTGCCGATCACCTTCAGCGTCGCCGGCACTTTCGCGACGTCGCTGGCACGAACGGCATAGCCATCCATCGCCGAAACCGCATTGGGCGGCTGCGTGAGCCGCGCGACGGCATCCGCGGCGAGCGTGCGCCCCGCCGCGTGCGCGAGGCTCACCTGCTCGCTCCCCACCGGCGCGATCGCCGCGAGAATCCGCTGCCGCGCCTCGGCGACGGAGATCATTTGTTCAGGTGCGGATTTCACTTTCATCGAAATGTGTCGTCCCCGGGAAAGCGGGGGCCCATGCGGCGTCGATGCTGTCCAGCCCTTGCCGTCATGTGCGCTACGGCGAAACGGGTCCCCGCTTTCGCGGGGACGACAAGAATGGTTGGTTTCGTAGGCAGACGCCCGACCGCACATAAACGCCGGACTTGCCGCCGCTCTTGTGCTCGAGGCGGATGTCGGTGAGCACCATCTCGCGGTCGACGGCCTTGCACATGTCGTAGACGGTGAGCGCCGCGACCGTGACGGCGGTGAGCGCCTCCATCTCGACGCCGGTACGCCCGGTCGTCTTCACGCGCGCCTCGATGTCGATCGCATGCTTGCTCCGCACCGGCGTGAGCTCGACTTTGACCGAAGTCAGCGCCAGCGGGTGGCAGAGCGGGATCAGATCGGGCGTGCGCTTGGCGCCGGCGATCCCGGCGAGCTGCGCCACGGTCAGCACGTCGCCCTTCTTCACGTTCTTGCCGAGGATCAGCCGGAGCGTGGCCGGGCGCATCGTCACGCGGCCGCGCGCGATGGCGAGGCGCTCGGTCTCGGCCTTGTCCGAGACGTCGACCATCACGGCGCGGCCTTTGCCGTCGAAATGCGTCAGGCGGGACATCGATCTTACATACCGCCCCCGGCGCGTCCGGTCCAATGCGGCGGACCGGGACGAGATCATCCGCTCGGCGGGTCGAGCACCCGGCGCAGGACCTGCGCCAGCGTCGCGAACGAGTAGGGCTTGTTGAGCACGAGCCGCTTGGCGTCCTCGGGGCCGCTGCGCACGGAGGCCTCGGCGTAGCCGGTGGTCAGCAGCACCTTGAGGCCCGGCCGGCGCTTTTCCGCCGCGTCGGCAAGCTCGTAGCCGCTCAACCCGCCGGGCATGATGACGTCGGTGAGCAGCAGATCGACATGGGCGCCGCGGTCGAGCCAATCCAGGCCTGCGGGACCGTCGGCGACGGCGTGGACGCGATAGCCGAGCTCGCGCAGCATCTGCTCGGCCGTCTCGCGCAACGCCGCATTGTCTTCGGCGATCAGCACGGTCTCGCTGCCGCGCGGCAGCGGGCTGTGACGGGGTTCCGGCGCCGCCCGTGCTGCATCGGCCGAGCGCGGGAGAAAAAGCTTCACGGTCGTGCCGTGATTCGGCTCGGAGTAGATCTCGACGTGCCCGCCGGACTGTTTCACCGAGCCGTAAACCATCGAAAGGCCGAGGCCCGAGCCTTTTCCGGCTGCCTTCGTCGTGAAGAACGGCTCGAACGCCCGCTCGATCACATCCGGCGGCATGCCGGTGCCGGTGTCGCTGACCGCGATCATCACGTAGTCGCCGGGCATTGCCTCGACGTCGCGAGCCGCGTATTCGCGATCGAGCTGCACGTTTTCGGTCTCGATGGTGAGCGTGCCGCCCTGGGGCATCGCGTCGCGCGCATTGATCGCGAGATTGAGCAGCGCGTCGTCGATGATCGACGGGTCGACCCGCGCGGTCCAGAGATGGGGCTGCAGCGAAACCCTGATGGCGATGTGGTCGCCGAGCGCGCGCCGCAGCATCGCGATCATGTCCGGGATGTGCCGGTTGAGATCGACCGCGACCGGTGTCAGCGCCTGTCGGCTTGCGAAGGCGAGTAGCCGGTGAACTAGGCCCGCGCCGCGCAACGCCGCGCCGAGCGCCGAGTCGAGCTGTTTCCGAAGCGCCGGCGCATCGCCGGTCTGCTCCTTGGCGAGATCGAGATTGCCGATGATGACCGCCAGCAGATTGTTGAAGTCGTGCGCGATACCGCCCGTGAGCTGGCCGATCGACTCCATCCGCAGCGCATGGCGGAGCTGGCTTTCGGTGCGGAGTTGGTCGGTGATATCGCGCAGAACCGCGACGAACATCATCCCGTCGCCGGCCGGCACTTTCGCAATCGAGGCAGCCGCGGGAAACGTGGAGCCGTCGCGCCGCTGGGCCTGGATGGCGCCGCGCGACGCCATCATGCGGGCCGGAATCGCCGACTGTCCGAAATTCTCGACATGCCGGCGGTGGGCGCCGCGCAGCGCTTCGGGAATGAGCATTTCGAGCGGCCGGCCCAGCACCTCGGCGCGCGGATAGCCGAACAGCGCCTCGGCGGCATCGTTGAAGAACACGATGCGCTGCTGCCGGTCGATCGACACGACGGCGTCGTGAAGCCCCGAGAGAATTGCGATCGCAGTGGCGCCGTCCAAGGCAGCTTCCTTCTCGCTTGCTTGTGGCGCGGCCATCCCTGTAGCCCACGCCGTCGCGCATCGGGATGCCAGATATGGGGCTGCGGGTTTGCCGCGCCTTGATCGAGGTCAAGGGTTCGGGGGTAAACAGGGGTGAGGATGTAAAAGAAACCGGCCCGGCCTGACGCCCGGGCGGCGCGTTGCCGGCAAAAACAACCGCATGGCGCGATGAGGTGGTGCGGGATGCCGGGCTTCCGGCTAAGATCAGCCGGGGATTCGACGAACAGGAACAACGAACGCGCATCGGACCTGCTGATGAGCGAGACGACGCCTTTCGAGACCGCCGATCCCCGGCTGCACCGGCTCTTCGACTATTGGGAGAAGAAGCGCGGCGCGCGCCCGATGCCGGCGCGGCGCGACATCGAGCCCACCGATCTCGTGCCGCTCTTGCCCCACCTGATGATGGTGGACGTGGAGGAGGGGCCGCGCTTCCGCTACCGCCTGTTCGGCACGGCGGTGGCCGAGGCCTTCGGCAGCGACCCCACCGGCAAGTACATCGACGAGGTCATGGTTGGCGCCTACAAGGCGTTCCTGCTCGGCCTCTACGACGATCTCATCGTCAGCAAGAAGCCGGTCTATTCGACCTCGATCTACGGCGGCAAGCGCGAGGGCCAGCTCTGGACGCAGCGCCTGATGCTGCCGCTGTCGTCGAACGGCAAGGACGTCGACAAGGTGATCGCGATCCAGGTGTTCGTGCACGGCTCGCCGCTGAAGACGCTCACGGTCCGCCTCGCGCAAGACAAGGCCGAGCCGATCGAGAACATCGCGAACCCGCTGGGGTAGGGGCTTGTTCGCGCGGCCATCCATCGAGGCTCTGCGAACGCAAGTGCGTTCGCAGCGCACCTCAGGATGAGGCCCATTTTGCGCAAGCAAACATGCCTCATCCTGAGGTGCCACGCCTCTTGGCGCGGCCTCGAAGGATGGACGCAGGTACAGCGTCGGGCTCGAACCTAAGCGGCTTTATCGCGCCCGTTCGAGCACTTCGAGCAATTCCTGCACCTTCTTGCGCTGCTCGGCGGCGTTGCCGCTCTTGATCGCGTGCTCGACGCAGTGGGAGACGTGGTCGGCGAGAATCTCGTCCTCGACGCGCTTCAGCGCCGCGCGGATCGCCTGGATCTGCGTCAGCACGTCGATGCAGTAGCGGTCCTGGTCGATCATGCCGGAGACGCCGCGCACCTGGCCCTCGATGCGGGTCAGGCGCTGGCGGCAGGATTTCTTGGTGGCAGGCTGCATAGCGGTTCCTCGGCGGCAGGGGCTTTACATATACCCATACGGGGTATAAGTATCAAGTCTAATCGGACCAAGAGGCCATGCCATGAAGAACTCTCCGCACGGAAGCCACGCCCCGGCCCACGGCTGCTGCCACGCGGCGCCGGACGACAAGGGGCATGCGCATCACGGCGCGCAGGGCCACCAGCATGCTGATGCGGGGACGGCGCCAGCCCCCGTCAAGGCGAAAGACCCGGTTTGCGGCATGACGGTCGATCCGGCGACCGCGAAGCACAGGACCGAGCACGCCGGCGCGACCTACTATTTCTGCTGCGCCGGATGCCGAACGAAGTTCGAAGCCGATCCCGCCAAGTATCTCGCGAAGGCCACCGATCCGGTTTGCGGCATGTCGGTCGACATCGCCACGGCCAAGCACAAGTCCGAGCACGCCGGGCAGGCGCATTACTTCTGCTCGGCCAGCTGCCGCACGAAATTCGAGGCCGATCCGGCGCGCTATCTCGCAAAAGCGGCCCAACCCGGCGCGCATGCGCATGGACATGGCGCACACGCCCACGATCATGCGCCAGCGCACGCGAAGGCCCCAGCGGCACCGGCTGGAGCCATCTACACCTGCCCGATGCATCCCGAAATCCGGCAGGTGGGGCCGGGGAACTGCCCGATCTGCGGCATGGCGCTGGAGCCGGAGATGGTGACGGCCGACACCGGCCCCAATCCCGAGCTCATCGACATGACGCGCCGGTTCTGGATCGGCGCGGCGCTGACGCTGCCCGTTCTGGCGCTTGAGATGGGCGGGCATTTGACGCGCCTGCACATGGTATTAGGCGCGCAACTTTCGAACTGGCTGCAGTTCCTGTTCGCGACGCCCGTCGTGCTCTGGGCGGGCTGGCCGCTGCTCGTGCGCGGCTGGCAATCGGTGCAGAGCCGCAATCTCAACATGTTCACGTTGATCGCGATGGGCACCGGCGTGGCCTGGATCTACAGCGTCGTGGCGACCGCCGCGCCAGGCGCGTTCCCGGCCGCGTTCCGGGGATCGGATGGCGCCGTCGGGATCTATTTCGAGGCGGCCGCCGTCATCACGGTGCTGGTGCTGCTCGGGCAGGTGCTGGAGCTCAAGGCCCGCGAACGCACCAGCGGCGCGATCCGCGCGCTGCTCGATCTCGCGCCCAAGACCGCGCGGCGCATGAAGGCCGATGGGTCGGATGAGGAGGTGGCGCTCGACGACGTGCATGCCGGCGACAGGCTGCGCGTGCGGCCCGGCGACAAGGTGCCGGTCGACGGCACGGTCGAGGAGGGCAAGAGCGCCGTCGACGAGGCGATGGTGACCGGCGAATCGCTGCCGGTGGCGAAAGCGCCGGGCGACAAGGTGATCGGCGGTACGATCAATCAGACCGGCGGCTTCGTGATGAAGGCCGAGCGCGTCGGCCGCGAAACGATGCTGGCGCAGATCGTGCAGATGGTCGCCGAGGCGCAGCGCAGCCGCGCGCCGATCCAGCGCCTGGCCGACACGGTTTCGGCATGGTTCGTGCCCTCGGTGGTGGCCGTGGCCATGCTGTCCTTCGTCG
>CAYZSG010000158.1:0-12375 GCA_964481045.1 uncultured Candidatus Odyssella sp. | reverse complement strand
AGAGGATCACGAGCGGCAGCGAGCCCACGAGGGCGCCGGCCATCAGCGAGCCCCAACGATACTGGTCGCCGTCGGTGAGCGCGGTGACGATCGCCACCGGCACCGTCTTGTGCTCGGTCGCGTTGATGAAGGTGAGCGCGTAGATGAACTCGTTCCAGCACAGCGTGAGGCAGAAGATGCCGGCCGAGATGAGGCCCGGCACGGCCAGCGGCAGCACGATCTTCCACAGGATCTGCCAGCGCGAGGCGCCGTCGATGAGCGCGCACTCCTCGAGCTCGTAGGGGATCGTCTTGAAATATCCCATGAGCAGCCAGGTCGAGAACGGGATCAGGATCGTGGGATAGGTGAGGATCAGCGCGAACGGCGTGTCGAACAGGCCGTAATTGAAGATCACGGTCGAGAGCGGGATGAACAGGATCGACGGCGGCACGAGATAGGCGAGGAAGATCAGCCCGCCCACCCACTGCGCGCCCTTGTAGCGGATGCGCACGATCGCATAGGCCGCGAACACCGAGGCGAGCAGCGCCAGGATCGTCGCCACCACCGAGACCATCATCGTGTTCCAGAGCCAGACCGGATAGTCGGTCTTGAACAGCAGGTCGCTGATGTGCTCGAGCGTGGGCGACCAGGTGATGAACGGGTTGTGCGTGTTGAGGTCGAGCAGGTGCTCCTTGGGTTTGATCGCCGTGATAGCCATCCAATAGAACGGAAACAGCAGCACCAGGATGATGATGAAGAGCGGCATGTAGACGGTGACGACCTTCCGCGGCAGGCGCTCCAGATAGCGCATGCCCTCCGAACTGTCGGTGAGCGGACCGGCTTTGTCAGTCATTGGCCTCTCCCTGCTGCCACTTCCGACGCTGCAGGCCGAACCACGAGATGAGGATGCAGGCGAGCAGGAACGGGATCATCGCGGTGGAAATCGCGGCACCCTCGCCGATGCGCTGTCCGCCCAGGATCGCGCGGTTGAACGAAAGGGTGGCCATCAGCTCGGTCGATCCCGCCGGCCCGCCGTTCGTCAGCACCTTGATCAGCTGGAAATCGGTGAACGTGAACAGCACCGAAAACGTCATCACCACCGCGATGATCGGCGTCAGCAGCGGATAGGTGATGTAGCGGAACATCTGCCAGCGCGAGGCGCCGTCGATGGTCGAAGCCTCGTAGAGCGAAGCCGGCACGGTCTGAAGCCCGGCCAGCAGGGTGATCGCGATGAACGGCACGCCGCGCCAGACGTTGGCGAAGATGACCGACCAGCGCGCGTTCCAGCCATCGCCGAGGAAATCGATGTTCTCGGTGGTGATCCCCATCTGCTTCGCCGACCACGAGATGATCGAGAACTGCGGATCGAATATCCACCAGAACGCGATCGCCGAAAGCACGGTGGGAACGATGAACGGCACCAATACGATCGCGCGGATCACGGCGCGGAACGGCAGGTGGTTGTTGAGCAGCACCGCGAGATAGAGGCCGATCGCGAATTTCAGGACGGATGCGACGATCGTGTAGAACAGCGTGTTGAAGACGGCGAGATGGAACTGGTCGTCGCCGGCGACCGTGCAGAGCGAGCCCAGCGCGCCCCAATCGCCCGCGAAGACGCGCTGCGCGAACGCCGCCCATTCCCATTTGCAGCTGAACTCGCCGATCAGCCACTGGTAGTTCTCGATGCCGATGAAATTGGCCGAGCCGATGCCCTGGCCGATCTTGGCGTCGGTGAACGAATAGGCGATGCCGAGCGCCAGCGGATAGGCGAGGAAGAGAAAGAGGAACGCGGCGGCCGGCACCATGAACCAGAAGCCGAGCCAGTCGCGGTTCACCATCAGGCGCGACCACGCCGACGGCGCCTTGATTGCGGGGCTCGGCTCGCGGATGACGGCTTCGGGCATCGGGCAGGTCCCGTCCAGTCGGGGGAAGCGCCGGCGCGAAGGGCCGCGCCGGCGTCGTTCCGTTCAGCGCATCAGCGGTAGATGCGCCTGGCCTGCCGCTCGGCGACCGAGATCGCCTCCTTGACCGTCGTCCGCCCGGTGCAGACCGAGGCGAACATGTCGAGCACGAGGAAGTCGGCAAGCGCCGACGCGGCCTTCTCGCCCACCGAGCCGAGCCCGCCCGCCGTGAGCGTGCGCTTCGCGCAATCGCGCGCCACGGTGAGCTTGGGATCCGAGGACCAGACAGGGTTCTTGTCGTAGTGGTTCAGCGGGTGCGTGAGATACGCGACCGCGGAGATCAGCCACTTGTCGAAATTCTCCGCCTCGAGCGTGAACGCCATGAACGACTTCGCCGCCTGCGGGAATTTCGAGTACCGCATGACCATCATCGGATAGGCGATGTGGAACTCCGTCGGCTTGCCCACCGGACCGATCGGCCACAGCGAGTGGTTCATGTCGGCGGCGATCTCCTTCAGCTTCGGTTCCTTGTCGGCGCCCGCCTTGGCCGCGGCATAGATCGAGACGCCGTTGTTGGTGAGCGACACCTCGCCCGAAAGGAACGCCTTGTTGTTGAAGCTGTCGTTCCACGAAGCGGTGCCGGGCACGAAGTTCGCGTAGAGCTGCTGCGCGTATTCGAGCGCCTTCGCCGTCTCGGGCGAGTTGATGATCACCTTGTCCTTGGCGTCGACGACGTTGCCGCCGAAGGCCCACAGGCACCAATGCACCCACGCATTGCCGTCGCCCGAGGCGCGGCCGAGCGCGAATCCCCCCGGCGTGTTCTTGGCTTTGAGGCCCTTCATGAGGTCGAGGAATCCGGCCGTGTCCTTCGGCATCTCCTTGTGGCCGGCCGCCTCGATCATGCTCTGGCGGTAGTTGATGAGGTTGCCGTTGTAGGCCACGGGCAGTGCAATCCACTTGCCGCCCGACTTGCCGTAGGTCTCGGCGCTGGGCACCCAGCCGCCATACTTCTTGCCGAGATAGTTGGCGACGTCGGAGACGTCGATGACCTTGTTCGGGAAAAGGTGCGGCAGCGAGTAGAGGCCCCAGAACAGGTCCGGACCCTGGCCCGTATTCGCGGCAACGGAAGCCTTGGGCTGCACGTCGTCGAGCGATTCGTTGAGCACCGTAACCGGCACGCCGGTCGCCTTCGTGAAGGCCGCGACGAGCACCATGAACGCGTCTTCTTCCGCCTGGATGAAGCGCTTCCAGCGCAGGATCGTGAGTTTGGCGCCCTTTTCGGGTTTCCACGGCGCGGCCTGCGCCCAGGCCGTGGCGAACTCCAGCAGTCCGGCTTGCGACATCGCGCCGACGGCGCTGGCCGCCGCGGCTCCCTTCAGCAGTGAACGGCGATTGACGTGCTTCATAGGGCTTCCTCCTGTTGTATGGAGAGCCGCTGACCGGCGCTCCTGTTTTGGTCTCGTCCGTCTTCGTCCATCGGAGGCGGCGAGCCTCCGCTCCAGGGGCGGCTCCGCCCTTCGCTTCAGTTCAGGCGCTGGCCGCTGGTCTCGTCGAACAAATGCACGAGCTGCGGATTGGGCCGAATGCGCAGCAGCTCGCCCGGCTGCGCCGCGATGCGCTCGCGGAACACGCACACGAACTCCTGGCCGCCGCTCTCGACGACGACCTGCGTCTCCGAACCGGTCGGCTCGATGACGACGACGCGCGACTCGATGCCGTCCTCGGCCACCGCGATGTGCTCGGGGCGGAAGCCCAGCGTCGCGCGCCCGGCCTTCGCCGCCATGCCGTTGGCCACCGGCACCGTCGCGCCGCCGTCGCCCACGAAGCGCCCGCTCTCGAGCCGGCCCTTCATGAAGTTCATCGCCGGCGAGCCGATGAAGCCGGCCACGAACAGGTTGGCCGGCCGGTCGTAGAGATCGAGCGGTTCGCCGATCTGCTCCACGATGCCGTCGTGCATCACCACGATCTTGTCGGCCATCGTCATGGCCTCGATCTGGTCGTGCGTGACATAGACGGTCGTCGTCTTGAGCCGCTGGTGCAGCGCCTTGATCTCGGTGCGCATCGCCACGCGCAGCTTCGCGTCGAGGTTCGAGAGCGGCTCGTCGAACAGGAACACCTGCGGATCGCGCACGATCGCGCGGCCCATCGCCACGCGCTGCCGCTGCCCGCCCGATAGCTGGCGCGGGAAGCGCCCGAGCAGCGGCGTGAGGCCGAGGATCTCCGCCGCGCGCGCCACGCGCTTGTCGATCTCGGCCTTGGCCGTGCCGCGCAGCTTCATCGAGAAGCCCATGTTCGCGGCCACCGTCATGTGCGGATAGAGCGCGTAGTTCTGGAACACCATCGCCACGTCGCGCGCCTTGGGCGGCAACTGGTTGACGACGCGGTTGCCGATGCGGATCTCGCCGGCGGTGATGTTCTCGAGTCCCGCGATCATGCGGAGCAGCGTGGACTTGCCGCAACCCGAGGGCCCGACGAGCACGACGAACTCGCCGTCGTCGATGCCGACGCTGACGCCGTGGATCACGGCATGCGAGCCGAAGGCCTTCTTCACGTCGCGGATCTCGACCGAGGCCATCGTGTCAGCTCCGTGCCGTGCGGCGGCGCTTGGCCGGCCGCGGCCGCGCGGCGTGACCGTTGACGCGGCCGTTCATTTCGGAGGCGACCAGCGGCCAATCGCGTTCGTATTCGCGGGTCACGCGGTCGATGTGCTTCTGCATCGCGAGGCGCGCAGCGGCCGGGTCGCGCGCCGTCAACGCCTTGCAGATGCGTTCGTGGTCCGCGATCGAGCGCTCGCGCACGGCATCCGTCACCGCATGACGCATCAAGCTCGCGTAAACCGGCGACTCGCGCAGGTCCCAGAGCATGTTCACGACCGAGACAAGGACGGAATTGCGCGTCGCCTCGGCGATGCGCACGTGGAACAGGCGGTCGTTGGTCTCGTAGACGTCGCCGCCGTGGATGTCGGTCCTCATCAGGCGCACGGCCTCGCCGATGCCGGCGATGTCGCTCGCGCGCGCGGCCCGCGCGGCGAGCTCGGCCACTTCGCTTTCGATCAGCCGGCGCGCGCGGATCAGCTCGAACGGGCCCGGGCTGTCGCCGAGAACGTCGGCGCTCGCCGTGCCGGCGCGCGCGCGGCGCACGTAGATGCCGGAGCCGACGCGCACGTCGACCAGACCTTCGACTTCAAGTGCGATGAGGCCTTCGCGCACCGACGGGCGCGAAACGCCGAGAAGCTGCGCGAGCTCACGCTCCGTGGGCAGCCGCGACCCCGGCGGGAACTCGCCGCGCGCGATCAGGCCTGCCACTTGGTCGGCGATGTGGCGATACAGCCGCCGTGTCTCGATCGGCTGAAGGGGCAAACGCCCGTCCTCCCTCGTGCAAGAATCTTTTTGTCGTCTTGCTTGCCGGAACCCTAGCGCCCTAGAGTGACACGGTCAAATGGTCTGACCAATGCGCGGCGCGTGCCGCGAGGGCGGACCGAAAAAAGACGTACGCAAGAGTTGGGAGGAGACATGGCAGGCCGGCTCGCGGGCAAGTCCGCGTTCGTGACCGCGGCGGGGCAGGGCATCGGGCGCGCGGCGGCGCTCGCCTTTGCCCGCGAAGGCGCCACGGTGATCGCCACCGACATCAACGAGGGCGCGCTAAAACCGCTCGCCGGCGAAGGCATCACCACGCGCGTGCTCGACGTCACCGACGCGGCCGCCGTCGAGCGCGCGATTCGCGAAGCTGGTCCGCTGGACGTGCTGCTGAACTGCGCCGGCTTCGTGCATCACGGCACGATCCTCGAGTGCTCGGACAAGGATTGGGAATTCAGCATGATTCTCAATCTTCGCTCGATGTATCTCACGATCCGCGCGGCGCTCCCGGCGATGCTCGCGCGCAAGAAGGGCTCGATCATCAACGTCGCGTCGGTGGCGGGAAGCTTGAAAGGCATCCCGAACCGTTTCGTCTATGGCACGACGAAAGCCGGCGTGATCGGGCTCACGAAGGCGATCGCCGCCGACTACGTGAAACAGGGGATTCGCTGCAACGCGATCGCGCCGGGCACGGTCGACACGCCCTCGCTGCAGGGCCGGATCAATGCATTCGCCGATCCGGTACAGGCGAAGAAGGACTTTGTCGCGCGCCAGCCGATGGGCAGGCTCGGAACCGTGGACGACATCGCGCCGCTTCTCGTCTATCTCGCCTCCGACGAAGCCGTGTTCGCGACGGGACAGGCCTTCGTCGTCGACGGCGGCATCATGATCTGAGCCACAACAAGGAAACGTCATGAACAAGATCGATCTCGCCGGCCGCGCCGGCATCGTCACCGGCGGCGCGCGCGGCATCGGTTACGCGATCGCCGAGCGCTTTCTCGAATCAGGCGCCAAGGTCACGCTGCTCGACCGCGACAAAGCGGCGCTCGACGAGGCCGCGGCCGCGCTCGGCAAGAAAGGCTCGGTCGCGACGCAGACGGCCGACGTCACCGACGAGGCCTCGATGCAGCGCGCGTTCGATGCCGCGGCGAAGCAGTTCGGCAAGGTCGACATCATGGTCAACAATGCCGGCATCGCGGGGCGTAACTTCAAGGTGTGGGAATGCCCGGCCGAGGAGTTCCGCCAGGTCGTCGAGATCGACCTGATCGGCGTCTTCATCGGGTGCAAGATCGCGTCCGGCCACATGCTCAAGAACAAATACGGGCGCATCGTGAACGTGGCCTCGATCGCGGGCAAGGAAGGCAACCCGAACGCCTCGCACTACAGCGCCGCCAAGGCCGGCGTGATCGCGCTCACGAAATCGCTCGGCAAGGAGCTCGCCACGAGCGGCGTGCTCGTCAACTGCATCACGCCCGCGGCGGCGCGCACCGACATCTTCAAGCAGATCACGCAGCAGCACATCGACTACATGCTCTCGAAGATCCCGATGAACCGCTTCGTCGAGGTGCAGGAGATTGCGGCGATGGTGGCGTGGCTCTCGAGCGAGGATTGCTCGTTCACCACCGGCTCGACCTTCGACATCTCCGGCGGCCGCGCGACGTATTGAGAAGAGGGCGCGCCGCTACGATTTCGGGGAGCGCGTCCGCCGCCGCGGAGTCTCCGGCTCCTCGCCGTCTTCGCCCAGCGCCGCGTCGAGTTTCGCGCTGAGCATTGCGAGCAGCTCGGCGCTCGCCGCGAGCTTCTTGGCGTCCATGCCCGCGGCGAGATCGTCGCTGATCGCCGCGAGGCGCTTCGTCAGGTCTTCGAGCAGCCGCTCGCCCTTGGGCGTGATCGCGACGAGGTGCGATCGCCGGTGCGCGGGGTTCGCCTTGAACGCCACAAGGCCGTCCGCGGCCATGGAATCGGCGAGCATCTGGATGTGCTGCCGGCTCACGGGCCGGGCGCGCGCCAGCGCGGGCACGGTCTGCGGCCCGCCGTCCTTCAGTGATCGCAGCAATCCCCACACGCCGCCGCGCGCGCTGACGAAGCCGGTGCGCCTTCCCAGCGCGCGCAGCTTGAAGCTGGCCCTCAGGGTCGCGGCGATCACGCGCATGAGCGCGGCGCCCGCTTCCGTCCGGCTGTAGTCGCGCCCCATCGCATCGCCTCTCATGCCGCCGTCGCGCGGCGGGCGCACACTTGTCATTCTGACAATCGCAGTGTCAACGCGGCGCGGGGCCGGCGGTTCGCGCGCCTCTTCATGCCGCCTCTCGGAAAGTTGAGGAACCGCGCCCAAGGATACGCCGTTTGCATCGCGGAACCCGATACGAGGATACCCCGATGCTCCGGCCTCTCGCACTCGCGCTCGGCCTGGCGTTTGCCTCCGTAGCGCCCGCCGCCGCCCATGGCGACTTCGATTGGATCAACAAAGGCGGCTATCGCAATTCGAACGGCGATCACTGCTGCGGCAAGGATGATTGCTTCAAGCTCGGCGCGAACGACGTCGAGCAGGAGCGCGACGGCTACAACGTCCCTTCGCACGGCGTGAAAGTGCCCTACAACGAGGTGCAGCGCTCGGAAGACCAGCACTACTGGATCTGCCGCACTTCGGCGAAGATGCGCTGCTTCTTCGCGCCGCATCAGGGCTACTGAGCGCGCATGCGGTCATTCGGGGCGGGCACATGAAGCGGAAAGGCAAGATCCGCTACGCCGTGGTCGGGCTCGGCTACATCAGCCAGGTCGCGATGCTGCCCGCCTTCGCCGGCGCGCGGCGGAACAGCGAACTCGTGGCGCTTGTCTCCGGCGATGATGAGAAGCTCCAAGAGCTCGGCGCGAAATACGGCGTGACGTCGCGCTGGACTTACGAGCGCTACGGAGAGCTCATCGGCTCGGGCGAGATCGACGCGGTCTATATCGGCCTGCCCAACACGCTGCACAAGGATTTCGCGATCCGCGCGGCCGAGCGCGGCATCCATGTGCTGTGCGACAAGCCCCTCACCGTCTCCTCGGCCGATGGCGAAGAGTTGGTCGAGGCGGCGCGGCGCGGCGGCGCGAAGCTGATGACCGCCTATCGCCTCCATTTCGAGCCGGCCAATCTCGCCGCCATCGAGGCCGTGCGCGGCGGCCGCATCGGCGCGCCGCGCTACATGAAGGCCGAATTCTCGATGCAGGTGAAAGAGGGCAACATCCGCACGAAGCGCGAGCTCGGCGGCGGCCCGGTCTTCGATCTCGGCATCTATTGCATCAACGCCGCGCGCCAGATTTTCGGCGCCGCGCCGCTCGCGGTCCACGCCGAGGCCGCGCGCCCCGACGATCGGCGCTTCCGCGAAGTCGAGGAGATGGCCGCGGTCACGATGCGCTTCCGGGGCGAGCGCATTGCCCAGTTCGTGGCCAGCTTCGGCATGCACGATGCCTCGCAGCTACAGGTCTGGGGCAGCGAGGGATCACTCAAGGTCGAGCAGGCCTTCGAGATGGTGGGCGAGAAACGCCTCATCATCGAGCGCGCGGGCGACGCGAAGCCCTTGAAGCGGCGCTACGGCAACCGCGATCAGTTCGCGCCGCTGCTGCTCGCGTTTTCCGACGCCATCAAGCAGGGCCGCGACCCGTTCCCGGACGGCGCGGAGGGCCTCGCCGACATCCGCGTCATCGAGGCGATCTACCGCTCGATCGAAAACGGCTCGCCGGCCAAGGTCGAGAACGGCGGCGCGGAAACGGGCGACGAACTCGTGCGCCGGCGCGGCAACACCGTGAAGTCGCATCCCGAGCCCGACCTCGTGAGCGCGGAAGGGCCGTCGGGCTAGATCACCTCGAAAACGCGCTCGGGCGGGCGCGCGAGCACGGCGCGTCGCCCGGCCAGCACCACGGGCCGTTCGATTAACACCGGATTGTCGGTCATCGCTCGGATCAGCGCGGCCTCCGAGACCTTCTCGTCGTCGAGCCCCTGCTTCTTGTAGTCGGGCTCTTTCTTGCGCAGCAGATCGCGCGCACCGATCTTGAGCTTGGCGAGGACGGCCTTGATCTCTTTGGCCGTCGGCGGCGTCTTCAGATACTCGACGACATGCGGCTCGATCCCCTTGTTGCGGATCATCTCGAGCACGCGGCGCGACGTGCTGCAGCGCGGATTGTGCCAAATGGTGACGGGCATGGATTTCCTCGCCTGGGGGCGCCGGTGGGCGCGGCGTCAATCGATGCGGCGCCGGCCCCAGAGATAGACGAAGACGCCGAGCGCGATAAAGAGCGCGGCGATCACCCAGAACGCGAAAGGACTGTCTTTGCCGGGGATACCCCCGACATTCATGCCGAACAAGCCGGCAACGAGGTTCAGCGGCACGAGAACGCTCGCCGCCAGCGTGATCACGAACGTGCTGCGCGTGAGCCGTCGATTGTAATAAAGGCCGATCTCTTCCTGGATCACCTGCGCGCGCTCGCGGAACTCGTCGAGGTCTTCGATGTTGCGCGTGAGCTGGTTGGCCGTCTCGGCGAGGCGCGCGCGCTCCTCGGCCGGAACCCAGGCGAGCTTCTCGTGGCTGAGCCGCACCAGCGCCTCGCGCTGCGGCGCGAGATAGCGGCGCAGCTTGATGATGCGCCCGCGCACGCCCACCAGCGTCGATTCCACGTGGCTCAGCTTGCCTTCGACGAGATCGTCCTCCTCCTCGTCGATGGCGTCCTCGAGCTGGGCCAGCACCGGCGCCACGCGCCCCACCATCTTCTCGATCAGCGTGGCCATGAAGTCGGCCATCGACATGGGGCCCTGGCCGCCGTCGATGTCCTGCTTCATCTCCGCGATCGAGCGCAGCGCGCGGCGGGTGAGGGTGATGACGCGCCGCTCGTTCACGAGCATGCGCAGCGAGATCATGTCCTCAGGCTCGGCGCCGGGCGTCAGGTTCACGCCGCGCAGGATCACCATCTCGTCCGTCCCGGCCGCCAGGCTGCGCGGCCGCGTGTCCTCCTCGACGAGGGCTTCGGCCACGACCGGGTCGACGCCGAAGGTCTCGACGAGAAGCTGATGCGCCAGCGGCGTATCCCAGTCGAGATGCAGCCAGAACATGCCTTCGGGTAGCTGATCGCACACGGCCTGATCCCAGGCGAGCAGCTTGCCCCCGCCCTTGCCGTCGAGCGCCCGGATCTCCGGCGGCTGGTCTTCTTCGTGCGTCATCGACGGCTCCCCCGCGGCGCGATTTCGCCTTCTAGACCCCGTTATCCGCAGCGTCTACCGCGTGCCCCACGCAAGAGTTTGTCCGTGTACGAATTTATGCGACAGTCCGTCGCAAGTGGTGATGCTGGCGTGGGCAGGGGCCATGGCGATAATCCACGCCGGAACCGGGAAACGGCGTAGCGTCTCCGGAAATTTCAAGCGTTTACAGGCGCTGCCGCGGCCGCCGATCGAGGCGGCGCGCGGGGCGTTTTCCGCGGCACGAGCCGGGCAGGGTAGCGGGAATGGCGATCAGGAAAGCGGCGGCGATCATGGCCGCCTTTGTTCTCTTCTTGGGGGCGTGGGCCGGGCAGGCGCTGGCGGATCAGCCGCGCGAGTGGCAGCTCAATTTCCAGGAGGCGGCGTCGCCGCTGATGGATCGCATCCACAGCTTCCACACGCTTCTGATCTGGATCATCTTCGGCGTCTCGGTCTTCGTGCTGATACTGCTGCTGTGGGTGATCGTGCGCTACAACGCGCGCGCCAACCCCACGCCGTCGAAGACGACGCACAACACGCTGATCGAAGTGGTGTGGACCGTCGTTCCGATCCTGATCCTGGTCGTGATCGCGGTGCCGTCGTTCCGCCTGCTCTACTACTCGGACAAGGCGACGGAGGCGACCGTCACGATCAAGGCGCGCGGGCACCAGTGGTACTGGTCCTATATCTACGAGGCCTCCTACGAGGTGGACGCGCAGGGCAAGCCGGTGATGAAGGACGGCAAGCCGGCCGACAAGATGAGCGGCGCCCGCTTCGTGTTCGAAAGCCGCCTCGCCTGCCGCGGCGGCGTCGACGCTCAGGACAAGAAGAGCTGCGCCGACTTCGAACAGGCCAACGGCCGGAAGCCGGTGCGCCTGCTCGACGTGGACAACCCGATCGTGATCCCGGTCGGAACGCAGATCCGCGTGCTCGTGCAGGGCATGGACGTGATCCACTCCTTCGCGATGCCCTCGATGGGCGCCAAGGTGGATGCAAACCCGTTCCGCATCAACGAAACCTGGATCTACGCGAAGAAGCCCGGCTGGTACTACGGCCAGTGCTCGGAGCTCTGCGGCAAAGACCACGGCTTCATGCCGATCGCGGTCAAGGCGGTGCCGCGCGACGAGTACGAGAAGTGGCTCGAGGACGCGAAGAAGAAGTTCGACAAGGTCGAGGAACCGAAGCGCGCCGAAGCGCCGGCCGCGAAGTAGCGGCTCTCTCGAGCAATTTGACCGAAAGGTAACGGCGATGAGCCCGACCCCCACCCCCACGCAAGCCCCGGCCGCCGATCACGGACACGCCCGCGCGGCGCACGAGGCGCACGCCCACGATCACGGGCACCATGCCAACCCAACGGGCTGGCGCCGCTTCGCCTATTCCACGAACCACAAGGACATCGGCACGATGTACCTGATCTTCGCCGTCATGGCGGGGATCATCGGCACGGCCTTCTCCATCTGGTTTCGCATGGAGCTGCAGGCGCCGGGCACGCAGTTCATCCAGGACCATCACTTCTTCAACGTGCTCGTCACCGCGCACGGCCTGATCATGGTGTTCTTCATGGTCATGCCGGCGATGATCGGCGGCTTCGGCAACTGGATCGTGCCGATCATGATCGGAGCGCCCGACATGGCGTTCCCGCGCATGAACAACATCAGCTTCTGGCTGCTGATCCCGTCCTTCGCGCTGCTGCTGCTCTCGGCGCTCATCGGCGGCGGCGCCGGCACCGGCTGGACCGTCTATCCGCCGCTGTCCTCCACCGGCGCCAATTTGGGCTTCACCGGCCACGAGGGCGCCGCGGTCGACATGGCGATCTTCTCGCTGCACATCGCCGGCGCCTCGTCGATCCTGGGCGCCATCAACTTCATCACCACGATCTTCAACATGCGCGCGCCGGGGATGACTCTCCACCGGATGCCGCTGTTCGTCTGGT
>CAYZSG010000157.1:0-12388 GCA_964481045.1 uncultured Candidatus Odyssella sp. | reverse complement strand
GCCGTGCTGATGCTGCTCTATGGCTGCGGCCTGCGCATCGCCGAGGCGCTGTCGCTGACGCGCGGCGAGGCGCCAGCCGGCGACACGATGATGATCACCGGCAAGGGCCGGAAGCAGCGCATGGTGCCGGTGCTGCCGGCGGTGCGCGAGGCGGTCTCGGCCTACATCGAAGCGTGTCCGCACGCGCTGAACACCGAGGCGGCGCTGTTCGTCGGCGTGCGCGGCGGGCCGCTGCATCCGCGCATCGTGCAGGGGCTGATTCAGAAGCTGCGGCCGCTGCTCAACCTGCCCGAAACCGCGACGCCGCACGCATTGCGCCACTCCTTCGCCACGCACCTGCTCGCCGGCGGCGGCGACCTCCGCACGATCCAGGAGCTGCTCGGCCACGCGTCGCTCTCCACCACGCAGCGCTATACGGCCGTGGACGCGAAGAAGCTGCTCGACGTCTACGACGAGGCGCATCCCAGGGCGAAGGGCTCCAGGTAGAGACGGTTTTCTTTCGTCGGTAGACGGCTTATCTTCAGGCGAGAGGCTGGCCATGAATGCACCGATCAAGCGAAAGCCGCAACCGAAGTATCGTCTGGTCAAACCCGCGGACACGTCGCCGGCGGCCGCGCGGCGGCTCAAGAAAGCCATGACTCGAATCTCGAAGAAAATCGAGAAGAGCGGTTTGCGCGAAGAACTTCTGAAAGAATTGCCGCGCAATCTGCGCGATTGACGTGGCCGCCACATTGCGGGTCGTGATCGACACGAGCGTCTACATCAGTGCGCTCTTGTCTCCTTCCGGAACTTCGCGGAAGGCAATGGATAGGGCGTTTGATCGCTGCATCGTCGTGTCGAGCGAAGAGGCGATCTCCGAGCTGCAGACAAAGTTGTACAGCAGCAAGTTTCGAAGAGCGCTGGCGACCGAGGACATCGAGCCATTCCTGGATTCGCTGGTGCAGCGCGTCGAATTCTTCGTGCGAGCCGTGTTTCAGACACGCTCGCGCGACCCCGACGACGACATGTTTCTCGATCTCGCCGAAACGGTTGGCGCCGCGTACTTGATCACGGGTGACAAAGACCTGCTTTCATTGGCGGACCATCACGGCGTCCCCGGACTAAGGATCGTCCAGCCTGCCGAGTTCCTGGAGCTTGCCTGACATCACCGCCTGCCACACCGCGAGGGCCGCGAGTGCTGCGGTGTCGGCGCGTAATAGGCGCGCGCCGAGCGAGACGGGCACGACGCCGGGCACGCTGCGGATGCGCGCGAGCTCTTCGGGGGCGAAGCCGCCTTCGGGGCCGATCAGGATGGCCCAGGGTTCGGGCATCTTCGCGCGTTCGGCGGCGAGCGCTTCGGCGATGGGAAGGCCGTCGCGTGTTTCATCGGCGAACAGGATGCGCCGGCCTTTCGGCCACGCCTCGAGCAGCTTCGCGAGCGGAGCCGCTTCGCGCACCTCGGGCACGGTGAGCCGCTCGCATTGCTCCGCGGCTTCAATCACGTTGGCACGCATCCGGTCGGCGTTGACTCGCGTGACCGCCGTGCGGCGCGTGAAGACGGGCTGAATCGCCGAGGCGCCGAGCTCTGTCGCCTTGGCCGCGACGAAGTCGATCGCCGTGCGCTTGATCGGCGCCGCCAGCAGCCAGAGATCGGGCTCGGGCGCCTGCGGGCGCGTTTGCGCTTCCACCGCGAGTGCGCCCTTCCCTTTCCCCAGCACGGCGATGGCGGCGCGCCATTCGCCGTCGCGGCCGTTGAAGACGCGCACCACATCGCCGGGGCCGCGCCGCATGACGTTGCGGAGATAGTGAGCCTGCGCCGGATCGAGGGGTACGTCGCCGCCGGCCGCAAGCGCGCCTTCGACATAGAGGCGCACGCCCACCTGCACGGCGGCTTCGCGCCGCCCGCTGTGCAATTCGCCGCTTTGGTCCGCCCGCTTCATGGGTCTAACCTTAGCGCATGGCCGAAGCCGCCCGGAACACGCATGGTTTGATCGCCGGCACCGACATGCCGGCGCAAGGCTGGGTCGACCGCCTGCTGCCGCGGGCGCTGCGCCCCTATGCCAAGCTGATGCGCCTCGACCGGCCGATCGGCACCTGGCTGCTGCTGTGGCCGTGCTGGTGGAGCCTCGTCTTCGCGCTCGAGGCGGCACCGGCAACGGCGCGCGACTGGCTTTACCTCGGCTGGCTCTACGTGCTGTTCGGGGTGGGCGCGATGGTCATGCGCGGCGCCGGCTGCACCTACAATGATATCGTCGACCGCGATTTCGACGCCAAGGTGGAGCGCACGCGCACACGGCCAATCCCGAGCGGCCAGGTGAGCGTGCGGCAGGCGATCGTCTTCATGCTCGCGCTGCTCGGAGTCGGCCTCGCGATCCTGCTCCAGCTCAACTGGTATGCCGTGGCGCTCGGCGCCGCCTCGCTGCTGCTCGTCTTCACCTATCCGCTGATGAAGCGGATCACCTATTGGCCGCAATTCGTACTCGGGCTCGCGTTCAACTGGGGCGCCTTGCTCGGCTGGGCGGCGGTGGCGGGCTCGCTCGGCTGGGCGCCGGCGCTGCTCTACATCGGCGGCATCGCCTGGACGCTCGGCTACGACACGATCTACGCGCACCAGGACAAGGAGGACGACATTCTGGTCGGCGTGAAATCGACGGCCCTCAAACTCGGCGCCGCCACGCGGCCGTGGCTGGCGGGCTTCTACGCCGCGGCGGTGGCGCTGTTCGCCGCGGCCGGGATCGCCGACGGGCTCGGCTGGCCCTTTTACGCCGCGCTGGCGCTCGGCACCGTGCAGCTCGCGTGGCAGGTGGCCGACGTCAGCCTCGACGATGCCGCCGACTGCCTCGTGAAGTTCAAATCGAACCGCTATTTCGGCTGGATCCTCGTCGCCGGCCTCTTTGCCGATCTCTTAGCCCGGTGACGGCACCGGCAACTCCCATCGCGGATCGCGCGGCCTTCATCCGCACGAACACGCGCTTGTTCGCGCCGCGACTGGTGCCCGAGATCGGTCTCTATCAGGCCGACGCGCTCGTTCCGCTGTGGCGCGCGACCGAGCCCGATCTGGCCGTGCTTGGCCTGCCGCCGCCCTATTGGGCGTTCGCCTGGGCGGGCGGGCAGGCCCTGGCGCGCTATCTGCTCGATCATCCCGAGACGGTGGCAGGCAAGACCGTGCTCGATTTCGGCTCCGGCTCGGGCCTCGGTGCCATCGCTGCCGCCATGGCTGGAGCCGCCCACGTGGTCGCCGCCGAGATCGACGCTTTCGGCCGCACCGCGATCGCGCTGAATGCCGCGGCCAATGACGTGACGGTGGAGATCGCCGGCGCCGATCTGGTCGGGCACATCGATCCCGGCTGGCAGGTCGTGATCGCCGGCGACGTCTGCTACGAGGAGCCGATGGCCGGGCGGGTCGTGGATTGGCTGCGATCCGTGGCGGACCGGGCGCTCGTGCTGATCGGCGATCCCCAGCGCACCTACTTCCCGACCGAGGGGCTCGAATTCGTCGCCCGCTACGCCGTCGAAACCACGATCGAGATCGAAGACAGCGATCTGCGCAATGCCTCGGTGTGGCGGATGCTGCCGCGGGCGTGAGCGCGCCGTTGTGATCGCGGTCACGGATCGTCAGGATAAGCGGGACTAGGATTGCACCGCCGCACAACTCCGATCCGCCCTCCGATGAGCGAGACTGCCGCCAAGCCCAAGCGCCGCGCCGAGACCGCCCGCCACAAAGTGGCGTCGGCGATCTGGTGGAACTGGATCAATTCGATGCTGCTCTGCGTGGCGCTGACGCTGGTGGGCGGGGCGCTGGCCTATGCGATCGGCTGGGCCATCGACGTTTATCTCTCGAACGACATGGCGCCCGCCGGGAAAGAGCCCGGCCTGTTCGCCGTGTCCAACTGGGGCATCGCGGCGGCGCTGCTGACGGGCCTGATCGGCGCGGCGATGACGATCCGCGCGCTCATGGTCGGCGACGTCGTGATGGCGCGCATCCTCGGCGCGCGCGAAGTTTCCGAGAGCGAGGAGCCGAAGCTGCACGAGGCCGCCGCGCGCGTGGCCAAGGCGGCGGGCATCGTGAAGCCGCGCCTCGTCGTCATCGACAGCCCGGCGATGAACGCGTTCGCGGCCGGGCGCGACGAGTTCCACGCCACCGTGGGCGTCACCCGCGGCCTGCTGGATGCGCTCGAGCCGCACGAGCTCGAGGGCGTGCTCGGCCACGAGATCGGCCACATCTGCAATCGCGACATCGTCTATGCCGACGTGGTCGCGCTGTGCCTCGGCCTCATCATCATCCTGCGCGAGATCGCCGGCGTCACCGCGCGCGTCGGCGCCGAGGTGAAGAGCACGCGCTCATCGGGCAGCAGCAAGAAAGACGGCGGCGGGGGCGCGGCGGCGCTCGTCGCGATCGCCGTGCTCATCCTCACCGCCGTGCTGGCGCCGCTTCTCGCGCGGCTCGTGCAGATGGCGATCTCGCGCCAGCGCGAATACGGCGCCGACGCCGCCGGCGCCTATCTCGCGGGATCGCCCGACGGCCTCGCCGCCGCGCTCGCGAAAATCGACAGGTGCAAGGAGAAGCTCACGGTCAATCAGGCCGTGCAGCACGTGTTCATCGTGAACCCGCTGAAGCGATTCAAGGAAAGCGCCGGCGCGCTGATGTCGACGCACCCCGCCACGTCGCTGCGCATCGAACGGCTGAAGGCGCTCCAGGATTAGCCGCGCGCGGATGGCGGCCGCATCGCGGCGGCGTGCTCTTCGGCGAGGCCGGCGAGGAAGCTGAGGCGGTAGCGCGCCGCGAAGCGCGCCTTGCCGTCGCCGGCCAGCAGCGCGCGCCACATCCGCCGGCGCGTCTCGGCCATCGCGCCGCGGAGGCGCCGCGCCGTCTCGGCATTCGAGCCGCCGCGCAATTCGCGGATCGCGGGGCCGTCCACCAGATACTGGCTGCGCCCGAAATTGCGCGCGCGGTTGCGCACCCATCGCTCGCTCATGTGTGCCTTCGGCACGAAATGCCGCGCCAGCGCGCCGCGGCAATGCCAAGGGCGGAATCCGGCGCTTTCCGCGCGCTTCACGAACGCCGTTTCATTGCCGATCGCGTAGCGTCGCGTGCCGTTCGGGCCGAACGCGGCGTCGAAACGCAGGCCTTGCGCGAACACGCTCGCGCGCACCGACATGTTCCCGCCGAAGACGAGGAAGAACAGGCACGGGCCCTCGGGCATCTCGCCGTGCACGCCGTAGCAGAGCGCGAGATCGACCCGCTCCAGCACCCAGCGCGGCGGCTCAGCCTCCCAGAGCGGCGCAATGCGGCCGCCGAACACGGCGAAATCCGGCTGGGCGGCCGCGACGGCGGCATGGCGCAGCAGCCAATCGGGCTCGGGGACGATGTCGTCGTCGAGGAGGATGACGAGTTCGCCGCGGAGCGCCGGGATCGCCGCGTTGAGCGCGGCGCTCTTGCCCGGCTGCGGCTCACGGATGCAGGTCAGCGGCAGGCGGCGCCGAAACTCATCGAGCACGCTGGGCGTGGCATCGGTGCTGGCGTTGTCGACGACGACGAGATGCCATCCCTCTTCCGGCGGCGCGAGACGCGCGAGCGATTCGAGGGTCCGGCGCAGGACCGGGGCGCGATTGCGCGTGGCGAGGAGAACACTCAGCATGGCGCGTCATCGCCCCTAACCGCGCGCGGCGGGCGCGCCGGCCAATTTTCGCGCCAAGCGACGGAATACGCCCGGCACGCGCGGGCGCGCCTCGTCGATGGCCTCGCGCCATATCGCCACGAGCTTCCGCCCGAGAACGGTGTTGGCATGGCGCCGGTTCTGCGGCCGCTCGATTGCTTGTGGCGAGTGCAACGCTCAGCGGCGTGATCTATGCCGCGGCCTTCGCGCGGCCGCCGAGCCTCCGCCACCAGCCGCGCACGGGGAGCGGCACGGGCGCGCGCTCCTCGAGCACGCGCCGCCACTCCGCGACGAGGCGCGGCGCCACCACGCTCATCGAATAGTGTCGCGCGGCGTAGGCCGAGGCGCGGCGCGAAACCGCGCGCCACTCGCCCGCGCTCCATGACGCCGTCGCGCGGACGATCTCGGCCGCCTCGGCCGGAGTCTGGTAGACGCGGCCGCCCGATTCGCCGAGATAGGCGCGCATCCCGCGGATGTCGGGCGCCAGCACCAGGCAGCCGCAGGCCATCGATTCGGCGACGGAAATCGACATGCCCGCGGGGTGATTGGGCGGCGTGTACATGTAGATCGCGGCGCGGCGCATGAGGTCCGCCATCGCCGGCCAATCGAGGTTCACGCGGATCTCCGCCGGATTCCCCATGCGCGCATTGAGCGCGATCATCTCGTCGATCGGCGGCCGGTTGAAGCGATAGGCGTCTCCCATGACGAGGACGAAGCGGTAGCCGGGGCACAGCGCGGCCGTTTCGAGGAAGTACGGAATGTTCTTCCGGTTGCTGCCCGCGACGGCGCGCAGGACGAGCTTGGGATCGGTGTCGCGCCGACGGCCCCAGCCGAGGCCGTAGAATTCCGGATTGTACATCGTGGGCAGGATCGAGACCTTCGCGCGGTTCGCGGGCTCCACGTCTTCGGCGTAGTGCGGATAGATGAAGATGCGCGCGAAGGCCGGATCGGCGGCCATGCGGTTGAGAAGTTCCGGCCGGTATTCGCAGCCGTGCAGGCGCACCGTGTAGGGCACGCCGCGCGACGCAATCTCGGGCGCCAGGCGCGATGCAAGGTCGAGATAGTGCGTGTGCACGATGTCGGGCCGCACGCGGTCGATGCAGGCCGAGATCGGCTCGTTGGTATGCAGTTGCGCGACGAGCGGATGCGGAAAGCTGCTCTTCGCATCCGAACTCCAGACGTGAGCCTCGATCCCGGCGGATGCGGCGGCGCGCACCGCCGTCTCCAGGAAGCTCCCGTGCATGTACGGGTATTCGGCCTCGGCAAACAGAATACGCACGGCTCCCTCCCCCGAACGCACGATCCCCGCCGCCCACTTTGCAGAAATTCTTAACCCTGTGAAAGCATCGCGGGCTAGGCGTTGCCGTCGGCGATGACGGAGGTGTTTGCCCAAGAGAACGGCAGGGCATCGCCGCAGAGTTGCGCTTCGCGCGCGAGGCGCACGGCCTGGTCGTGCACCGCGGCGAGCACGAACGCTTCGAGCGGGCCACCCTCGCCGAGCTTTGCCTGAGCCGCCGCCTGAACCTCGGCCTCGGTGAGCGCCCGGAAGCGCCGGCGTTCGGCCGGCACCGCGGCAAGGGCCGCCGGCGATCCGCCGAGATTGAGACAGCCGCCGCGGAACGCATAGGCATAGGCGTGGCCGAAGCGATCGCCGCCTTCGCTCTCGAGCGCGAGGCCGTCGAGCCGCACGTAGTCGTAGAAGGCGCCGCGGCCTTCGGTGGCGTGCATGCGCCCCATCAGCGCCTCGGGCAGCCAGGTGATGAACAGCTCGACACGCGTGCCGGGAGAATGCTGCAGGGTGGCCGCGATCGCTCCGTATCCCGAAATATGCGCGGCATAGACCGAATCGAAATCGGCGAGGAATACGCGCTCGGCCGCGATCACCGCTCCTACCATGCCGGCGAATTTGCGCTTGAGCTGCGCAGGCGCGCGGTTGGAGCCGCAGGCCAGCACCGGGATGCGGCCTTCCCGCTCGCGCGCGCCGATCGCGGCCGCCACAGCCTCGCCGTCGCGGAAGAGATAGGAGTGCGCCGGCGCCTCGTAGGGATAGGAGAGCGCGCGTTCGAGCGGATCCATGGCGGCGTGCGGCGTGACCATCGCCGCGGCGCGAGCGGGCGGCGTCATACGCGCTCGATGTGATAGCGCGCGAGCGCGTCGTCGACTGTTTCGAACGCCTTGGCGCGCCAGACGTCGAGCGCTTCGCGCTCGCTCTTGAAAGGGCCGAGGCGCTCCTCGCCGCGGCCGCCGGCGATGCGCGTAAAGCCGGTATCGGCATAGTGGCCGCCGACGACCCAATATTCGCGCGCATCCTCGCGCTCGATGCGATAGCGCATATGCGCGTTGTCGACCGTGGCCATCGACAGCGATGCCCACCGTGCGCGCGCGGTGCCGAAATCCGCATACGGGCCGTGGCGCTCCTCGGCCTTGCCGCCCGCGATGCGCGTGAAATCGGTGGTTTCGTACTCGCCGCCGACGACCCAGTAGCGCTCCATGGCCCCGCCTCGCTGCCGCCGCGCGCGTTCATGCAAGGCGCGTGCCTTGCCGTCAAGACGCCGCGCAGACCTCTTCGTGCGTCACCGACACCGCCGGCGCGAAGGCGGCGACATGTCCGCGGATCGTCTCGAGATGCGCGCGCACCGCCTCGGCGCCGATGCCGGCGGGCGCATAGACCGTGAACACCACGTTGCGCGTCGCGGGCAGGATGCGCGTGCGCCGGTCAGGCCCGTAGACGATGCTGGAGACGACGCCCTGGCCATCGGCGATGCACATGTCGCCGGGCTTGAGCAGCTGCGGCGCGTCGCGCATCAGCGTGTAGGTCTCGTCGCCCTGCGAAACGTCGAGGCGCAGCGGCAGCGCCAGCGCGTCGAGATCGTGGCCGGCGGTGAGCAGCCCGTCTTCGAGCTCGGCCATGAACATGCACTCGACGAGCGCGGCCACGCTCGGAATCGCCTTGCCCTTGAGCGCCACCGATTCGAGCTGGAACTGCACGTGGTAACTCTTCTTGAACGGCTTCAGATACGCGTTGTAGGCCTGGATCGCGGGAAGCTGCTCGATCGCGCGCCGATCCTGCCCCGCGAAGCGCGCCCGCAGCCGATCGACGAGCGCGGCCTTGCGCTCATCCAGCGCCGGATCACGCTCGGGATTGACGGCGCCGCGCAGCGCGAGCACGCCCACATGCGCGCCGGGAAACGCCGCGCGCCAGCGATCCGAAACTTCGAGCATCGCGATCCTCCTATGCCGCCGCGTAGCGGAACGTGCCGAGCACGACCCAGCGATGCGCCATGCGCTCGCGCCCGAGCTTCGCCACGAGCGGCGTCGTGTAGTGCCAGAACGGCAGCCGGTAGGCGGTGATGCCGGCCGCGGTGTTCACGTCGAGCACATGACGGAAATGCCCGCCCTCGGCATAGACGAGCCATTGATGCGCGACGCCCGGTCCCGACAAGGTGAGATGCATGTCGACATAGCCGTCGCGCGCCCGCGCGTCCTCGGGATGGTGATCGGTGTGCGGGCCGGCATAGTCGCCGGGGCCGTAGCACAGCACCTGCCGCCCGCTACGCCGGTCGAGCGCGCGGCCGGCGAGCATCTCGGCGAAGCGGCGCCAGGTCTCGCTGCCGGTCATCGCGACGAGGCCGATGCGCTCGGCCGCTTGCCACGCGCGCGAGCCGCGCCGCTCGAGATAGGCGGTGCGCACGCGCACGGTCTTGATCAGCCGCTCCTGGTGATTGCGCGTCTGCCCGGTGATCGATTCGGGCGGAATGCCGCGCTCGAGTGCCGCGAGATGCGGCGCCAGCGCCGCCTCGAGCAGGCCGCGCGCCGCGCGCGCCTTGGCCGCATCCACCGCGCCAGCGAGCGCCACGAAGTGCGTCCGGCCGAGCGCGCCGGCGGCCACCGGATCGCGCCCCTCGAGAAGGCGCCGGCCGCGGCGGCTCAAAAGATCGGCAAACTCGCGCGGGAAGCGGTTCATGGCGCACGCAGCGTGTCTGTGATCCAGTTCATAGTGCCGGCGCGAACCGCGTATACGGTGCGCGCCCTTGGCGCAACCGGCCCGCGCCGGATATTATGTGCCCGCCCGATAACCCGGAGACTTTCATGCACATCACGTTCGCGCCGTCCCGCGCCGCCGCGACCCTTATCGCGGCGTCCCTGTTCGCCGCCATGGCCGGCATCGCCCACGCCGAGGGCATCAATCCGACGCCGGCCCAGCCCGGAACGCCGCCTGCCGCCACGCCTGGAACGCCGCCCGCCACGCCCGGCACCGATCTGTCGGCCGTCAAGAAGACGCCGAACAACCTCTGCCGGCCCGGCTCGAACAAGTTCATCACGGCGACGCGCCCACTCTCGCTGCCCAGCCAGCGCTACTGTGCGGATGCCGACTGGAACGTGCGCGACGTGCGCGTCGAGGGCGCCAGCCTGCTCTGGCGCGTGCCGTTCACGAACGGCTATGTCGACTGCTCTTGCACTTATGCCGCCGGCTCGGCGCCGTCGACGCCCACGCCCTCGACCGGCGACGAGCCCACGCCGCCCTCCACGCCCGGCGCCGGCGACCGCGTGACGGCCGCCATCGTCGCCCGCGAGCTGCGCGCGATGGGCTATCAGGCCGAAGTGAGCGCCGCCAGCGACGGCGACCCGCGCGTCTCCACGACGATCGACAACTTCAAATGGGCCGTCTTCTTCTACGGCTGCGCGAAGCAGGGCGATCTCGAGCAGCGCTCGTGCCTGAGCCTCCAGTTCTTCTCGGGCTACACCGTCTCGCAGCCCGTCTCGACGTTCACGATGAACAAGTTCAACGCCGAGAACCGCTACGTCCGCGCCTACACCGCGCAGACGGATTCGGGACAGGCCGCGCGCATCTCGATGGACGTGATGTTCGGCGGCACCGGCGCGGATCCCGCCAAGAACTTCCGCGTGCACCTCAACATGATGAAGCACCAGACGACGCAGTTCCGGAAGCTCATCAACTTCAACTGAGCGCCGGGCTTCGGCCGAAAACCGGGCGGGTGCCGCAAGGTGCCCGCCCTTTTCGTTGAAAGGAAAGACAAGGGAACAGGAGCCGGGGAGAAACAGGTATGCGCGCAGAGCGCGCAGGTCTTTTCCTCCCCGGCTCCCCGGCTCCTGTTCGCTTTCCTTTGCTTCGTCCGCCTACGCGCCGGCGAGGGTCTTGGCGACGATGTCTTTCACCGTGGCGCGGGCCTTCTCGACGATGGCGGCGCCGGCCTTGGAGGGCGCGCCCGCATCGTAGGGCGGCTGCGGGTCGTACTCGATGCAGAGCTGCGCCTCCTGCGCCGCCGCGTCGCCGGCGATCTGGCCGACGAGCCACAGCGCCATGTCGATGCCCGAGGAAACGCCGGCCGAGGTGACGATCTTCCCCTGCGGGATCACGCGCTGCTCGCGATATCGGGCGCCGAACGATTCGAGCACCGCCGTCGAGTTCCAGTGCGTCGTCGCGTCGAGGCCCTTGAGCAGGCCGGCCGCGCCGAGCAGCAGCGAGCCGGTGCAGACCGACGTCGTCCACTGCGTGCGCGCGTGGATCTTCCGCACCCAGTCGAGCACCGGCTCGTCCTTCAGCAGCAGCCGCACGCCGGGGCCGCCCGGCACGATGAGGATGTCCGCCTCGCTCACCTCGTCGATGCTTTTCTCGACCGTGAGCGCGAGGCCCGTCGGCGCGGCGCGGATCGGGCCCTTCTGCTTGCCGACCCACACGATCTCGGCGCCCGGCACCCAGCTCATCACCTCGATCGGGCCGACGATGTCGAGCACCGTGATCTTGTCGAAGATGAGGGCGGCGATTTTCATGCTGCGGGCTCCCCTGCCGGATTGCGCGCGGGAATGCTAACACTGCGGTGGCATCCCCGATAGGCGCCATGCCCTACGCTTCTCTCCGCGATTTCATCGGCGATCTCGAGCGCGACGGCGAGCTCGTGCGCGTGACGGCGCCGGTTTCGCCGCATCTCGAAATGACCGAGATCCAGACGCGGCTGCTCGCCGGAAAGGGGCCGGCCGTTCTGTTCGAGAACGTGACGCGCGCGGATGGAACGCGCTCGCCGATTCCCGTGCTCGCCAACCTGTTCGGCACGGTCGCCCGCGTCGCGCGCGGCATGGGCAAGAAGCCCGGCGAATTGCGCCAGCTCGGCGAGACCTTGGCGTTCCTGCGCCAGCCGGAGCCGCCGGCGAGCTTGCGCGAGGCGCTCGCGATGGGGCCCTCGCTGCTCAAGACCGTTCTCGCGATGAAGCCCAAGACGGTGTCGCGCGCGCCCTGCCAGGAGCTCGTGCTGAAGGGTGCCGACATCAACCTTGGCGCCTTGCCGATCCAGACCTGCTGGCCCGGCGAGCCGGCGCCGCTGATCACCTGGCCGCTCGTCGTGACGCAAGGGCCGAAGCCGCGCGAGGATCGCGCCGACGATTTCAATCTCGGCATCTATCGCCTGCAGGTGACGGGCAAGGACACGACCCTGATGCGCTGGCTGCGCCACCGCGGCGGCGCACAGCATCATGCGCGCTGGAAGGCCGCGCAGCCGCCGGAGCCATTTCCGGCTGCCGCCGTGATCGGCTGCGATCCCGCGACGATCCTGGCCGCGGTGACGCCGGTACCCGACACGATGAGCGAGTATCAGTTCGCGGGCCTGCTGCGCGGCAAGAAAGCGGAGCTCGTCGATTGCGCGACGGTGCCGCTCAAGGTGCCGGCCGAGGCGGAGATCGTGCTCGAGGGCCATGTCTCGCTCGACGAGTTCGGCGACGAGGGGCCGTACGGCGAC
>CAYZSG010000156.1:0-12407 GCA_964481045.1 uncultured Candidatus Odyssella sp. | reverse complement strand
GTGCCGAGCGCGACGCAGGAGAGCGGCTCGTCGGCGATCGAGACCGGCAGGCCGGTCGCGTGCCTCAGCACGAAGTCGAGATTGCCGAGCAGCGCGCCGCCGCCGGTCAGCACGATGCCCTTGTCGACGATGTCGGCGGCGAGCTCCGGCGGCGTCTGCTCCAGCGCCACCTTGACCGCCTCGATGATGGCGCTGACCGGCTCGGCCAGGCTCTCGGCGATCTGGCGCTCGCTGATCACGATCTCCTTGGGCACGCCGTTCATGAGGTCGCGGCCCTTGATCTCCATCAGCGCCCCCTCGCCGTCCGCGGGCACGCAGGCCGAGCCGATCTCCTTCTTGATCCGCTCCGCCGTGGACTCGCCGATCAGCACGTTATGGTTCCGGCGGATGTAGGCGATGATCGCCTCGTCCATCTTGTCGCCGCCGACGCGCACCGAGCGCGAATAGACGATGCCGCCCAGCGAGAGCACCGCCACTTCGGTGGTGCCGCCGCCGATGTCGACGACCATCGAGCCGGTCGGCTCCGTCACCGGAAGCCCGGCGCCGATCGCGGCCGCCATCGGCTCTTCGACCAGGTACACTTTGCGGGCACCGGCCGAGGCGCAGCTGTCGTGGATCGCGCGCCGCTCGACGGGCGTGGAGCCCGAGGGCACGCAGACGATGATCTGGGGTGCGGCGAAGCTGCGCCGGTTGTGAACCTTGCGGATGAAATGCTTGATCATCTCTTCCGCCACCTCGAAGTCGGCGATCACGCCGTCGCGCAGCGGCCGGATGGCGTGGATGTTGCCGGGCGTGCGGCCGAGCATCAGCTTGGCCTCGTCGCCGACGGCGATGACTTGTCGTCGGCCCTGAACTTCCTTCAAGACGACGACCGACGGCTCGTTCAAGACGATTCCCCGGCCCTTCACGTAGACCAGCGTGTTCGCCGTCCCGAGATCGATCGAGATGTCGCTCGACAGCAGGCCGAGAAAACCAGTCAGCATACTTCGCCCCCTTGGCGTTGCGCGGGCGGAAGTTCCATGCCGCCCGAAGTCACGATGTTCGAGCGAGGCGGCGGCATTTTAGTGCCACCGCATCGACCCGTCTCTCAGTGTTACGACCTATTCCTAAGATTCATTGGTGGATACATAGTTAACTTTGCCTTCAGCGCGCGGACGCCGACATCGCCGGCGGCTCTCGCTTTTCCCGTTTTACCAGCAGTTTGTTAAGAGCATGCACATAGGCGCGGCACGACGCGACGAGCGTGTCGGCGTCGGCGCCCTGCCCGTTGACCGTCTTGCCCTCTTCCTCGAGCCGGACCGTCACCTCGGCCTGCGCATCGGTGCCGCCGGTGACGGCATGCACCTGATAGAGCTGCAGCACGGCGGTATGCGGCACGAGCTTCTGGATCGCGTTGAAGATCGCGTCAACCGGGCCTTTGCCGCGGGCCTGCACGTTCTCGATCTTGCCGTCGATCTCCAATTCGAGATCGGCGAGCTGCGGACCCTTCGAGCCGGCGACGACCTGCAGCGAGACGAACTTGATGCGCTGGCTGCCGATGCTGCGCGAATCGTCGATGAGGGCCACGATGTCCTCGTCGAAAATCTCGCGCTTCTTGTCGGCGAGATCCTTGAAGCGCTTGAACGCCTCGTTGAGCTCCGCATCGTCGGGCTCGAAGCCCAATTGCGAGAGCTTGTCCTTGAACGCGTGGCGGCCCGAGAGCTTGCCCAGCACGATGTTCGACTTGGTGAGGCCGACGCTCTCGGGCGTCATGATCTCGTAGGTCGCCGCGTGCTTCAGCACGCCGTCCTGGTGGATGCCGGACTCGTGCGCGAACGCGTTGGCGCCCACGATGGCTTTGTTGGGCTGCACCGGGAAGCCGGTGATCGTCGAGACCAGGCGCGAAACCTTCGTGATGTGCTCGGTCTTGACGCCCGTCTTGTAAGGCAGCGAGTTCTGGCGCGTCCGGAGCGCCATCACGATCTCTTCGAGCGCCGCGTTTCCGGCGCGCTCGCCCAAGCCGTTGATCGTGCACTCAACCTGCCGCGCGCCCGCCTTCACCGCGGCGAGCGAGTTGGCGACCGCGAGCCCCAGATCGTTGTGGCAATGGACCGAGATCACGGCCTTGTCGATGTTCGGCACGCGGTTGATCAGCATCTTGATGAGGTCCGCGTACTCGTCGGGGATCGCGTACCCGACCGTGTCGGGGATGTTGATCGTGCGCGCGCCGTGATGGATGGCGCTCTCGACGCAGCGGCAGAGGAAGTCCGCCTCGGTGCGGCTGCCGTCTTCCGCCGACCACTCGACGTCTTCGCAGAGATTGCGCGCGCGCTGGACCGAGCGGCCGACCGCCTCGAGCACCGCGTTGGGGCCCATCTGCAGCTTGTACTTCATGTGCAGCGGGCTGGTGGAGAGGAAGGTGTGGATGCGCGGCCGCTTCGCGTGCTGCAGCGCTTCCCAGTTGCGGTCGATGTCGCGGTCGGCGGCGCGGGAAAGGCCGGCGACCTGCGCGTTCTTGACGAGGCCGGCGATGGCCTTGACGGCCTCGAAATCGCCTTGGGACGAAATCGGGAAGCCGGCTTCGATCACGTCGACGCCCATGTCGTCGAGCGCCTGGGCGATGCGGATCTTCTCGTCCATGTTCATCGCCGCGCCCGGCGATTGCTCGCCGTCACGCAGCGTGGTGTCGAAGATGATGACGCGGTTCGAGTCGCGCGATGCGGTCATAGTCATGTTCCTTGCACAAAACGGATCGTCCTTCGATGGGCGGCTTCGTCCCCTGAATGATCGAGCGCGGGATCGGGTCCGCGCGTCGGTCGCATTCAGGGGCGAATAAGTCGAAGGAGTCCGCCGGCAAGCGCGAGGTCGCGCGACGCGGCATGGGCACGCGCGGCGGCACCGGCGCTTTTCGCACCGGCGTTGAAGTTCCGCATCTTGCCGCGCTGCACGCTCACGTTTTCCCCGCTCTTCGGGTCGAATCGCGGCTGAATCAATGCATTAGCATTACTGCGCCGCGTTCTTGAATACAGATAACCGAACGCTGATTAACTTTCAATGATTTGAGCGATTTTGGGGCGGAATTTTCTTCATTTTCCCCAAGTCTTTCAAAGTAACGGCACGCTGCGCCGCAATATGAAAAATTAGGGCCGCTAGCGCCACGGAATGGCGAGGAAGTCGCGCGCGCGCCGAGGCCTTGCGTCGCGCATGTATTCGATCGGGCTGTAGGTGCCGAACAGCCGGTCCCACCAGTCGACGAGGACGCCGAAGTTCTTTTCGCGCATGTCGAGATTGTGGTGCAGGCGGTGCACCGGCCGCCTCATCCAGAAGACGAGATCGGCGTTCGCGTGCTGGATCTGATGCGAATAGGAGGCGAGCGCCGCATAGACGAGCGCGCCGAACGCCCAGCCGAAGCCGCTGTTCCACGAGACCAGGAAGCCGAGCCAGCCGAGCGCCGCGGCGCCGCTGCCATAGTCGATGAAGTCGCGCAGGAACGTGCGCGCCTCGTTCATCTCGTGGTGATGCCGGTGGCCCTCGGGATGCAGGATGCCCCAATGCATCGCGCGATGGATGAAGTATTCGGCGAGGGTGCCGAACACCAGCGCGCCGATGGCCGCGAGGACAAATTCGATCACGCCCGGTACCATGGGCGAAGGCCCTCCCAAAGTCGCCTGGCGATTCTACGCCAGGCGGCCCGGCGGAACAATCGCGTCTGTGGTGCCTAGTTCTTGGCCTTATCCACCAGCCGGTTCTTGGCGATCCACGGCATCATAGCGCGGAGCTTCTCGCCAACCTGCTCGATCGGGTGCTCGGCGCAGGAGCGGCGCATGGCCTTGAAGCTGGTCTGACCGGCGCGGTTCTCGAGCACCCAGTCGCGCGCGAAGCGGCCCTGCTGGATGTCGGCGAGGATGCGCTTCATCTCGGCGCGCGTCTCGTCGGTCACGACGCGCGGCCCGCGCGTGTACTCGCCGTATTCGGCCGTGTTCGAAATCGAGTAGTTCATGTTCGCGATGCCGCCCTCATAGATGAGGTCGACGATCAGCTTCACCTCGTGCAGGCACTCGAAATAGGCCATCTCGGGCGCGTAGCCGGCCTCGACCAGGGTCTCGTAGCCGGCCTTGATCAGCTCGACGAGGCCGCCGCAGAGCACGACCTGCTCGCCGAAGAGATCGGTTTCGCACTCCTCGCGGAAGTTCGTCTCGATCACGCCGGCGCGGCCGCCGCCGATGGCCGAGGCATAGGAGAGCCCGATCTCCATCGCGTTGCCCGAGGCGTTCTGGCTCACCGCCAGCAGGCACGGCACGCCGCCGCCGCGCTGATACTCCGAGCGCACCGTGTGGCCGGGACCCTTCGGCGCCACCATGAAGCTGTCCATGTCCTTGCGCGGCTCGATCAGGCCGAAGTGGATGTTGAAGCCATGCGCGAAGGCGATCGCCGAGCCCTGCTTCATGTTGGGCTTGAGGTCGGTGTTGTAGATGTCGGCCTGCAGCTCGTCGGGCGTCAGCACCATGACGATGTCGGCCCATTTGGCGGCCTCGGCCGGGCTCATCACCTGGAAGCCGGCGGCCTCGGCCTTCTTGACCGTGGCGGAGCCAGGGCGGAGCGCGATGCGCACGTCCTTGACGCCCGAATCCTTGAGGTTCTGGGCATGGGCGTGGCCCTGGCTGCCATAGCCGACGATGACGATCTTCTTGCCCTTGATCAGATTCACGTCGGCGTCGCGGTCGTAATAAACGCGCATGGGTCGAGTCCTCCTGGTGCCCCGTTCGAGCGATGAGATGGGCCGGGCGGCGATGCGGAACTGACCCGCAAACGGGCGGCGCGGCCGGTCGAAGACGCGGGGTAAATGGCACGACAGGGGGGGCCTGTCGAGTCGCCATCTAGCCCCAAACGGACGCACCCATGCGCGCGCGCCGCTGGCCCGGCCTGCGGCCGCGGCCTAGAACGGGACGATCTTGCGGACCCCTGCCCTTGAACCCATTCGACATCGCCCTCCTCGTCGTGGCCGGCCTTCTGGGCGGCGCCGGCAATGCGCTGGCCGGCGGCGGAACGTTTTTCACGTTCCCGGCCATGCTCGAGGTGGGCCTGCCGCCGGTGACGGCCAACGCCTCCAACGCGGTGGCGCTCTATCCCGGGCGCTTCCCGAGCGTCTGGGCCGGGCGGCGCGAGCTGATGCAGATGCGCTCGCGTCTGCTGCGCGCCTGCCTCGTGGCCGCGCTCGGCAGCCTGGCCGGCGCCTGGCTGCTGCTCGTCACCAAGGAGCGCGTCTTCACCGGCCTGATCCCGTGGCTGATGCTGTTCGCGACTTTGCTGTTCGCGTTCGGCGCCAAGCTGGTGGCGGCGACGCAGCGCATGGCGCCCCGGCGCGGCGCGCGCGGCATGGGCCTCGCGCTTGCCCTCGCCCTCGAGACGCTCATCGCGATCTATGGCGGGTATTTTGGTGCCGGCGCAGCCTTCATGATCATGGCCGGCCACGCGATGACCGGCATCGAGGACGTGCGCAAGAACGTGGCGCTCAAGAACCTCGTCGTCACGGTGATGACCACCGTCTCGGTCGCCGTCTTCATCGCGGCCGGCGCGGTCGCATGGCGCGAGACCTTGGTGATGATGGCCGGCGCGTTGCCCGGCGGCTATTGGGGCGCGCGCCTCGCCCAGCGCCTCGATCCGGCGAAGCTGCGCTGGTCGATCCTCGCGCTCGCCGTGGCGCTGACCGTGTATTACTTCTGGAAAGTCCATGCCGCGTAGGGGCGGGAATGTCTCGGCACAGCGGTTTGCGCATGAACAGCTTGCATGCGCGATCGCCAAATAATGGCGAGCGATAGACGGCCTGTTTCGCTACTATCCGCGCCCGCAACCCTCCCGAGCCCCATGGCCGCCGACGCACACCGCCCGACGCATATGAGCAACGCCAGCCCGCTGGCGCTGCTGCTCAATATCGGCCACGCGCTCGATCACCTGTTCCTGCTGATCTTCGCCACCGCGGTCTCGGCCATCGCCGCCGATTTTGGCCTCGCGCGCTGGGAAGATCTGATGCCCTTCACGGTGGGCGCGTTCGCGATGTTCGGCCTCGCCTCGATCCCGGCCGGGCGCCTCGGCGACCTCTGGGGCCGGCGCGCGATGATGGTGATCTTCTTCTTCGGCATCGGCGCGTCGTCGTTCCTCGTCGCGGCGACGCAGAACGCCTGGCAGATGGCGGCGGCCCTCACCGTGCTCGGCATCTTCGCCGCGATCTATCACCCTGTCGGCATTCCGATGCTGGTGCAGAACGCGCTGCGCCCCGGCCTCACGATCGGCATCAACGGCCTGGCCGGGAATCTCGGCATCGCCTCGGCCGCGCTGCTCACCGGCCTGCTCGTGAAATTCTTCGGCTGGCGCATGGCGTTCGTCGTGCCCGGCGTCATTTCGATGCTGTGCGGCGCGCTGTTCGTGATGCTCACGCCCAAGGAAGCGATGGCGCCGGCGAAGCGGCCGCGCACCCAGGCGCCGCTGCCGCGCGCGGTGATGCTGCGCATCGTGCTGGTGATGACGGCGACGGCCGTGACCGCCAACCTGATCTTCAACTTCACGACCAACGGCAACGGCGAATTGCTGCGCGAGCGCTTCCGCGGCATCGTCGAGGATCCGGCGACGCTCGGCATGCTGCTCGCCGCGGTTTACGCCGTCGGCTCGTTCGCCCAGCTGATCGTCGGGCGGCTCATCGACAAGCATCCGCTGAAGCGGCTCTACCTCGGCATCGCGTGCGTTCAGGTGCCGCTGTTCGCGCTGGCGGCGTTCAGCGATGGCTGGGCGCTATGGGCGCTCGCGGTGGGCTTCATGGCGTTCGTGTTCGGCGCAATTCCGTTCATCGACGCGATGATCGTGCGCTACGTCGACGACGCCATGCGCAGCCGCGTCACGGGCCTGCGCCTCGCGATCGGCCTTGGCGTAAGCTCGTTCGCCGTCTGGCTGCTCGGGCCGCTCGTGAAGGCCTCGGGCTTCACAACGCTGCTGCTCGCGATGGCCGCGATTTCGGCCTGCACCGTCGCGTTCATCGCGCTGCTCCCCGGCGAAGCGCAGACCCGGCCCGTGCCGGTGCCCGCGCCCGCCGAGTAGTCCGCCCGAGGCCTACTTCGCCGTCGCCGGCGCCCCGACTTCGGCCATGACGCCATCGAGGATCGCGATCATCCGATCGATCTCGGCCTTGCTGACGGTCAGCGCCGGCATGAAGCGCAGGCAATCGGGGCGCGGCGCATTGATCAGCAGCCCTTTGTCGCGCGCGCGCTCGACGAGTGCGGGCCCGATCGGCCGCTTCAAGTCGAGCGCCAGCAGCAGCCCGCGGCCGCGCACGCCGCCGCCGCCGTGCTGCTGCGAGAGCTTCGCGAGGCTATCGGCCAGATAGGCGCCGGTGTCGGCGACCTGCGCCAGGAACCCGGGCTTGCTCAACTCCTCCATCACCGCGATGCCGACGGCGGTCATCAGCGGGTTGCCGTTGAACGTGCCGCCCTGATCGCCATGCGCGAAGCACATGACCTCGCGCTTCGCCACCAGCGCGGCGAGCGGCACGCCGCCGCCGAGTCCCTTGCCGAGCGTCATGATGTCGGGCGTGACGCCCGCATGCTGGAAGCCGAACATCCGGCCGGTGCGGCCGATCCCGGTCTGGATTTCGTCGAGGATCAGCAGGATGCCCTTCTTCGCGGTGAGCGCACGCAGATCGCGGAGATAGGCGTCCGTCGCCTCGTACACGCCGGCCTCGCCCTGGATCGGCTCGAGCATGACCGCCGCGGTCTTCGGCCCGATCGCGCGCTCGACCGCGGCGAGATCGTTGAGCGGTACTTTCGGGAAGCCCGGCACCTTGGGCTCGAAGAGCTTGTCCCAGCCCGCCTTGCCCGAGGCCGACATCGTGGCGAGCGTGCGGCCGTGGAAGCCGTGCTCCATCGTCACGATCTCGAACGCACCGCCGCGGTGGATCGCGCCCCATTTGCGCGCGAGCTTGATGGCGCCCTCGTTCGCTTCGGCGCCGCTGTTGGTGAAGAACACCTGCTCGAGGCCGCTGGTTTCAGCGATCAGCGACGCGAGGCGCACCATCGGCCCGTTGAAAAAGGCCGGGCTGCAATTGATCAAACGCGCGGCCTGCTTCGCGAGCGCCTCGACGATGGGCTTCGGCGAATGGCCGAGACAGTTCACCGCCCAGCCCTGCACGAAATCGAGGTAGCGCTTGCCCGCGCTATCGGTGAGCCAGGAGCCCTGCCCCTCGGTGAAGACGATCGGCGGCCGGCTGGTGATCTCCATGAGCGCGGAGGTGTCGGGTTTGGACATGGTTGGTCTCCTCTCGAGGTCAGAGCCGGCGCGCGCGGACACGAAAAAGCCCCCGGCGCGGAGCGGCGGGGGCTGGCGGATGCGGTCGTGGAACGTCGTCTACGCGCGCGCGCACCTGGCCCCCGGCGAGCGGCGTCGCGCGCGGACGTTCAGGGTGCTGAGGGCGAGCGTAAACATGGCCCGAGGAATGACCGCTTCGGTTGCCGCTGTCAATGGGCCGCGAAGTCGCGACTGCCGCCCGTCGCAACAGCCGGCCAGACAATCTTTTTCGCCAGGAGATACGCAGAAGACTGTTGAGGATTGCGTTCTGGGCGAGGAATTGGCCGGGCTCACTGCGCGGAGGTACTCCGCCGCGCTTCCTGCCGAGCACGAAGAGTCGACGGCGGCGTTCGCGTTCTCGACACCCGCTTTCACGGCAGCTACCATCTTACCGTCGATTGCAGGAGGCTTTGCCTTGCACATCCTCGCGCGAAGTTTATTCGGGCTCGGGCTAACCGCAGGCTTGGGAATCTTGGCAATGCAGACCGACGCGCAGGCACAGAACCGGGGCGGCTGCGCGGTCGGCCGTCCCCCGTTTGCCACCACACCCGCCAACCAGATCGGCGGTGCCGAACTCAAGGCGCTGCTGCCAGGCGCGCGCTTGATCGCCATGCGCCTCGATTCTAACCGGAACGAGACGCGTTACGGCTTCGAATTCCGCGCCGACGGCTCGCTCGTTTTCACATGTCACACACTGAGCGGCTCTACGTGCACGAATTTCAATCCGGCCAACCCTTCTGCGCGAGGCCGCGACATCGGCGTGTGGCGGATCGAAAGCGACGTTGTCGTCGTTCAACGAACTCGTTTCGCCGAGGCGGGCCGACAAGACGGCCGAGTGACCCTGCACCGCCAGGGGAATGTCTATGCTGGCGCCCGGACGGTTGGCCCACACTTTTGCCTTCCAGGGCTGGTGATGCTCGAGCGGCCACAATAGTAGTCGCCTACGACAATCCGCTATTGCGGCTGCAGGATGAAATCGGCGATCGCATTCATCACTTGCATCTCGATGCCAAGGAAGCCGTGCTGAGAAAAAGCCTCGCAGGGCTCGCTCTGCGGCGGCGATCCACCCGTGACGATGACGAGCTTCTTCGGATGCGCCGCGGCGAGCGCTGCGAGCAGGCGTGGCGCATCGGCGGCCGGAGTCGCGAAGCAACCGTCTTGCCCGTGTGAGACCACGAGCGCCGGGCCGGTGTAGGCCGCGAGGTGCACGTCGAAGACGCTGAGCGGCCGGCGCCGCGGCGGGCGCGTCATCGACGAGGTGAAGACGATGCCGTCGGGGCGGTTGGCGTGCGAAAGCCGCGCCGCGGCGTTCGCGACAGAGAGCGAGCCGGCGCTGGTGCCGACGAGCCAGACCGGCCGGCCAAAGCGCCGCTTCACGAGATTCACTGCCTGCCCCATGTCGCCGGCGTAGTCGTGATGCATGCGATAGGGCCAGAGGCCCGCCTCGCCCTGATGGTCGGATGGCGCATCGACGAGGACGACGCCGATTCCGCGTGCCGTCAGATGGCGCCGCGCGCGGATCAGGAAATTGCCGCGCAGCCCGCGTGGCTCGCCCGTTTCGTCGAGCCGGATCTTGCCGTGCCCGCCCGCGAACAGCAGCGCGTAGGCGGCCGTAGGCCCGGCCGGCAGCTCGATCGCAATTCGCAGCTCGGCATTGGGGCGCAGCGGAATGCGCACGAGTTCGGCGGATGCGGGCGCGGCAACCGCGGCCGCCAACAGCATCAAGGCGGCGATGACGCGAGTGGCTAATCGCATGGCATCCGCGAAGCGGCGAGCCGCAAGTATGCTCCGAGGCCGCTGCCAATCTGTGATGCCCGACACTACTTGCAGCGGTCGTCGCCGATCTCGAGATAGGCGGTCATCGAGGCGATCTCGGCCTTGGGATAGCGCGCCTTCGCCGTGGCGAGCAGGCGTTCGGCCGCGGCGCGGTCGTTGCCGGCATGGACGGCCATGAAGTTCTTCAGCATGCCGCTCTCGCCTTCGACCGTGTACTGCACGTTGGCGCCGTAGCCGGTGCACAGCATGCGCGCGAACACGGCGCGCCCGGGGAACGGCGCCGCCGCCTTCTGCCGTGCCGTCTCGCCGGCCTTGGCCGCGCGCTCTTTCGGCAGGTCGTCACAATCGGCCTCCGCCGTGTCGGGCACGTCGCGCGTCAGCACGATCGCGAGGAACGGCGTCGTGCGGTAGGTCGTGCATTGACCGAGCTTCGCCGGCACCTGGAGCTTCAGCTCCCACGGCCGGTAGGCGGCTGCGCCCTTCTTGCAGGATTGATCGTGGCACAGCGCCGTCTTCAGGATCTGGCGCTGCGTTTCGGCCCCGGCCGGAGCGAATGCGATGGCCACCAGCGGCAGGCTCGCCGCGAACGCCTTCGACACCCTGTGCATGACAGCCCCCGGATGGCTTCCCCGCCCGAATCATACGCACGTCATGGTTGGTGGCGCCAGCGCCCTTCCGCCCCGGCAGCGCCGTGCTGCGGAACCTACATTCCGTTCGGTCCACGGCTCATCGCCGCGACGCCGGTGCGGGCGATCTCGACGATGCCGAGCTCTTTCATCAGGTTGATGAAGGCGTTCACCTTCTCGGTGGAGCCCGTCACCTCGAACACGAAGCTCTCGAGCGAGCTGTCGACGACGCGCGCGCGGAACACGTCGGCGAGGCGCAGCGCCTCGATGCGCTTGGCGTCCTTGCCCGCCACCTTGATCAGCGCCAATTCGCGCTCCAGATGCGGGCCTTCGGCCGTGAGATCCGTCACCGCGCGCGAGGAGACGAGACGCTCCAGCTGATGGCGGATCTGCTCCAGCACCATCTCGGTGCCGGTGGTGACGATCGTGAAGCGCGAAAGGCTTTTCTCGGGATCGACCTCGGCGACCGTCATGCTGTCGATGTTGTAGCCGCGCCCCGAGAACAGCCCGATGATGCGCGCGGCGACGCCGGGCTCGTTGTCGGTCAGCACCGAGAAGGTATGGCGAATGGTCTTGCTGTCTTTGCTCATCGCGTCGTCGTAGCCCCCGTAGGGGCGGGTCCCCGACCCGCCCGTCTCTCCACCGGCACGCACGCTGCGCGCGATGGAGAGGCTCCACTCCCTGCTGGAATCCGTTCGGCGCAAATGCGGGTGGGTCGGGGACCCGCCCCTACGCCTCTATACGAGCACCATTCCCTCTTCGGAAACCTTCTGCTCGCCCGGCTTTCCGGCTTCGTCGCCGAGGATCATCTCCCAGTGCGCCTTGCCGGATGGGATCATCGGGAAGCAGTTCTCCGCCTTGTCGACGCGCACGTCGGCGATGACGGCTCTCTTCACCTTGATCATCTCGTGGATGAGCCCGTCGACGTCGCCGGGCTTCTCGGCGCGCAGGCCCACGGCGCCGAACGCCTCGGCGAGCTTCACGAAGTCCGGCAGCGAATCCATGTAGCTCTCGGCGTAGCGCCCGCCGTGCAGCAGTTCCTGCCACTGGCGCACCATGCCCATGTATTCGTTGTTGAGGATGAACGCTTTCACCGGCAGGCGATACTGCGCGATCGTGCTCATCTCCTGGATGTTCATCAGGATCGAGGCCTCGCCGGCCACGTCGATGACGAGCGCATCCGGATGCGCGATCTGCACGCCCATCGCCGCCGGCAGACCGTAGCCCATCGTGCCGAGGCCGCCCGAAGTCATCCAGCGATTGGGCTTCTCGAACTTCAGGAACTGCGCCGCCCACATCTGGTGCTGGCCCACTTCCGTCGTGATGTAGAAATCCTTGTCCTTGACGTGGTGATAAAGCCGCTCGAGCGCGTATTGCGGCTTGATGATCTCTTTCGACGGCTTGTAGGCGAGGCAGTTGCGCGCGCGCCAGTCGCCGATCTGGCGCCACCAATCGGCCAGCGCCTTCTTGTCGGGCTGCGCCTTCTGCGCCTTCCACGCCTTCAGCATGTCTTCGAGCACGAGGCCGCAATCGCCGACGATCGGGATATCGACGCGCACGTTCTTGTTGATCGAGGACGGGTCGATGTCGACGTGGATCTTCTTCGATTTCGGCGAGAACGCGTCGAGGCGGCCGGTCACGCGGTCGTCGAAGCGCGCGCCGATGCAGATCATCACGTCGCAATCGTGCATCGCC
>CAYZSG010000155.1:11164-12475 GCA_964481045.1 uncultured Candidatus Odyssella sp. | reverse complement strand
CCCAGAGCTGCGCCCAGCCGGCATCGTCGCGCGGCGGGAAGAATTCGAAGCTGACCGTTGGCGTCGTCTTCATCGCGTTCACCCTCGCGCCGCGCGCGCGGGCGCGCTTTCGCGATCGTTGGCCGGACGTATGGCGGACCAGAGGCAGACCGTGAGCGGCGTGCCTTCGAGGCGCACCGGTGGCTGCGCGGAAAGCCCGGCGGCGGCGAACCAGCCTTCGACCTCGACGTCGGGGAAGCCGAGCCAGCGGTGGCGGTGTTCTTCGGCCAAGGCCGTCATCGCGTGGCGCATGAAATCAACGACGACGATGCGCCCGCCGGGGCGCAGCACGCGCGCCGCCTCGGCCAGCACGCGCGCCGGTTCCTCGGCGAAATGCAGCACCATGTGCAACGTGACCGCATCGAAGCTGCCCGCCGGAAACGGGAGCTGATACATGTCGGCCTGGCGAACCTGGCAATTGCCGAGCTCGGCGCGGTTGAGGTTGGCGCGCGCCACCTGCAGCATCTCGCGCGACGAATCGATGCCGATGGCCGCGCCGACCTCGCGGCCGACGAGCTGCAGCACGCTGCCGGTGCCGGTGCCGATGTCGAGCAGGTCTTTCACCTCGGAGTCGAGCACGAGCTTCCGGAGCGCGCTATCGATCGCGCCGCTATCGACGTGCATGGCCCGCACGCGGTCCCAATCGCCGGCGTTGCGGCGGAAATATTCGGCGGCGTGCTCGGCACGCGCGGCCTTCACGCGCTCGAAGCGCTCGAGATCGAGCGTGAGCAGCGGATCTCGGTCCGGAATCAGATCGGCCACGATGCGCGCGAGATCGGCCGCGGCGCCGCGCTGCGCAAGGCGATACCAGGCCCAGTTGCCTTCCTGGTTGCGCTCGAGCAGCCCGGCATCGACGAGCAGGCGCAGATGGCGCGAGACGCGCGGCTGGCTCTGGCCGAGAACTTGCACCAGATCGGATACGGTCAGCTCGCCGTGCGCGCACAGGCCGAGGATGCGAAGCCGCGTGGGCTCCGCGACGGCGCGCAGGCCTTGTAGTAATGTCTCCATGGCGGCTCCCGGACGGAAGCGGTTCCGAAGTTACTGGTGCATATAATTATATCTTTATGTAGATTTCAAGACCGACGGCGTGGCTCTTACGACACGGATGTAACCGTCGACCGGCTCCGTCCGCGCAAACTCCGCCCTCGACAGGTTTGCCCGGCCGTCGCTAACTCCGGTGAGGGCGTCGCCGCCCCGGGCGCCGCCGTGTAGCGGAGGATTCCGATCATGGCCAAAAGCAAAGCGAAGTCGCGTCCGAAAGCGAAGGCCAAG
>CAYZSG010000155.1:0-11064 GCA_964481045.1 uncultured Candidatus Odyssella sp. | reverse complement strand
GAAGAAGGGCATTCCGGCGGGCTTCACGACGCTGACCGCGCACCTCATTGTCGAGGGCGCCGCCGACGCGATGGATTTCTACAAGCGCGCATTCGGCGCCGAAGAACTCGGCCGCGCGCCGATGCCCGACGGCAAGCGGCTGATGCACGGACTCATGCGCTTCGGCGATTCGATGCTGATGCTCGTCGACGCGTTCGAGGAGTTCGGCGCGAAAGGGCCGAAAGCGTTCGGCGGCTCGCCGGTGACGCTGCATGTCTATGTCGAGGACGCCGACGAAACGTTCCAGCGCGCGCTGGACGCCGGCTGCACCGTGGCGATGCCGCTCGCCGACATGTTCTGGGGCGACCGCTACGGCAAGGTGCGCGATCCGTTCGGCCACGAATGGTCGATCGCGACCAAGATCAAGGACATGACGCCCGAGGAGATGGAGGCGGCGCAAAGGGCTGCCTTTGCGGCGGGAAAGCCGGGCGACTGACGGAACGCGCACCTTCCTCCACCGCTTGCACCGCTGGGAAAACGCGCCTCGACTTGCCGTGCCCGTTCGTTAATCTCACCGGCACGGGACGGAGCGCAGCGGACGCATGCCACGCCAAGCCAACGCAGTCGATTTCTGGCGGGGCTTTGCGCTCGTCACGATCTTCATCAACCACGTGCCCGGCATCTTCTACGAGCGGCTGACGCACCGGAATTTCTCGATCTCGGATTCGGCGGATCTGTTCGTCTTCCTGGCCGGCTGGTCGCTGCGCATGCTGGTCAAGGATCCGGGGCGCGCCTCGGCCGGCTATCTCGTCGTGCGCCTCGGCGGACGGGCACTGACGATCTACATCGCGCAGATCCTGATCATCGCGATTGCCATCGCGATGCTTGCGGCAGCCGCGCTGCTGCTCGAGAACCCGCTGCTGCTCGAATGGCACAACGCAGCGGCGGTGTTCCACGATCCGGTGCCGGCGCATCTCGGCCTCGCGATCCTCACGCACCATCTCGGCTATTTCGACATCCTGCCGCTCTATGTGGTGCTGATGGCGATGGCGCCGGGCTTCGCGCTCGTCCACCGCTATGCGCCCTGGCTCCTGCTGCCGCTCTCGCTCGCGATCTATCTCGCGGCGCTCGTGTTCCGGATCACGCTGCCGAGCTGGCCGGTGCCGGGCGAGTGGTTCTTCAACCCGATCGCCTGGCAGGCCGTGTTCGTGCTGGGCTTCGTGATGGCGGGCGACGACGGCGCCGGCGGATTCGTGCGCCGCCACATTTTCTGGCTGCGCATCGCGGCGGTGCCTGTCGTGATCGCCGGCGCACTCATTATCTGGAACGGCTGGTGGCCCGACCCCACCAAAGTGCCGAAGCCCGTGCTCCTGTTCGTTGCCAGCAAGAGCTATGTGACGCCGATGCGCCTCATCCAGTTCCTGGCGCTGGTGGTGCTGTTCTCGGCCACCTATCCCTACATCCAGAGGGCGGTTCCCTGGCTGACCGAATTCCTGGCGAAGCTGGGCCGCAACTCGCTGAACGTGTTCTGCGTGGGCTCGCTCCTGAGCCTCGCCGGGCAGATCGTACGTTTCATCTACAAGGGTGGTATAGTGGTGGATACGGCCGTGGTTGCGGCCGGCATCGCACTGCTCGCCCTCACCGCATGGCTCTCGGAATGGCGCGATCGGGAAAAGTCTCGGCGTTTGGCCGCCACGCCCGCGGCGTAGCGGCAGCGGCGCTCTGCGCGCTCGCGGCTCCGCTGGCGGTCCCGCCCGCCGCGGCGCAGCAGGTGCCCTCGTTCTCGCGCGAGTGCCAGCCCGGCAACGCGGCGACGGCGAGCGAATCGCCGCTGCCGAACGTCGCCGCGGCGCTCCAGAAGAAGAAAGGCAAGATCCGGATCCTGGCCATCGGCGCTGCGAGCACGGCCGGCATGGGCAACGTGCGCGGCGGCTATCAGGCGCAGCTGCAGCGGATGATCAAGGCGGCGGCCAAGGACGTCGAGGTCGAGATCGTCAACCGCGGCGTCTCGGGCGAGCTCGCCGAGCAGGCGGCGCAGCGCCTCAAGGTCCAGGTGGGGCTGACCACGCCCGATCTCGTGCTGTGGCAGGTGGGCACGAACGACGCGCTCTCCTATATCGAGGTCGAGCGCGTCGAGGCGGTGGTGCGCGAGACGGTGCGCTGGCTCAAGGACCACAAGGTGGACGTGGTGCTGGTGGGCCTGCAATACGTGAGCGGCATGGCGCGCGATTCGCACTATCAGGCGATCCGCCTTTCGCTGCGGCGCATCGCGCAGGAAGAGAATGTCATCATCGTGCGCCGCTACGAGGCGATGGAGCTGATCGAGAAGGCGCAGCGCGCCGAGCCCGGCGCGGCCGTGGACGAGTTCGCGAACAGCGAAACCGCCTATAGCTGCATGGCGCAGTACGTGGCGCGCGCGATCAGCGTGGCGCTGTTCGGGCGCGGCCTGCGGCCGGGGCAGCCTCCGCCGCCATAGGCGGGCTACTCGTCCAGCAGCGCGGCGAAGCTGACCGGCGGCGCCTTGGGCTGGGCCGCGAGATGCGCGACGCTGGCCTTCACCACCGCCGAATAGCGCGCGGCATGGGCCTGGTTGCGCGGCGCCCAGCGCTGGCCGGCGCGCAGCGCGGGCGCGCGGCCCAATAGATACGCCGAGGCGACGAGCTGCGGATCGAAGCCCGTACCTTTGTAGAAGCGCGCGTGATAGCGGGCGACGAGATCGATCGAGAGAGCCGGATCGAACAGCGCGGCGCGGTCGATCTTCCGTCCGGGCAGGAGCCGATGCGCAGTCGAGATCAGGAGCTGGCCGAGGCCGATCGAAACCCGGTCCGGCGTGGCGGCATCGCTGACATAGCCGGGATTGGTCGCCACCGCGCGCGCGTTGCCGCCCGATTCGTCGACGATCGTGGCGAGGATCAGCTCGGCCGGAACGCCGTGGCGCTGCGCCGCGGCGGCAATCAGGTGGCCATAGCGCCGCCAGGTGGGCTCGATGAGGCCGATGCGGTAGCGCACCGGCGGGGTGTTCGCGACCGCGCGGCCGCATTCCGGCGCACTTTTCGGCGCGGGCGCGTAGAGAAGCTGCGCGGAGCCGGGCGACGATGCATCGCTGCGTGCGAGCAATTCCTGCCGCCGCTCGGCCCAGCTCTTGCCGTGGGCCGGCCCGGCCGAAATCACCGTGCACGCGGCTTCGGCCGGCGCCGCGGAAACCGCAAACGCGGCGGCGAGCGCCGCCGCGCCTGCCAGGCGCACGAGCGCGCCGCCTACCACTCGGTTTGCACGACGTCCATGTTGGCTTTCGCGAGCGCGTCGGCGCGCGCCTTCATCCAGCCCTTCGCGAACGCCTTCTCGTCGTCCGGCGCACCCTTCTTGTAGTCGGCCCAGGCGGCGGCCAGAACATCCTGGCGCTTGATGAGCGCGGCATTGTGCGCGTCGTGCTCGGATTTCCACAGGCCCTTTTCCTTGAAGTATTTGATCGCCCCGTCGTGATACGGAATCACCCAGTCGAACACCTGCCGGCTGATGTGCCAGCCATTGTTGCCGGGCGCGCCCGCCTTGTATTCGTCGTAGAGCTCGATCATCGCCTTCGTCATGTTGTAGACGAGATCGGCGTCGGCCCCCTTCATCGTCATCAATACGGGGTATGGGTAGGTCGCGTTCTCTACGGTTTTCGTCGCCGAAAGTTCCGCGCCTTCCTTGCCGATGGCGGGAACGAAGAATGGCGCGACCTTCTTGAGGCGCGCCCAGCCGTCCTTGTCACTATGCGGGATAACCGGATACTGGATGCCGCGCGGCGAGGATGCAAGCTTGTAGACGAAGCCCGAGATCGTGGACGAAAACGCCGCATCCACCTTGTCGGAGACGATTCCGTCCATCGCAGCGCCGAAGCCGCCGAACTCCACCTTCTTCACGTCGGCCCAGGTGAGGTTGGCGAACGCGAGCAGCGCGGTGATATTCTGGTTGAGCGAGGGCGCGCCCACGACCCAGGCGACGCGCTTGCCCTTGAGATCCGCCATCGTCTTGATGTTCGCGTCTTTGGCGGTGACGATCGTGAGCAGCGCATCGCCGCTGTTGATGAGCAGCGCGCGCACCGGCTGCGGCCCCCATTCTTTCGCGCCGAATTCATAGACGCCCTCCTGCGCGAGATAGGAGCCGCCGACGCCGTTGGCGGAAAACGGCACCTTGCCGTCGCGCAACGGGGCCGTGCGCGAGACGTCGTTCTTGCCCGGCAGCACGCGCAGGTTCACTTGCAGCTTGTTCTTGATCGCGTTGCCGATGGCGACGGCCTGGTTGTAGCCGCCCGAGCCCACATCGTAGGCGGTCCAGACGAGCGGATCGGGCAGCTTGGCATTCTGCGCGTATGCAGGCACGGCGATGGCCGCGAGCAACGCGACGGCAGATAGGCGCACGGTCATGGAATCCTCCCTGGTTTATGGTTTTGGCGCAGCAGCGCGTAGAGCAGACATAATCCCAGAATTGCCAACCCCGCGCCAATGGCGAGATCGAGCGCGAACGGCAGCCCGAACAGCCGCTCGGTGGGCGCGGCCAGGAACAAGCCGCCCGCGATGACGAGAAGGCGCGCGAGCCATCCGGCGACGCCGTCCGGGTAGCGGCCGATGCCCGCCGCGTAGCCCTGCAACGCGCCGGCCGCGACGACGAGGCCCACGGTGGCGGTCGCGACGCTGATCGCGATCGTGGCCGCATCGCCTTTGAGGATCAGCGCGGGATTGAGCACGAAGAAGAATGGCACCAGATAGATGCCGGTGCCGAGCTTCGTCGCCTGCACGCCGATTCGCATCGCCGAGGTTTTGGCGATCGGCGCCGCCGCGAAGGTCGCGAGCGCCACCGGCGGCGTGATGAACGACACCATGCCCCAATACATGATGAAGAGATGCACCGCGAGCGGATCCATGCCCGCCTTCACGAGCGGCGGCGCCAGCACGATCGCGAGGAAGATGTAGCAGGCCGTGACCGTCATCCCCATGCCGAAGATGAACGAGGTGACGGCGCCCATGACGAGCAGCAGCAGCGGCGCGCCGCCCGCCAGGTAGACGAGATCGTTCGCGAGCGTGCCGGCCAGGCCCGTCATCGAGAACGCGCCGATGATGAAGCCGACGCCGAGCAGGATCGCGGCGAGTTCCGCCAGCGCGCGGCCGGTGGCGGCGACGAATTCGACGAGGCCGGCCCAGCTCATGCGATGACGCGGCACGATCTGGTTCACGACCAGCAGCGCCGCCGTCGCATAGAACGGCGCCTGCGCCTCGAGCTTCTCCTGCGTGAGGAAATAGATGAGGACGCCGAAGACCGGAATGAAGATCCAGCCCTCCTTCATCACCGCGCCGAGCCGCGGCAGCTCGGCGCGCGCAAGCCCCTTGAGGCCGAGACGCGCCGCATACGCATCAACCTGTACGACGAGGGCGATGTAGAACAGGAGCCCGGGCACGACGGCGGCCAGCGCGATCTCGGCGTAGGGAAGCCCAAGGAACGACGCCATCACGAACGCCGTCGAGCCCATCACCGGCGGCATCAGCACCGCGCCCGTGGAGGCCACCGCTTCCACCCCGCCCGCGTAGTCCGCGCGGAAGCCGGTGCGCTTCATCGCCGGGATCGTGACGACGCCCGAGGAGATCACGTTCGAAATCACGCTGCCGCTGATCGAACCCTGCAGCATGCTGGAGATGACGCCCACCTGCGCCGCGCCGCCGCGCATGCGCCCGACCAGCGCAAAGGCGAGATCGTTGAAGAACTTGCCGGCGCCGGTGTGGTTGAGCGCCACGCCGAACACGATGAAGCCCACCACGATCTCGCCGAACGCCTTCATCGGAATGCCGAACGAGGATTCCCCGCCGTAGATGTGGCTCGAGAGCGTGTCGGAAAGGCTGCGCCCGATGCCGTTCAGCGGGCTGGGCAGATGGCCCGTGATCAGCGGAAACATCGCCATCGCGGCAATGATGAACGTCATCACCCAGCCGCTGGTGCGGCGCACCGCTTCGACGATCAGCAGCCAGGCCAGCGCCGCGACATAGACTCCGAGCGGCGGCGCGCCGGTCTCCCAGCTCGAATCGAGGATGCGCTTCGCCTGAAACGCAAACCACAGCAGCGCCGCGAACGCGGCCGCGGCCAGCAGCCAGTCGTACCACGGCGTGCTTTGGCGCCGTGCGCGCTTGCCGGCCGGATAGGCAATGAACACGAGCGGCAGCAGGAATGCCGAGAGCACATAGAGATAGCGGCTTTCGATCAGCACGATGCCGGCGAAGAAATCGAAGCCGAGGAGCTGATTGATCGAAAGGCCGGCGGCGGCGAGCGTTCCGAAACAGAAGACCGCGAGCGCGCCGCGCCCGAGCCGCCGGCTGGCGAGCTCCTCGGGCATGCGCTCGGGCGTGCCGCTGGCGCCATGCGCGGCGGGCCCGGCTGCCGCAGCCGGCGCTTCGTTCACGGTTCCTCCCAGGTGCCTTTCGCGGGCTTGTCGCTTTCGCGGATTAAAGGCGGAGACCGCGGGCGGCGCAATGGTGCGCCTCGGCGCCCCGCCCTAAGATGGCGGCGACGCGAAGGAGCCGCCGTATTGCGCCGCATAGCAAATCTCGAGATTCACGTGGCGCATGCCTGCAACCTCGCCTGCGAGAGCTGCGCGCATTATTCGGATCACGGCCATAAGGGCACCGTCGATCTCGCGGCGGCGGAGCATTGGATGGCGCCGTGGGCGGACCGCATTCTGCCGGCGCAGTTCTCGCTCGTCGGCGGCGAGCCCACGATCCATCCCGACCTCGCCGGCTTCGTGCGTCTCGCCCGCCGGCTCTGGCCCGCGAGCGCGATCCGCCTCGTGACGAACGGATTCTTCCTGCACCGCCACCCCGAATTGCCCGCGGCGCTGCGCGAGTGCGCGCCGGCCTGGATCGACCTTTCGATCCACCACGATTCGCCGGAATATCGCGCGCGCATCGCGCCGATCCTGGCCCTCGCGCGCGATTGGCGCGACCGCCTCGGCGTGGATGTCCGCTTCAACGAATCGTTCCGCCACTGGACGCGGCGCTATCTCGGACGGGGCGCGGCGATGCAGCCTTTCACCGACGGCAATCCGCGCCGGAGCTGGGAGATTTGTCCGGCGCGCATCTGCCCGCAGATCCTCGGCGGCCGGATCTACAAATGCGCGCTGCTCGCCTATTTGCCGATGCAGGACGCGCGCCACGGCCTCGGCTACACATGGGCGCCGTGGCGCGACTATCGCCCGCTCGAGCCCGGCTGCAACGACGCGGCGCTCGCGGAATTCTTCACGCGCGAGGAGGAGCCCGTCTGCGGCCTGTGTCCCGCCGAGCGGCGCGCTTTCGCCTTGCCGAACCCACTGCCCGCGGCGCGCGCGTAACAGCGCGGACCGCGGCGGCATTGGCTTGCCCCGGGGCATCGCCTAGAGTGCGCACGCTTCGCCGCGCTTCGTGCGGCAGGCATCCGCCGAGTGCACTTGCAGGACCCGCTTCGCAGCATGCGCGCGCGTGGCCAAAGCGATGAGCCGGCGCCGCCCGAACCGGGCTCGGCGGCGGCACCCCGTCCCGCCTTACGGAAAGCGGGCGGAGCCGACGATATCGAGCCGCGCGCGGCCCCCTACCTCACGGACGATGCCGCGATCTGCCGGGCGGCAGCGGAGATCGCGGCGCTCGGGAGCCGCGTGGCCGGCGCGCTCGCCGCGGCGCGCGGCCAGCTCTCCGCCGCAGACGGCGAGATCGCGGCGCTCGGGCAGCAGCTCGCGGCCGCCCGCCGCGAGATCGATGCGCTGGCGGCGCGCGCGTCCGCGGCGGAGCGCGAACGCGACGGCCTGAAATCGAACCTCGCCGGGGCGGCGCGCGATACGGAATCGCTCAAGGCCGAGATCGCGTCGCTGAAAGCCGAGACGGCCGCGCTCAAGCGCGAGAGCGCGGCGCAGAAAGACCAGGCTGGCGCGTTCAAGGCCGAAGCCGATAGCTGGCGCGCGCAGCTCTACGCCTCCGAGCGTATGCTCATCGACGAACTCGACCGGCACGCCGCGCACTTCATCGCGGCGGCGGCGCCCGACCCCGCGGCCGCCGCCGCGGCGCCGGAGGTGAGCGTCGTGATGCCGGTCTTCAACCGCCCGGAACTCCTGCTCACCGCGGTGAGGAGCGTGCTGGCGCAGACCTTCGGCAACTGGGAACTGATCATCGTCGACGACGGCAGCACCGACGACGTCGCCGGCGCGCTTCGCCCGCTGCTCGCCGATCCGCGCATCCGCCTCGTGCGCCAGGCGAATCGCGGCGAATGCGTGGCGCGGAACAACGGCGTGCGCCTCGCGCGCGGCGGGATCGTCGCCTATCTCGACAGCGACAATTTCTGGTATCCGCACTTCCTCGCCGCCGCCGTCGAGGTGTTCCGCGCCGATCCGGACCTCGATGTCGCCTACGGCGCCATCGCCTATGACTGGCCGAACGGCGACGTGCGCTTCTACCTGCTGCCCTACAGCCGCGAAGCGATCCTGCGCGACAATCTTGCCGACATGAACGTGATCGTGCATCGCCGGCGGGCGGTCGATCTGTTGGGCGGCTTCGACGAGTCGCTGAACCGCGCGGTCGAATGGGATCTTCTGCTGCGCTACACGGAGCGGCGCGCGGCGGCGCACATTCCGGCGATGGGCGCGCGCTACCGCATCATGGACAAGGACCGGCTGTCCGCGACGCGGCCGCTCGAGAACAACGTGTTCCGCATCCGCCGCAAATGGTGGCCGCGCCCCGAGACGCCGCCGCGCGTGCTGTTCGCAACGGCCGAATTCCCGCAGGCGAGCGAAAGCCAGCTTCACGCCGCGCTCGCCTGCATGCGCCGCTTCGGCGCCGTTTGCGCCGTCTGGTCGTCCGCGCGCGGTGCCTCGCCGGGCGGCGCGGCCCTGGCCCATGACGGCGCGGTGCATCGCAGGCCGCTCGCCGAGGCGATCGCGGCGTTCCGCCCCGATGTCGTGCACGTTCACGGCCTTGCGCTGTTCGAGGAGCAGCGCGCCGTGCTCGATGTCGCCGGCGTGCCGGTGACGCTGCGCGGCCGCGCCACGGACACGGCGCCCGACGCGATCGCGCGCATGCTCGCGCTGCCGAATCTCGTCCGCGCCTATCTGATGCCGGGCGCGGGCGGGCCGCAGGATGCGCGCCTGCGCCGTGCCGCGCCGGTGTTCGATACCGCGCTGTTCGCGCCGGCCCTGCAGAAGGATCGCCGGCTCGTGCTGCGCGCGGCGCCCGCCCTGCCCGAGAGCGAACTCCGCTTCGTGCTGGAGCTGGCGAAGCTCTTGCCGGCGCACCGCGTCGTTGTCGCCGTCGCGACGGTGAGCGGGCACGAGGACGAGATCGCGGCGCTGCACGGATATTGCGAAGAGATCGGCTCGCCCGCCGAGATCGTCGTCGATGCGCCGCGGGCGGAGATCGCGCGCCTGGTCGCCTCGGCCGGAATCTGCGTACACAGCGCGTCGGCGGCGCCCAACCGGCGCCCGCGGGCCGCGGGCCCCGCCTCGCTCGTCGAGGCGATGGCCACCGGCGCCTACGTTCTGGCGCCGAAGGTGCAGCCCTATCTTGCCTTCCTCGGCCGCGCGGGCGTTCCCTACGGCAATGCCGCCGAGGCCGCGGAACTCGTCCGCGCCACCGAGGCGTGGACCCAGTCCGAATGGCGCGACGCGCAGATCCGTTCGATCGACCGCGCCTTCAAGTTCCACGCCGACGAGCTCGTGCTGCGCCCGCTGTTCGACGATTGGTGCACGATCGCGCGCGAGCGCGTGGCGGCGGAGGCGGCCACCGCGGCCTAGAACCCAGCGCCAGGCTGCATCAGGTATTCCTCCTCCTCGGGCGTGTTGCGGCGGCCGAGAATGGCGTTGCGGTGCGGAAAGCGCCCGTACTTCTCGATCAGCTCGCGATGCACGATCGCGTAGCGCAAGATTTCGGGATCGGACGGGCAGCGCGTGCGCGCAAGCTCAACGCAGCGGTGCTGATCGTCGATGTCTTCGCTGTGCTCGAACGGCAGGTAGAAGAAGAAGCGCACCTGCTCGTCCTTGAAGTGGAGATCGAAGCCGCGATCGACCGCCCAATCGGCCACGAGGCGCGCCTTCGCGTCGGCGGCGAAGGCGCGCGGCGTGTTGCGATACATGTTGCGCGGGAACTGATCGAGGCAGATCACCAGGGCGAGCGCGCCCTCGGGGGTCTCCTGCCAGCGCGCGAAATGCCCCGCGGCCGCGCGCTCGTGGACGGCCTCGAAGCGCCGGCGCACCTCCTCGTCGAAGGCGGGCTCCTTCTTGAACCACAGCGGGCGGCTGGCCGGCGCCAGCCAGAATTCGAGCACTTGGCGGATTTCGCTCATCTTTTCAGCATTCCCGTCATGGCGTGTGCGGCATCCCCGCTTGTGGACTTGGCGCCGGTTGTGATGTAACCCCGGCGCGCCCGGCCTTTGCGCCGGCGCTTTCTGAGCCAATCTCTATCAGCACCGTCCGCCCGCCGCGACCCTCGCGTGCCCCGTGCCGGACGGCGCGAGGTGTGGGAGCCTCATCGTCATGCGCGCCACCGGACACGACAGCCTCAAGACCCGCCGCACCCTGACGGTCGACGGGAAGAGCTACGAGTATTTCAGCCTCGAGGCGGCCGCCAAGGCGCTGGGCGACATCTCGCGCCTGCCCTTCTCGCTGAAGGTGCTGCTCGAGAACCTGCTGCGCTTCGAGGACGGGCGCAGCGTCACGGTCGAGCACGTGAAGGCGATGGCCGCGTGGCTGAAGGACCGGAAGAGCGAGACCGAGATCGGATTCCGCCCGGCCCGCGTGCTGATGCAGGACTTCACCGGCGTGCCCGCCGTCGTCGACCTCGCCGCGATGCGCGACGCGATGAAGGCGCTGGGCGGCGATCCGCGCAAGATCAACCCGCTGGTGCCGGTGGATCTCGTCATCGACCATTCCGTCATCGTGGATTTCGCCGGTAATGCGCAGGCCTTCGCGAAGAACGTCGATCTCGAGTACCAGCGGAACGGCGAGCGCTATGCGTTCCTGCGCTGGGGCCAGGACGCGTTCGACAATTTCCGCGTCGTGCCGCCCGGCACCGGCATCTGCCACCAGGTGAACCTCGAATACCT
>CAYZSG010000154.1:1911-12493 GCA_964481045.1 uncultured Candidatus Odyssella sp. | reverse complement strand
AGCGGTTTCACCGGACGAACGATATCGGATGAACCCGCAGCGCCAGTATCCCCCTCCGGAATCCAGTTCGCGTGGGACGCTGGAATCCCCTCGAATCTACGTATGCGGAGAGTGGGAAATCGATTGCGCCCGCCGGGAAGTCCGCGCGCGCGGCGCGGCCGTCCCCCTCGGAGGGCGCGCGTTCGACGTCGTCGAGATGCTCGTCAAATCGGGTGGCGAGCTCGTCACCAAGGACGAGTTGATGGCGCGCGTCTGGTCGCGCGTCGTCGTCGAGGAGAACACGCTCCACTTTCACATTTCGGCGATCCGCAAGGCCCTTGGCCGGGATCGCGTCATGCTGAAGACCGTGTCGGGCCGCGGGTATCGCCTGCTCGGCAACTGGAGCGTTCGCCTGGCCAGTGCGTCCGCATCGCCCGAAGCATCGCAGCTCACGGCGGCACCCAACCGCCCATTTCGAACGAATGTTCCGATCGCGGCGTCGGCCCTCATCGGCCGAGAGGCCGCCGTGCAGAACCTGCGGGAGCTTTTGTCGGCCTATCGGGTCGTAACGCTCACGGGACCGGGCGGAATAGGAAAGACCGTCCTGGCCGCCGAGGTCGCGCGCAGGCTGTTGCCCGCGCTCGAGAGCAACGTCCTGTTCGTCGAGCTGGTTTCCCTCTCCGACCCCAGCCTGGTTCCGTCGGCCGTGGTGAGCGTCCTCGGCCTGCAACTGGGCGAGGACGAGATTTCGCCGGAGGCGGTCGCGCGGGCCATCGGCAGCCAGAAGATCTTATTGGTGCTGGATAACTGCGAACATGTGGTCAACGAAGCGGCCCGATTGGCGGAAACCGTCATCCGCCTCTGTCCAAGTGCGTCCATTCTGACGACGAGCCGGGAGGCGCTGCGGATCGAGGGCGAGTTCGTCTATCACGTGCCGCCGCTCGATGTTCCCACGCAACAGCAGGAGGTGGCGGGGGACGTCCTCGAGCACAGCGCCGTTCAGCTCTTCATCGCGCGAACCAAATCGCTCGGTTCGGGCGTTCCGCCGCTGGGTGAAGACCTCCCGGCCGCCGCCGCAATCTGCCGCCGTCTCGATGGCATTCCACTCGCCATAGAGTTTGCCGCGGCACGAGCCGCCACGCTCGGTGTCCAGCAAGTGGCTGGTCGCCTCGGTGACCGCTTCGCCTTGCTCGCCGGCGGCAGGCGCACGGCATTGCCGCGCCACCAGACCCTTCGCGCGACGCTCGACTGGAGCCATGAGCTGCTGCCGGAAGCCGAACGCCGTCTGCTGCGGCGTCTGGCGATCTTTCCAGCCGGGTTCGCGCTCGACGCCGCCGCCGCGGTCATGGGCGACGGCCGGGACGATGGCGAGGCTGTCGCGGAAGGCATTTCGAACCTTGTCGCGAAGTCGCTCGTGACGATCGACGGGTCGGCGCCCAGCGGGCGCTGGCGGTTGCTCGAGACCATCCGCGCCTATGCACTCGAGAAGCTCACGGATAGCGGCGAACGTGAGCACGTATCGCGGCGACATGCGGAGTTCTTTCGAGACCTCCTGACGCCTCGGGTTCCGGGAACGCAATCCGCGCTCGCGACCGAGGATATGCCGCGCTGCGTCCGCGAGATCGACAACGTTCGCGCTGCGCTCGACTGGTCCTACGCGCCTGCGGGTGACGCCGCGATCGGTGCGGCGCTCACGGCAGCGTTTCTGCCCGTGTGGCTGCATCTGGGCCTGCTGGCCGAGTGTCGCGAACATGCGGACCGCGCACTCGCCGGCCAGAGCGTGAATGGACATCTCCGGATGCAGCTTTGCATGGGGCTCGGGCTGGCCGGAATCTTCACGATGGGGTCGGTCAAGAGGATCAGGGACCTCCTCGCCGTCGCGTTCGAGATCGCGGAGGGCTTGGACGATGCCGACGGCCAAATGTGGGCGATCTGGTGCCTGTGGGTCACCCACCTCTACTCGTCCGAAAACCGAAGCGCGCTGGCGCAAGTGGACCGGCTGGCGAAGGTCATAGCCCGCATCAAGGACCCGTTCGGCCAATTGATGCTCGATCGGACCCGCGCCTATACGCTGCAATACGGCGGCAGTCAGCGCGAGGCCAGGCGGCTGCTCGACGGCGTTATCGAAAACTGCAGCGAGCCGAGCGATCGGCGCAACACGTTCTTCCTCCAGTTGGATCAGCGCGTGTTGGCGAGGGCATTGCAGGCGCGAGCGCTGCTGCTGCTGGGTTATCCGGATCGGGCGCTCTCCGAGGCGCGGGCAAGCCTCGAGGAGGCGCAGGTCACAGGCTACAAGTTTTCGATCTGCGAAGCCCTTCGTTTGGCGGTTTGTCCCGTGGCGCTCCTCACGGGCGATTTCAAGGCGGCGGAGCGGGCGGTCGCCACGCTGGTCGACGTGGCGACCAGCAGCAATGGGCCGTTCTGGCGGCTTTCGGGTCGTTGCCTGGAAGGAAAGCTGCTGATCAACCTCGGCAGGTTTTCGGAGGGCACGGCCCTGTTGCGCGCGCAGCTCGACGCCGCTGAAAAGGCGGGATGGGCGATCTGGCATCCCGAGCTGCTCGGCGCACTCGCCGAGGGTATGGCGGGTCTGGGGCGTCTTCCGGAGGCGCTGGTCACGGTCGATCAGGCTCTCGCCAAGGCGGAGCGCGACGGCGAGCGATCGTTTGTCCCGGAGCTATATCGCATCAAGGGTGGGTTCCTCGCTCAGAATGCGGATGGTCGCTCTGAAGCCGCGGCGGAGCACTGCTTCCGCAAGGCGCTCGATGTCGCCGGGGAACAAGGCGCCCTGTTCTGGGAGATGCGCGCGGCGTGCGCTCTCGCACGGCTGCGGATGGTTCAGGATCGGCCGGCGGATGCGCGAGAAATTCTCGAGCCGGTCTACGCCAGGTTTACGGAAGGATTCGAGACGGCGGATTTGAAGACCGCGAAACAATTGCTATCCGCTCTGAACTAGCCAAGACCTTCCGCGAGAAGTTCCGCATCCGTCGACGCTCCCGGCGGCTCAGTTTGGTCCGGGCAACACCAGCTGCCGTTCGCCGGCATCCAATACGAAAATCGCGAGCAGCTTTGCCGGCTTTGACGTGCTGGCATTGCGCGACACGCGGTGGCGCGCGCCCGGCACCTCGTGCCAACTCTCGCCTGGCCGGTAGAGGCGGGGCTGCTCGTCGTTCACGGCACTGACGATCTCGCCCGACAGCACGTAGGCGAAAATGAACGCCGACTTCGGATGTGCGTGCGACGGGGAGGCGGCGCCGGGCGGATACAGCACCTCAACCGCGACAAGCGACTTGCCGGGAACGTTCGGAAGCGCGCGTTCGAAGACGGGCGTTACCGTCTCCTGGAGTTCGGTCGTCCCGCGCACGAGGGCAGGAACCGAAGCGGCGGCCAGTATGGCTCCTCCGGCTGCAAGAATGGCTTGTTTCATCGTGGCTGCTCCGCTTCCTGGGTGACTACGGCTCGGCCGCGGCCGGGGTGGCGCGGAAGCTGATCGCCATCCGGTTGTAGGCGTTCATCAGGCCGATCGCGATCGTGAGCTCCGCGAGCTGCTCTGGGTCAAACACCACGGCGGCGGCTTCGTATTCGGCATCCGGCACGCCGGTTTCGGCGACGCGCGTCACCGTCTCCGCCCAGGCGAGCGCCGCGCGCTCGGTGTCGTCGAACAGCGCGCCGCCCTTGCGCCAGACCGGCACCAGCAGAAGCTTTTCCACGGTCACGCCTTTCTTCCGCAGGTCGTGCGCGTGCATGTCGATGCAATAGGCGCAGCCGTTGATCTGCGAGACGCGAAGGTAGACCAAGTCGACCAGAGCCTTCGGCAGACCGCTTTGCGTGACATGGGCGTAGACACCGCCGAGCGCCTTCATCCCGGACGGAGCTGCCGCGTTGTAATCCAAGCGTCTAGGCACCTGACTTCTCCCGTTCGTTTGGCCGAGCGAAAACGCGGCTTGCACAATCAACTCGAGGGATGCTGGCAACGAAGCCATGGGCGCGCGGTCGTGCCGTTGGAAGTTGCCTTGGTTCGGGCTTCAGCGATGGTGGCACGCCGGCAAACCGCCAGCGGCGCGCCCTCGGCAACGGGTTCCATCGTTCCGTTCAAGATCTGCGGGCCCACGAGCGCGAATTGGCGGCCGGCGATGGCCAGCACAGTGTAGCAGCCGCTGAAACGACTATTGCCGGCCTTCCACTGCGTGCAGATCAGGTTGCCGGCGAATTTCCATGCGCCGACCTCTACGGGCAGCGGCTGGTCGCTGTAGCCGCCGAAATGCCAGATGCGCCCAACGGTCCCGACATCGGTGACCTTGCCGTCGCGCGAGAACCGCCAGATGTGATTCTCGAGATGAGTGCCGGACCCGATGCTGGTCATGCCGCGGAACTCGAACGCTCCGCCGCTCGCGCCGACCGCGAACTGCGGCGCTTCGAGCAGGATACCGCCGGCGACCGCCGGGGAGGCGCAGGCGACGGCCAAGTTCGCCGACGCGAGCAGGCGCAGCAGCCGCAATCCGTTCCAGGCGCGGGTCCTTGGCTCTCGTGCGCGGGACATGGCAACTCCTCTTCGCGACGCATGTCGAAATGGGGTGCCGATGAATTGCATGGGATAGGACGCCGGACGCTATTGAACGAAGGTGTAGGCAACACCTTGGCATCGGGCGCGATCATCTCCGGGGCGGCACGCGGAGGTCATACGAAGGTAGCGGCGATACCATCGTCTGATAGTTTCATCTCGGCGCTCGCGTAGTTTCGCAGTCACGTTTTGATTGCAAACCCAGCGAGGAGCGCGCCATGACGACCGAAACACCGATCCAGCCAGCGGAAACGCCGTCCTCGACGCGGCGCGACTTTCTTGCCGCGTCGGCCGCCGCCGGCGCCGTCGCTCTTCTTCCCTCGGCCGTGCGCGCGGGGAAAGCCGGCGACGAGATCCGCCCCTTCCGCATCGACATTCCAGAGGCGGCGCTCGCCGACCTCCGCCGGCGCATCGCGGCGACCCGGTTTCCCGACAAGGAGACCGTCACCGATCACTCGCAGGGCGTGCCGCTGGCGACCATGCGGCGGCTCGCGCAGTACTGGCAGACCGGTTACGACTGGCGGAAGGTGGAGGCGCGGCTCAACGCGTTGCCGCAGTTCATCACCGAGATCGACGGGCTCGACATCCATTTCATCCACGTCCGTTCGAAGCACGAGAATGCGCTGCCGCTCATCGTCACGCATGGGTGGCCAGGGTCGATCATCGAGCAGATCAAGATCGTCGATCCGCTGACCAACCCCACGGCGCATGGCGCGAGCGCATCGGACGCGTTCCACGTCGTGATTCCGTCGATACCGGGCTACGGCTTCTCGGGCCGGCCGACCACGACCGGCTGGGAACCCGGCCGCATCGCGCGGGCCTGGTCCGTGCTGATGAAGCGCCTCGGCTATACGCGCTATGTGGCGCAGGGCGGCGATTGGGGCGCGATCATCACGGACGTGATGGCCACGCAGGGACATCCGGAGCTGATCGGCATCCACTCCAACATGCCGGGCGTGATTCCGCCCGACATCGACAAGGCTGCCGCAGCCGGTGCGCCGCCGCCATCCGGCCTTTCCGACGACGAGCGGAACGCGTACGAGCAGTTGAAGCTCGTCTACACGAAGGGCGTCGGCTACGCCTACCAGATGGCCCTGCGCCCGCAGACTCTATATGGGATCGCGGATTCCCCGGTCGGGCTGGCGGCCTACCTTCTGGATCACGACGCGCGCAGTCTGGCGCTCATCGCGCGCGCCTTCGACGGGCAACCCGGCGGTCTCTCGCGCGACGACGTTCTCGACAACATCACGCTCACCTGGCTGACGAATACGGCGATCTCCTCGGCGCGTCTCTACTGGGAACGCCTCACCTCGGAGAAGGAATTCGCGTTCTTCAACATCAAGGGCGTCCCGATCCCCGTCGCCGTGAGCGCGTTTCCGGAGGAGCTCTATCAGGCCCCGCGGAGCTGGGTCGAGCGGGCGTATCCCAAGCTCGTCTACTACAACAAGCTCGACCGAGGCGGGCACTTCGCCGCCTGGGAACAGCCGAAGATCTTCTCGGAAGAGCTCCGCGCGGGTTTCCGCCCGATGCGCGGCTAGCGGCGGCGCGCCACTCGCCCGGCTGGCCGACGGAATGCGAATGGCGAGGCCGCTCGCGCGGCCTCGTCCTCGTTCCCGCGGATCGCCTTCGATCCTGCTGGCCCGATGTTGCGCCAGCGCAGCTCGCAAGGCCGCGATCCCGGCAGGGATGATCGCGCAGTTGCACCCGACTTCGGAGAACAGCCATGTCCGAGCAGATCAACCAGGCCCGCCGCCGCCTTCTGGGCACCGCGGTCCTCGCCTTCGCCGCCACTGAACTCGTCGATGCCGGCGCCACGCACGCTGAAACCGGCAAGCTCGACCCGATAGAGCCGGGCACGCGTACCTCGTTCGGCCCGATGAAGACCATCGATGCCGGCGTGCTCAACATCACCTATGCCGAAGCCGGACCGGCCGACGGTCCGGCCGTCCTCCTTCTGCACGGCTGGCCCTACGACGTTCACAGCTTCGTCGATGTCGCGCCGATGCTGGCGTCGGCGGGTTACAGAGTGCTTGTGCCGTATCTGCGCGGCTTCGGCGCCACGCGCTTTCTCTCCGGCGAAACGTCCAGGAACGGCCAGCCGTCGGCGATCACCTCCGATTTCATCGCGTTCATGGATGCGCTCAAGATCGATAAAGCGATCCTCGCGGGCTTCGACTGGGGGGCGCGGACGGCCGGAATCATGGCGGCGCTTTGGCCCCAGCGAGCCAAGGCCCTCGTTTCGGTGAGCGGCTATCTGATCGGCAGCCAGGCAGCCGGCAAGGTGCCGCTGCCGCCCAAGGCCGAGCTCGAATGGTGGTATCAGTTCTATTTCGCCACCGAGCGCGGCCGGGCCGGCTACGAGAAATACCGGCGCGAGTTCTCGAAGCTCATCTGGCAGATCGCCTCGCCGAGGTGGAGGTTCGACGACGCGACGTTCGAGCGCAGCGCCGGGGCGTTCGACAATCCCGATCACATCAGCATCGTGATCCACAATTACCGCTGGCGGCTGGGCCTGGCCGAAGGCGAGGCGAAATTCGACGAGCTCGAGAGAACGTTGGCCACGGCGCCGGTCATCGGCGTGCCGACCATCACACTCGAAGGCGATGCCAATGGCGCGCCGCACCCGGACCCGAGCGCTTATGCCAGGAAGTTCTCCGGCCGATATGCGCACCGGCTGATCAAGGGCGGCGTCGGGCACAATCTGCCTCAGGAAGCCCCCGAGGCCTTCTTCCGAGCCATCGTCGACGTCGACCGCTTCTAGTCTGCGCTCGGTCTCCGCGCCTACCGCAAAAATCACGATCGTCTCAAAGATCAATCGTCATCCAGGAGCACCACGATGAGCACTTCCGAGAAAGTCATCTACACCGCCAAAGTCCACACCACCGGCGGCCGCGAAGGCGCGTCCCGCAGCCACGACGGCCGGTTGGAGATCAAGCTCTCGAGCCCCGGCGCAAAAGGCGACGGCACCAATCCCGAGCAGCTCTTCGCGGCCGGATGGTCGGCCTGCTTCGAAGGCGCCATGGGCGTGGCGGCGCGCAAGATGAAGATCGCCCTGCCGGCCGAAACCGCCATCGACGCCGAAGTCGATCTCAACTTGGGCGGCGACGGCTATTCGCTTCGCGCCCGGCTCGACGTCAGCCTGCCCGGTCTCGACCGCGCGATCGCGCAGGCCATCGTCAACGAGGCGCACCAGATCTGCCCATACTCGAAGGTAACGCGCGGAAACATCGACGTCGCGATCAATCTCGCCTGAACCCGGCCACGCGTTGAAGCCCGCCGGATCGTGCCCGGCGTGATCCAAGCCAAACGGAGGACATCATGGACGCCACCGAATCCAGCAAGCAGATCCGTCTCCAGCGGCATTCGCCGGCCTACTGGCGCGTCACATTCGATCATCCGCCGCTGAACATCTTCGGCCCGGAAACGATGCCGCAGCTGAATGCGGTCGTTGGCGCGCTGGAAGCCGATCCGAACGTGAAAGTCGTCGTCTTCGACAGCGCCGTCGAAGGCTTCTTCCTCACCCACTACAACTTCCTCGCGAAGCCCGAAGAAACGACCAGCCTGCCGCTCGGCCCCACCGGGCTGCAGCAGCTACCCGACGCTCTGGTGCGCATCAGCCGCGCTCCGGTGGTGTCGATCGCCGCGATCCGCGGGCGCGCCACAGGCGTGGGCAGCGAACTCGCACTCGCCAGCGACATGCGCTTCGCCAGCCGCGAGAAGGCGATCCTGTCGCAATGGGAGGTCGGCGCGGGCCTCGTGCCGGGCGGCGGCCCGATGGCGCGGCTGCCGCGTCTCATCGGCCGCGGCCGAGCCTTGGAGGTGCTGCTCGGAGCAGACGACGTCCCCGGCGACCTCGCCGAGCTCTACGGCTACGTCAACCGCGCTCTGCCAGATGCGCAGCTCGACGCGTTCGTCGACAATTTGGCCCGGCGCATCGCCTCGTTCGACAAGCAGGCGATTGCGGAGACCAAGCGCCTCGTCAACGTCGCAAGCCTGCCGCCTGACCGCGATATCGCACCCGAATGGGACGCGTTCATCGCCGCGCTCGGCCGCCCGGCCGCCCAAACCCGGATCAAGCGGCTGATGGAGCGCGGCTTCCATCGGGCCGGCGATGTCGAAACGCGCCTCGGGCATCACGTCGGCCAGCTCGGTCTGTGAGCATAACCCGATCGATCGCTTACGGCGGGCACGCGCCGTGAGTCACAATTCGCCCTTGTTCGCAGCGGCGATTGCCGCTTCCGCCCTCGCTTCGTCGCTGGTCGCGGCGCCCTTGCGTGCCGAGGACGCTGCATCGCCTATCTTCGGCGTAACAATTCCCGATGGCTATCGCCGGTGGCCGCTGATCGGGGTGTCTCACCTCGTCTCCTTCGATGAGCTTCGCGGCATTGTCGGCAACGCCACGGCCGTGAGGGCGTACCGGGAGGGAGCGCTCCCGTTTCCCGACGGCACGATCCTGGTGAAGTTGGCCTGGAAACACACACCGTTGCCGGGTGTCGAAGGCGCCTTCGTCTCCGGGCCGGCGACCAAAGTCCAGGTGATGCTGAAGGATGCCAGGAGATTTGCGGCCACCGGCGGCTGGGGCTTTGGGAGCTTCGCCGGCGGCAGGCCCGGCGACGTCGCAGAGCACCAAGCCTGTTTCGCCTGCCACGAAACGCGCGCGGGCAAAGGGCAGGACTACGTCTTCACGCGCTTCGCCCGCTGAAGGCGAGACATGACATCGGGAAGCCCGAGACCTTCGCGCGAGCCTTCGTCAACCGCGATCGCTGCCAGCCGAGGCGCGGCAGCCACGAGCGGTGAGGCTCCATCCACCGTCCCGCGAAGGGTGCGGCGCGCATAGGCACGCCCGGCCTAATTCGCAAGGGCGGGGGAACCGCCTTATCCGTGGGGCCTACGCCATTTGCCGCTTTTCCCGCGGCCCCGGGGGCGCTAGACCACCGGGGAGAGGTGTGTTACCAACCGCCGGCTTTCCCACCCCGTGGCCAAGCGCGCCGGCACACCTGTTCGTTCAGGACTGCTCGGATCAGGACTGGCGAACGGGAGGACAGCGGTTCCGGTGCGAAGTGGCCGGACTCGCCAGAGGCAAAACCAACCCAAACGAAAGAACGGCAGAGGACGGGACATGAGCGATATCGCCGAGCGCGTCAAAAAGATCGTCATCGAGCACCTGGGCGTCGAGGAGGCCAAGGTCACCGACGGCGCGAAGTTCATCGACGATCTGGGCGCGGACAGCCTCGACACGGTCGAGCTGGTCATGGCGTTCGAGGAAGAATTCGCGATCGAGATCCCGGACGAGGCGGCGGAGAAGATCGTCACCGTCAACGACGCGATCAAGTTCATCCAGGACATGAAGAAGTAGGCGTGCGGACCTTCGGTCTGCCGCATCGATCCCGGTCCGCGCAGCACTGCCCGCAGCGATGAGACGGGTCGTCGTCACCGGTATCGGCATGATCTCGCCGTTGGGCCTCTCCGTGGGCACGACGTGGCAGAAGCTGCTCGAGAGCAAGTCGGGCATCGGCGTCATCAACCGATTCGACGTCTCCGATCTTCCCTGCAAGATCGCGGGCACGGTCAACAAGGCGGGCGAGACGCCGTCGACCTCCCACGACGTGTTCGATCCTGCGCAGTGGCTCGAGCACAAGGAGATCAAGAAGGTCGACTACTTCATCATGCTCGCGATGGCGGCCGCGCAGCAGGCGGTGGAGGATGCCGGCTGGAAGGCCGAGAGCGAGGAGCAGAAGGAGCGCACCGGCGTTCTCATCGGCTCCGGCATCGGCGGCCTCCAGGCGATTTACGATGCGTCGATCCTGCTGAAGGAGCGGGGGCCGCGGCGCATCTCGCCGTTCTTCATTCCCTCGGCGCTCATCAACCTCGCCTCGGGCCAGGTCTCGATCCGCCACGGCTTCAAGGGACCGAATCACGCGGTGGTCACGGCGTGCTCGACCGGCGCGCACGCGATCGGCGACGCGGCGCGGCTCATCCAGTTCGACGACTGCGACGTCATGGTCGCGGGCGGCGCGGAAGCGTCGGTCTCGCGGCTCGGCGTCG
>CAYZSG010000154.1:0-1895 GCA_964481045.1 uncultured Candidatus Odyssella sp. | reverse complement strand
CTCTCGACGAGCTTCAACAACCGGCCCGAGGCGGCCTCGCGCCCCTGGGACAAGGATCGCGACGGCTTCGTCATGGGCGAGGGCGCCGGCATTCTCGTGCTCGAGGAGATCGAGCACGCGAAGAAGCGCGGCGCGCGCATCTATGCCGAGGTGGTGGGCTACGGCCTCTCGGGCGACGCCCACCACGTCACCGCCCCGGCGGAAGACGGCAGCGGCGGCTTCCGCGCGATGCGCATGGCGCTGAAGCGCGCGAAGCTCAATCCCGAGGACATCGACTACGTCAACGCCCATGGCACCTCGACGCCGCTCGGCGACGAGATCGAGCTCGGCGCCGTTAAGCGTTTGTTCGGCCAGCACGCGTATAAGCTCAGCATGTCGTCCACGAAGTCGGCGATCGGGCACCTGCTCGGGGCCGCCGGCGCCGTCGAAGCCATCTTCTCGATCCTCGCCATGCGCGATCAGGTCGCCCCGCCCACCCTCAATCTCGACAACCCGTCCGAGGGCTGCGACATCGATCTCGTCCCGCACACGGCGAAGCCGCGCAAGATCAAATATGCGCTATCGAACTCGTTCGGCTTCGGCGGAACCAACGCCTCGCTCGTATTCGCACCGCCGCCCTAGCGAGACAGCCCACCGTGACAGAGCGCGAAGACAGGGAACCGGAACGCTCTCACTTCATCGTCCGCGGCATCAAGCGGCTCTTCGCGCTCGTCGTCATCGTGGGCCTGCTCGCGGTGGGCGGCGCCGGCTATGGCTGGCATCTGTTCGTCAAGGAAGGCCCGCTCGCGGATGCCAAGCAGATGGTCATCCCGCGCGGCGCCAGCATCGACCAGATCGCGGATGTGCTGGCCAAGGAAGGCGTGATCGAAAGCCGATTCGTGTTCGTGAACTGGATCCGCGTGCTCGGCACGCATGGGCGCCTGCGCGCCGGCGAATACCGCTTCCCGAAGCGCGTCAGCGCCCAGGACACGATGAACATCCTGATCAGCGGCCGGCAGATCCAGCGCCGCTTCACGATCCCCGAGGGCCTCACCACCTACCAGGTGCTGGAGCGGGTGAAGAAGGTCGAGGGGCTCGACGGCGAGCTGACCGAAACCGCCGCCGAGGGCGAGCTGCTGCCGGACACCTACCTGTTTACGCTCGGCGAGACGCGCAATGCGGTCGTGCAGCGCATGAAGCGCGCGATGCAGGACACGCTCGACGCCGTGTGGGCGCAGCGCGCCGACGCGGAGGGCCCGATCAAGGACAAGCGCGAGCTGCTGATCCTCGCCTCGATCGTCGAGAAGGAAACCGGCGAGGGTGCCGAGCGGGCGCTGGTGGCCGGCGTGTTCATCAATCGGCTCAAGAAGAACATGCGGCTCGAAACCGATCCCACCGTGATCTACGGCATCACCGAGGGAAAGGGCGCGCTCGGACGCCGCCTGCTGCGCTCCGATCTCGAGAAGCCGCACCCTTACAACACCTACAAGATCCAGGGCCTGCCGCCGGGGCCGATCGCCAATCCGGGCAAGGCCTCGCTGCTCGCCACGATCAAGCCGGCGCAGCACAGCTACATCTATTTCGTCGCCGACGGCAGCGGCGGCCACGTCTTCGCCGAGACGCTCGACCAGCACAACAAGAACGTCGCCAAATGGCGCCAATTCCGCCGCGAGAAGGAGCGGGACGAGAAGAAAGGCAATTGACGCGGCGTCCGGCTGGCCGCGGTTAAGGTTTTGCTAGCGTTACTTTCTCTTAACGAATTCCCGATATTCCAGCGTTTCGCAAGACTGCCCGCGGTCGTCGACGGGCAAATGCCTTTCATCGAAAGGGCGCGCCTTGGATTTCGGGGCAGCCGTCATTTTCGCGGCCGATGCCATCGAGCAGGCCGCAACGAGCCCGTGGACCTATGCGGTTCT
>CAYZSG010000153.1:0-12526 GCA_964481045.1 uncultured Candidatus Odyssella sp. | reverse complement strand
GCGGCGCGCGCATGCAGGAAGGCATCCTGTCGCTGATGCAGATGCCGCGCACGGTCATCGCGATCGATCAGGTGAAGGAAGCCGGCCTGCCCTACATCGTGCTGCTGACGAACCCGACCACCGGCGGCGTCTCGGCGTCGTTCGCGATGCTCGGCGACATCCACATCGCCGAGCCCGGCGCGATGATCGGCTTCGCCGGCAAGCGCGTAATCGAGGAGACGATCCGCGAGAAGCTGCCGCCGGAGTTCCAGAGCGCGGAGTATCTGCGCGAGCACGGCATGGTCGACATGGTCGTGCCGCGCAAGGACCTGCGCGAGACGCTGACGCGCCTGCTCGGTCACCTGATGCGGCCCAATCCGCCGGCCGAGGTGATCCCGTTCCCGGCCGAGCAGGCCGCGGCGCCCGCCGTCGAGCCGCCACCGGTCGTGCCCGCCCCGGCGCGGTAGTTCACCTCGCCTTCGCCGCACGCAACAAAGTAAGCTGTCGTCCCGGGTCTGCGTCGCACCACGGCGCAAGAGCGCCGCGTTGCGCCGCGCCCGGGACGACAGCAGAAATCATGCCGGTTCCGTGACATCCCCTCTCGACGACCTGCTTGCGCGCTTCACGGCGCTGCATCCGCGCATCATCGATCTGTCGCTCGGGCGCATCGAGCGGCTGATGGCGACACTCGGGCACCCCGAGCGGAAGTTGCCGCCCGTCGTGCATGTGGCGGGCACGAACGGCAAAGGCTCGGTCGTGGCGTTCATGCGCGCGGCGCTGGAGGCGGCAGGCTATCGCTGCCACGTCTATACCTCGCCGCATCTCGTGCGCTTCAACGAGCGCATCGTGCTCGCCGGGCGCGAGATCGAAGACGCGCCGCTCGTGGCGCTGCTCGAACGCGTGGATGCGGCGAATGCCGGCGCCGAGATCACGTTCTTCGAGATCACCACGGCCGCCGCGTTCCTCGCCTTCGCCGAGACGCCGGCCGACATTCTGCTGCTCGAAGTGGGGCTGGGCGGACGGCTCGATGCGACGAACCTCGTGTCGAGGCCCGTTGCAAGCTGCATCACGCCGATCGATCTCGATCACCAGAAGTATCTCGGCGACACGCTGGCCGCGATCGCGGCCGAGAAAGCCGGAATCCTGAAGCCGCGCGTTCCCGCCGTGATCAGCGAGCTGCGCCCCGAGGCGATGGCGCCGATCGCGATGCGCGCGGAGGAAATCGGCACGCCGCTGCTGATCGAGGACCGCGACTGGCGCGCCGTGCCGGGCAAAGATGGATTTCGATACGAAGGGCCGCGCTGGCGCCTCGATCTGCCGCGGCCCGGCCTGCTTGGCGCGCATCAGTTCCACAATGCCGGCGCCGCGCTGGCCTGCCTGGAGCAACTCGCTGCATTCGAGATCGGCGCGGCGGCGCTGGCGCAGGGCATCGCGAACGCGCGCTGGCCGGCGCGGCTGCAAAGGCTCACGCGGGGGCCTCTCGCGAGGATGTTGCCCCCGGATTGGCAGCTCTGGCTCGACGGCGCGCACAACCCGCACGGCGCGCGCGCGCTGGCGGTTTGGCTCGACATGCAGAAAAAGCCCGCGCATCTCGTGACCGCGATGCTGGATAGCAAAGACCCGGCCGGCTTCTTTGAGGAATTGAGGGGCCGCTTCGCGAGCGTGCGCACGGTGCCGGTGCCGAGCGGGCACAGCGGGCTCGATCCGGCCGGTCTCGCCGAAACGGCGCGGCGCGCCGGGCACGACGCGAAGAACGCCGCCGATGCCGCCGCGGCGATTGCCGAAATCGTCGCGCGCGCCCCGCCGGGGCCGGCGCTGCTGGTGATCGCCGGCTCGCTCTATCTCGCGGGCGCGATCCTGGCGGAGAACGGCTGAGGCTACGCCGCCGGAGCGACCGAGAGGCCCTGCACCTTGTGCCGCGCGATCAGGCTCGCGACGAAGCCCGAAGCTTTCGCCTCGGCCACGAACTTCTCGAGGTACGCGGCCGCAGTCGTGTTCTTCCGCGGCGTGCCGATCGCCTGCTGGACGGCGGAGAAGCGGCCATCGAGGATGCGCGCGCCGGGCAGCGCCTGGACGTCTTTCAGCAGGCGCGGCTTCAGGCCGGCCAGCGCATCGCATTTCTCGTCGATGAAAAGCTTGTACGACGCATCGATCGAATCGCCGCGCACGAGCGTGGCCTGCTTGATGTTGCGTTCGAGCCAGAGGCCGTAGGCGGAGCGCCCGAAGACCGCAATGCGCACGCCGGGCCGGTCGACCTCCGCGATGCTCTTTATCTTCGAGCCGGCCGGAACGAGGTATGTTGCTTCGATCTCGACATAGGCCGGCGTGAACGCGATCTTCTCGGCGCGTTGCGGCTCGGCGCCGATGAGGCCGATGTCCCACACATTCGTTTCCGCCGCGTCGGCGAGCTCGCCCGGCGAGGGGAACGTGACGTATTTCACCGGCACGCCGAGCCGGTTCGCGATCTCGCGCGCCATGTCGGGCGCCACGCCTTCCGGATCGCCGTTGGCGTCTTTTCCGCTGACGAGCAGGAAGTTCGAGAGATTGATGCCGGCGCGGAGCACGCCGGTGGGGGCGAGTTGGGCTTTGACGTCGTTCATCGCTTCCTATTCCGCCGCGCGCGGCTTGGCGGCGGTGCCGGCGGCGCGCGCGGTGCTGGCAGTGACCGGCGCTTCGCCCGGTGGCGGCGCCGCTGTCCGCCGCGCATGTAGCGCAAGCAGGATGGCGAGCACAACGGCCGGAATGCCGAGCACGGCCGTGTAGACGAAGAAGAACGGGTAGCTGGTGGCGTCGATGATCAATCCCGACGTGCTCGCGACGATCTTGCCCACGAAGCTCCACAGCGAGCCGAACAGCGCGTATTGCGTGGCCGTGTAGGCGGCGTTGGTGAGGCTCGAGAGATAGGCGATAAGCACGGTGCCGGTGGCGCCGCCGACGAGATTCTCGGCCGTGATCGTCATGTAGAGCAGCGCGATGTCACCGCGCCGCACGCCGGCGGGATCGTCGGGCAAGCAGAGCGAATCGCGGCAGGCGCCGAGATCGAGGATCTCGCGGCCATCGACGGCCACGAGATAGAAGAGAAGATTGGAGGCCGCCGCGAGGATCGCGCAGACGATGAGCGGGCGCATGAGGCCCCAGCGCGCGACGACGACGCCGCCGAGCAGCGCGCCCGTGATGCCGACCCACACGCCGTAGAATCCGCTGACCTCGGCGATCTCGCTCTTGGTGAAGCCCACGTCGATATAGAACGGATTGGCCATCACGCCCATCGTGATGTCGGTCAAGCGATAAGAGCCGATGAACAGCAGGATCATCAGCGCATACCAGCCGTGCCGGCCGAAGAAATCCATGAACGGGCCGACGACGGCATCCATGAACCAGCCGCCGGCGCGGCCGAGCGCGCCCTTCCCGGCCAGTTTCTGCGCGAGAGCTTCCATCTTGCCGCCGTCGGGCGCCCGCTCGGGCTCGCGAACGATAAACACCGTCACGACGCCCACCAGCACCAGCGCCGCCATCGTGAGATACGCGGCGGTCCAGTCCGCGAAATAGGCAATCTTGAGCGCGCCGGCTCCGGAGGTGAGGATCGCGAGGCGATAGCCGAGCTGATAGGCGCCCGCCGTGGAGCCTTGCAGATCGGGCGGTGCCGATTCGATGCGGAACGCGTCGATCGCGATGTCTTGCGTCGCCGAGCCGAACGCCGTGATCACGGCGAAGATCGCGACGAGCGTGAGGCTCGACCGCGGATCGGAAAACGCGATGCCGATGAGCCCCGTCGCGATCATGGCCTGCGCGAGCAGCATCCATGCGCGACGCCGGCCGAAGCGCCGGTCGAGGAACGGCAGCGGCAGCCTGTCGACGAACGGCGCCCAGGCGAATTTCAGGGAATAGGCGAATGTCGTGAGCACGAGGAAGCCGATGGTCGTGCGCGAGACGCCCACCTCGCGCAGCCAGGTGGAAAGCGTTCCGAAGACGAGCAGGAACGGCAGCCCCGCCGAGTAGCCGAGGAACAGCATCGCGAGCACGCGGCGATCGCGGTATGCCGCAATGGCCTCGCGCCAGCCCTTGCGCTTCTTGTCCGCGGGCTCCGCCGTCATGCCTCGTTCATACCGCGCGAATCCTTGACGCCGCGTTTCAGCCTTTGATCCCCAGCACGTCGGCCATGTCGTAGACGCCCGGCGCGCGGCCCATGACCCAGCGCGCCGCGCGCAGCGCGCCTTTCGAATAGATGCGCCGGCTCGATGCCTTGTGTACGAGCTCGATGCGCTCGCCCTCTCCGGCGAAAATCACGGAGTGATCGCCGACGACGTCGCCGCCGCGTAGCGCCGCGAAGCCGATGGCCCCGCTCTTGCGCGCGCCGGTGATGCCGTCGCGCCCGCGCGCGGCCACGTCTTTCAGCGCCACGCCGCGGCCCCGGGCCGCCGCCTCGCCGAGGCCGAGCGCCGTGCCCGAGGGCGCATCCACCTTGTGGCGGTGATGCATCTCGAGAACCTCGATGTCGTAATCCGGCCCGAGTGCTTTCGCCACACGCTCGGTGAGCGCGAACATGAGGACGACGCCGGCGCTCATGTTGGGCGCCCAGACGATCGGCACGACGCGCCCGGCGTCGCGGATCGCCTGGGCTTCGGCGCCCTCGATGCCGGTCGTGCCAATCACGAGCGATTTCTTGCCGGCGGCGGCGAGCGCGGCGTGGATCGCGGTGGCCTTCGGCACCGTGAAGTCGATCACCACGTCGCTGGCCTTGAACACGTCTTCGGCCGAGGCGCCGATTTTGACTCCCATCGGCTTCAAGCCCGCGAAGCTGCCCGCATCCTGGCCGACCGCTTCGTGCCCCGCGCGCTCGGATGCGGCGGCGAGCACGGCGCCCGGCGTAGCGCCCGCTTCTTCGATGAGCATCTTTCCCATGCGCCCGGCGGCGCCGACGATGCCGATCTTGATCTCCGCCATGGGTCTTCGCGTGCCTTTGCCGGTTATTGCAGGGTGATGGGACCCGGAATGCAGGCTGTCCGCGCACCGGGCGCGCGGACGGCCGCGAAGACCGTGCCCTGCCGGTGGATCGTGACGCAGTTCTCGGCCTTTTCGCCGAACGATGCGTGCATCGAACACACGGCGTTGTTCTTGATGCTCCAGACGCCCACGTCGCGCGCGCCCTCGCGCCGCGTCTGCATCGAGCCGTAGGATCGGCACGGCCGCCAGGGACCGTTGGCCGAGCGCCCGGCCTGACAGGTGTAGACCATCGACCCGTCGGCCCGCAGCTCGCGCGTGCCCTGCGTGAAGACGCCGGGCACGCGGATCGACTCGCGCACATAGACGAGGTGCTTGCCGGTGACGGCCTGTTGCAGCGGCGCGCCGGTGAGTTGCGTGGCCGCGCTGGTTTGAAACGGCATGGCGCCGTCTTTGCAGGAAGCCGCGCTTTCGGCGCTCGCGAAAGACGGCGCGGCCGCCAGACCGATGCCGGCGGCAACGAAAAGAAGGGCCCTCATCGCAGCGTTACCGTGCCTTGCACGCAGGCCGAGAGCGGCCCCGAGACGCGCTTCGCTGCGATCACCTCGCCCTGTCGATGGAGCGCGAAGCAATCCTCGCTGCGGTCGCCGAACGCGGCCTTGGCCGAGCAGAGCGCCTCGCTCTTGATGCTCCAGACGCCGACATCGCGCCCGCCCGCCGCCTGCCGCTCGACCGAGCCGAAGGACTTGCATGGACGCCAGGGCCCGTTCGCGGAGCGGCCGACCTCGCAGGTGTAGATCATCGACCCGTCGGTGCGGTGCTCGCGGGCGCCCCGAATCCAAACGCCGGGTGTGCGAGTCGATTCGCGGACATAGACGAGCGTCTTGCCGCCAACCGCTTGCTGCAATTGGGCGCCGCCGAGCTTGTTCGCGGCCGTGACCTCGAACGGCATCGGGGCGTCCTTGCAGGTGGGCGTGCCGCGCGATTGCGCAGCCGCCGTGGCCGCCATCGCCGTGCCGGCCAGCGCGCCGATGAACACTCGCAGCATCGCCGTTACTTTCATGCTTTCCGGTGCCGAATGCGCCGCGACCTTAGCGCAAGGGCCGCCCATGAGCTATATCGGCGCGGGTCTCGGGGGGCGCGATATGCAAAGCGGGGTTTACGTCCATCTGCCGCAGGAGCGCGTCATCTTCGGCCTGCCTGCGGCCGACGCCGTGGCGGCGGAGTGCGAGCGGCTCGGTGCCAGGCATGCATTCATCGTCGCTTCGCGCACACTCGCGACCACGACGCCGCTGATCGGCGCGATTCGCGAGCGGCTCGGCGCGCGCTTCACCGGCCTCTTCGACCGCTGCGAGGCGCACACGCCGTGGCACAGCGTACTGGCGGCGGCCGAGGCGGTGCGCGCGGCTTCGCCCGATCTCCTCGTCTCCGTCGGAGGCGGAACGGTCGTCGATACCGTCAAGATCCTGCAGATCTGCCTGGCCGAAAACGCACGCACGCCCGAGGACCTCGCGAAGCTGCATATCCGCCTCGATCCCGCTGGCACGCGCCTTGTGCCGGCGGTGCGGCCCTCGCCGGTGCGCCAGATCGCGGTGCCGACGACGCTCTCCGGCGCCGAGTTCTCCAACATGGGCGGCGCGCGCGACGAACGTACCGGCATCAAGGAGGCCTTCACCGGGCCCGATATCTGCCCGCGCACCGTGATCCTCGATCCGGCGGCGACGATCTACACGCCGGAATGGCTATGGCTTTCGACCGCGATTCGCTCGGTCGATCACGCCGTCGAAGCCGTGTGCGCGGCCGACGCGCAGCCGATGACCGACGCCGTGGCGCTGCACGCGCTGAAGCTGTTCGCCCGCTGCCTTCCGCGCACCAAGGCGCGACCGGACGATCTCGACGCGCGGCTCGAATGCCTCGAGGCCGTGTGGCTCGCCGCCTCGACGATCCAGAAGGTGCAGTTCGGCGCCTCGCACGGGATCGGCCACGTGCTGGGCGGGCTCTGCGGCGTGCCGCATGGCCACACAAGCTGCATCCTGCTGCCGCACGTACTGCGCTGGAACGAAAGCGCCAACGCCGCGCGTCAGGAATTGGTCGCCGCGGCGCTCGGCCGCCCCGGCGGGCGTGCCGCCGATGCCGTGGCCGCGCTGATCGAATCCCTCGACCAGCCGCGCCGCCTGAGCGACGCCGGCGTGAAGCGCGACGCGCTGCCGAAGATCGCCGAACACGCGATGGACAACATGTGGGTGCGCGCCAATCCGCGGCCGATCACCGGCCCGCGCGACGTGATGGAGATCCTCGACGCGGCCTACTGAATCGGCAGGCGCGAATCGACCTCGCCGCGATAGCCGCGCTCGCGCCGCGCCGTTTCGGCGGGGGCACGGAGCTCAGGCGCCAGCGCCCGGCCCTGCGCAAGCTTGCCGCGGATCTCGCGCAGCGCCGCCTGCAGCCCGGCATAACGCTCCGCCTGGCTCGGATGCGTGGCGCTGCCGCGATCGCCCATCGGGCCCTGCTGCGCCATCTTGCGCGAGGACTGGATCGCCGTCTCCATGTCGTAGCCGGAGAGCGCCACGAAATAGAGGCCGATGTGATCGGCTTCGCGCTCGAATTCGCGCATCGAGGATTGCGCGCCCGCACTGAACGGCCCGGCCTGATGGCCGAGCGCGCGGCCGCGCCGGAAGTGGCCGAGCACGTTGTGGCCGAGCTCATGGCCGACGACGAGCGCCAGCTCGTCGTCGCGCGAGAGGAAGTTCACGAGGCCGCGCATGACGGTGACGCTGCGGCCGTCAGTGGCCGCGTTCACCATCGGCGAGTTCGAGAACACGATGCGGTAATCGCAGGCCTGCGCCGGCTCGATGCGGGCCACGTGCCGCTCGCCGTCGCGCGTGTAGCCGACGAGCACCGTCCGGCCTTGCGCCAGCGCCGTTTCCATGCGCGCCGCATAGATGCTCATGGCGCCGGCCATCGCCGGAATGGATTCGCCATTGACCGCCGTGATCCTGTCGCCGGGGCGCAGGCCCGCCTTGGCGGCCGGGCCGTTTTTGGCGATCGCGAAGACGGTGACGCTGTGATCGAGCCTCTGCTGGCGCGCGACCTGCGGCGCCTGCGGCCCCATGTTGTCGCGGCTCCAGGTGCGCATGCCGCTGTGGGCACGCACGCGGCCCTTGCACAGCGGCGCGCCGGCCAGCGCTACCGTATCTGCGACCGTGTAGAGGCGGCGCGCGGCTTCGACCGAGCCGGCCGTATCGGGCGCGCTGCCATGCGGCATGAAACCGGGCGCGGGCGGACGCGCGGCATGCGGCGGCGGATACGCGCCGTCGCGCGAGCCGAACGTGCCGCCGTAGCGGTCGAATGGCGCCGGCATGCCGCCGCGCGGCGGATATTCGCCATAGCCGGGCGCGGGGTGGGGCTCGCCATAAGCCGGCGGCTCCATCTCGTCGTCGCCCTCATAGGCCGAAGCGGTGGTGGCGGCGGCAAACGCCGCGAGCAGGGATGCCGCGAAAATGGCGCGCTTCATGAAATCTTCCCCCAGTTCCGCGCTCCCGTGCGCGGGCCCTGTCGCGACCCCGTGTCGCGGAACGGAACAATCTCTATTATTATGTCCGAATCCCGGCCGGCGTGTACGCCGATGCTTATGCCTGTTGGCCTAACCGGGACATTTTCGGGGAACTTTCCGCGCGCGATGCTCGCCAAGCCCATTCCTTCAAGCGGCGAGATGCTGCCGGCGATCGGTATCGGTACCTATAAGGGATTCGATCTCGCCGACGGCGACGCGAACCGCGCGCGCCTTGCCGAAGTGCTGCGCCGGATGTTCGCGGCGGGCGGCACGATCGTGGACAGCTCGCCGATGTATGGCCGCGCCGAAGCGCGCGCGGGGCAAGCGCTCGCTTCGCTCGGCAAGCAGCGCGACGCTTTCATCATGACCAAGGTTTGGACCAGCGGGCGCGACGCCGGCATCCGGCAGATGCGCGAGTCGTTGGCGTTCTTCGGCGTCGAGCGCATCGCGCTGATGCAGATCCACAATCTCGTCGACTGGCGCACCCATTTGCCGGTGCTGCGCGAGTGGAAAGCGGCGGGCCGGTTCCAATACATCGGCGTCACGCATTACACGGCCGGCGCGTTCGGCGAGCTCGAAGCCGCGCTGCGGCAGGAGCCGATGGACTTCCTGCAGATCCCCTATTCGATCGCCGACCGCACGGCGGAGGCGCGGCTGCTGCCGCTCTGCCGCGAGAAGGGCGTGGCGGTGATCGCCAACGTGCCGCTCGGCTCCGGCCGCCTGATGCGCTCAACGATGGGCAAGCCGGTGCCGGCTTGGGCGCGTGAGTTCGGCGCCGGCACCTGGGCGCAGTTCTTCCTCAAATATCTGCTCGGCCACGAGGGCTGCACCTGCGTGATCCCCGGCACCGGCAACCCCGACCATGCCGCCGATCTGCTTGCCGCCGGCGTGGGCCGGCTGCCGGACGAGACCGAGCGCTGGCGCATGGTCGAAGCCTTGGGCGATCTCTGAGCGATGGACGCGTGCCCCGAATGCGGCAACGCGGGCGCGCCGGTGATCGCGCGGCGGATCGTGCTGCCCGGCGACCGGCGCGCGGACGAGATCGCGCTCGAGATCCTCGCCTGTGCCTGCGGCTTCAAGGCCATTGCCGTGACCGACCAGCCGCGCCGCGCCGCGCTCCGCGATGCGGCGCCCGAGCGCGTCGGCTATCGGCTGCCCGGCGCGGCGGTCGACCTGCTCGCCTACCTGATCGCGCAATGCCCCGAACCGGCCGAGGAGTATTGCCGCTGCGATGCACACGCGGCGCTGAACCGGCGCGACCTGCGCAATCAGTGGAACATTCTTTACAGCTTCGCACCATTTCCGGGCTTCGCGCTGGGTGCCGCCGCCGCGCGGCCCGCCGGCGCGCTCGCCTACGCACCGCTCGACTGGCGGCGCAATGGCGCGGGATTTTTGGCCATTGTCGGCGGCCGAGAGTGGCACCTTCATCCTCTCGGCGACCGCTTCGAGCTTACCGCCGGCGACGCGCTCGCCTTCGAACTCGACGCGCTACCGCCGTTCTGGCGGTTCGAGACCCGTGAACGGGGGACCGCGTCGGTGTAGGCTGCGCGTTCTGGGCGCAGGAGTGGGAACGATGGCCGCGGAATCGAAGGTTTGCGATTTCGGTTGGAAGGCGCGCGATTTCCGGCTGAAGGGCACGGACGGAAGAAGCTATGCGCTCGCCGACGTGAAGGGCGCCAATGGCACGATCGTCGTCTTCATCTGCAATCACTGCCCCTATGTGAAGGCCACGATCGACCGCATCGTGCGCGACTTCGCGGAGTTGAAAGCCGGCGGCATCGGCGCGATCGCGATCATGCCGAACGACGTTGCCGCCTATCCCTCCGATTCACTCGACAACATGAAGAACTTCGCGGCCGAACACCGCTTCGGCTTCCCTTACGTGATCGACGAGACGCAGGAGATCGCGCGCGCCTATGGCGCGCAGTGCACGCCGGATTTCTTCGGTTTCAACGCGGCACTGGAGCTGCAATATCGCGGCCGGCTCGATAACGCCGCGAAAGGGCCGGCCACACCCGGCACGAAGCGCGAGCTGGTCGAAGCGATGAAGACGATTGCCGCGACCGGCAAGGGGCCGTCGCAGCAAGTGCCGAGCATCGGTTGCTCGATCAAGTGGAAGGGCGAGTGAGGCCGCGCCGGCCGGCGGCTATTCCGCCAACGCCATTTCCAGCACGCGGGCGACGTGAAGGGCTTCGCGGCCGGCGCCGTCCTTGATCTGGTGGCGGCACGAAGTCCCATCGGCGACGACGAGATCGCCGGCGCCGGCCTTGCGCACCGCGGGCAAGAGCGAAAGCTCGCCCATCGCCATCGACACGTCGTAGTGCTTCGCCTCGTAGCCGAACGCGCCGGCCATGCCGCAGCAGCTCGATTCGATCAGCTCGGTCTTGAGCTCGGGGATGAGCGCGAGCACGGCCTGAACCGGGCGCACGGCATCGAACGCCTTCTGATGACAATGGCCGTGCAGCAGCGCGCGCTTCGCCGCGAGCGGCTTCAGCTTCAGCGACTGACGGCCGGCCTTGTGCTCGCGCGCGAGGAACTCCTCGAACATGAAGGTGAGCGGCGCGAGCGCCTTCGCCTCGGCGCCGAGGCCCATCGCCTGGAACTCGTCGCGGAACGAGAACAGGCAGGATGGCTCAAGGCCCACGATCGGCACGCCGCGCGCGATGAGCGGCGCCAGCACCGCCAAGGTGCGCCGGGCCTCGGCCTTCGCTTCGTCGACGAGGCCCGCCGCGAGGAACGTGCGGCCGCAACAGAGCGGGCGGCCTTCCGTCTTCAGCACGGTGGCGCCATAGCCGGCGGCTGCGAGCACCTTCAGCGCGGCGCGCGCATTTTCGGGCTCGAAGGCGTTGGTGAACGTATCCACGAACAGCGCGACTTCGCGGCCCTCGCCGCGCGCTGGTGCGCCGTGCGCGCCCGCGGCGAAGAACGTATCGCGCCGCCAGCGCGGCAGGCTGCGCTTCGCCGCAAGGCCGAGCAGCTTTTCGCCGAGCGCGCGGGCGCCGGGCACGCGGTCGCGGAGATTGAAGAGCCATGCGAGCTTCGCGGCGCGCGGCGCGTAACGCGGGAGGTAGGCGACGAGCTTGTCGAGGCGACGCAATCCGTTTCGTTTCGCGCGCTGATACACGAGCTCGGTCTTCATCCGCGCCATGTCGACGCCGGTGGGGCATTCACGCTTGCAGCCCTTGCACGAGACGCAGAGATCGAGCGCCTCGGCGACGGCCTCCGAGGCCAGCGCATCGGGCCCGAGCTGGCCCGAGAGCGCGAGCCGCAGCGTATTGGCGCGCCCGCGCGTGAGATGCGCTTCGTCGTGCGTGACGCGAAAGGAGGGGCACATCGTGCCGGCGTCGAACTTCCGGCAATGCCCATTGTTGTTGCACATCTCGACCGCGGCGGCGAAGCCGTTGGCGTTTTCGCGCGTGGCCCATTCCGACCAGTCGAGGCCGGTCGCGAGCGGCGGCGTGGCGTAGCCAGGCTTGAAGCGGAACAGCGCGCGGTCGTCCATTTTCGGCGGGCGCACGATCTTGCCGGGGTTCATGCGGCCGTCGGGATCGAGCGCGGCCTTCACCGCCTCGAACGCGCGCGCGAGCCTGGGCCCGAACTGCCACGCCACCCATTCCGATCGCACGAGCCCGTCGCCGTGCTCGCCGGAATAGGCGCCCTTGTATTCACGCACCATCGCCGAGGCTTCCTCGGCGATCGCGCGCATCTTGGAAGCACCGTCGCGTATAGTCCGCGAGATGCTCGAGCGGCACCGCGCAATCCTCGATGAAGCTCACCGGTTTCCCGTCGCCCTTCATCGACATCATGATGTTGAGGCCGGCCTTGCGCACCTCCCAGAGATCGCGCTGCGGCGCGGGCTCCGTCATCTCGACGACACTGCCCGGCAGGCCCAAATCGCCCATCAGCGTAACGAGGTTCTTCAGCCGTGCGGTCTGCTCGCGACGATCCTCGCCGGCGAACTCGGTCAGCAGCAGCGCCTCGGGCTTGCCGATGAGCGCCGCGTCGACGATCGGGCGGAACGCCGGATTCTCGCGCGCGAGGTCGATCATCGTG
>CAYZSG010000152.1:0-12690 GCA_964481045.1 uncultured Candidatus Odyssella sp. | reverse complement strand
GCGCCGGCCATCGTGGCCGCGAGCGGCTGCGCGCCGCCCATGCCGCCGAGGCCGCCGGTCAGGATCCACCTTCCCTTCATGCTGCCGCCATAGTGCTGGCGGCCGATCTCGGCGAAGGTCTCGTAGGTGCCCTGGATGATCCCCTGGCTCCCGATATAGATCCACGAGCCGGCCGTCATCTGGCCATACATCATCAGGTTCTTGCGGTCGAGCTCCTGGAAGTGCTCGAGCGTCGCCCAATGCGCGACGAGGTTGGAATTCGCGATCAGCACGCGCGGCGCGTCGGAATGCGTCTTGAAGATACCGACCGGCTTGCCGGACTGGACGAGCAGGGTCTCGTCGTCCTCGAGCGTCTTCAGTGCGCGTACGATGCGGTCGAAGCTCTCCCAATCGCGCGCGGCGCGGCCGATGCCGCCATAGACGACGAGTTCCTCGGGCTTCTCCGCCACCTGCGGATCGAGGTTGTTCATCAGCATGCGCAGCGGCGCTTCGGTCTGCCAGCTCTTGGCGTTGAGTTTGTCACCGCGCGGCGAACGGACCTCGCGCGTATTGGCGAAGCGATTATCGGGCATGGAGATCTCTCCTCTACTCGTCCGAGTCATATCACGCGGTCGCGGCGCAACGACTCGATTTCGTCGGCTCCGAGACCCAGCACCTCGCGCAGCACGGCATCGGTATGCTCGCCGAGCAGCGGCGCGCGCGCGGTGTCCGGCGTTTCGGCGCCGAACTTCACCGGCTGGCGCACCAGCGGCGCGGCGGCCAGCTTGGGATGGCCGGGATCGAGGATCATGCCGCGCGCCTTGATGTGCTCGCTCGCCGCCACGTCGGCGATCGACCACACCGGTCCGCACGGCACGTCCACGGCGTCGAGCGCCTTCTGTATCTCGTCGCGCGTGCGGAAGGTCATCCACTCCTGCAGGATCATGCGGAGCTCCACTTCGTGCGCGTCGCGGTCCGCGTTGCGGCGGAAGCGCGGATCGTCGACGAGTTCGGGCCGGCCGATCGCCTGCATCAGTTTCGCGAACGCGGCATCCGAGATCGCGACCATGACGACGTGGCCGTCTTTCGCCCGAAAGCAATCGACCGGATAGGTGATCGGATGCCGGTTGCCGACGCGGCCGGGCTCGGCGCCGGTGTAGAGGCGCTTCGCGAGCACGGTCAGCAGCATCGAGAACATCGAATCGAGCATCGCGACGTCGATATGCTGCCCGCGGCCGGACTGCGCGCGGCCTGCGAGCGCCGTCGTGATGCCCCAGGCCGCGAACATGCCGGTCGTCACGTCGCAGATCGAATCGCCGACGGCGATGGGCGGCCCGTCGGGGAAGCCGGTCACGCTCATCAGCCCGCTCATCGCCTGGATCACGAGGTCGTAGGCGGGGCGGTTCGCGAGCGGCCCGGTCTGCCCGAACCCCGTGATGCTGGCATAGACGAGGCGCGGGTTGTCCGCGGCGAGCGCATCGTAGCCGATGCCGAGGCGATCCGCGGCGCCGGGGCGGAAATTCTCGATCAGCACGTCGCTCTTGGCCGCGAGCGACTTCAGGAGCGCGAGCCCGCGCGGCGACTTGAGATCGATCGTGATGCTGCGCTTGCCGCGGTTCAGCATCATGAAATAGGCGCTCTCGCGCCCGCCCGGTCCTTCGGCGAAAGGCCCGATGTGGCGCGAATCCTCGCCGATTCCGGGGATCTCCACCTTGATCACCTCGGCGCCGGCATCGGCCAGCATCGACGCGCAATAGGGGCCCGCCATCACGCGCGAGAGATCGAGCACGCGGAGTCCGGCGAGCGGCTTCATGCGGTGTCTCCAGTGCGCAGCACGATCTTGCCGGTGCTCTGGCGCGATTGCAGCGCCGCGAGCGCCTCGGGCAGTTGCGCCAGGGTGAAGCGGGTATCGACGCGCGGGCGGATCTTGCCGGCACCGTGCAGCACGAGCAGGTCGGCGACGGTCTCCGCGACGAGCGCCGAGTCGCGCTCGTGGCTCCAATAGACGCCGATCGCGGCGGCGTTGCGCAGCAGCAGGCGGTTGCCCGGAATGGCCGGAATGACGCCCGACGAGAAGCCGACGATCAGCAGCCGTCCGCCCCAGCCGATGCATTTCAGGCTCTGTTCGGTGATTTCGCCGCCGACCGAGTCGAACACGACATCGGGGCCCTTGCCGTCCGTCAGCGCCTTCACCTGTTCGGGCCAGCCGGCGTCGCGGTATTCGATCGCCGCGGCGGCGCCGTGTTCGCGCGCGATCGCGGCCTTGTCCGCGCCGCCCACGCAGGCGATCACGCGCGCGCCCTTGGCGGCCGCGATCTCCACCGCCGCGAGCCCGACGCCGCCGGCCGCGGCATGTACGAGCACAGTCTCGCCCATCGCGAGGCGTGCGTGGTGCATCAGCGCGATATGCGCCGTGGGATAGACGACGGGCAGCGCGGCGGCGGCGGCGATGCTCATGCCGTCGGGAACCGCGATCGCCATTGCTTCGGAGACAAGGGCTTGCTCCGCGAACCCGCCCCACACCACCTTGCTCGCCACGCGTTGTCCGGGCGTAAGGCGCCCGCCCGGCGCCGCGGCGATCACCGTGCCGGCGACTTCCTGGCCCGGCGTAAACGGCAGCGGCGGCCGCACCTGGTATTTGCCGCGCACCATCAGCAGGTCGGAGAAATTGAGCGCGGCGGCCTCGACGCGAACGAGCGTCTGCCCCGGTCCCGGCGCGGGCGGCGCAATTTCGCTCCAGCGCAACGGCTGCTCCGCGCGCGTATCCTCGACGATCCAGGCCTTCATCGCATCAGCAATAGTATCATCCGATAGGATTTGCCAGTGTGCGCCGGTTGATCATAGCTGCGGAATGCGGCTATGCCATCGCCGTCCGGGGAGGAACACATGATCCTGCGCGCGCTGCCGCATTCGCCCTATGTCCGCAAGGTGCGCGTCGCCGCGCACGAACTGGGCCTCGCCCTCGAATGCGTCGAGGCGCACGTGTTCGATCCGGCGACGCCGCTGCTCGCCGAAAACCCGCTCGGCAAGGTGCCGGCGCTGGTGCGCGACGACGGCTCGGTACTCTACGACAGCACGGTGATCTGCCAGTATCTCGACACGCTACACCGCGGCGCGCGGCTGTTTCCGCCCGAGGGCGAGGCGCTGTGGCAGGCGCTGCGCCGCAACGCGCTCGGCGACGGACTCGGCCAGGCCGCCACCTGGAACATCCGCGAGCGCTATCGGCCCGAGGGCGAGCGCTCGCCGCGCTATCAGGCCTACTACGAGCGCACGATCGACCGCAGCTTCGCGGCGCTCGAAGCCGAGGCGCCCGCGCTCGCAGCCCAGTTCGGCATCGGTGAGATCTCGATCGCCTGCGCGATCAGCTATGTCGATTTCCGCTACTCCGACCGCGGCTGGCGCAGCGCCGCGCCGAAGCTCGGCGCGTGGTACGACGGCGTGTGCGAACGCCCCTCGATGCGCGCGACGGCGCTTCAGGCTTACAAGGGCCCGCTGCAGCCGGCGGCGTAAACAACGAGAGGAGGGCGCTCAGCCCTTCGCCTTCAGCGCGAGCTTGTTGATCTTGCCGACGCCGGTCTTGGGCAGCGTGTCGAGGAACTCGATGTGCTTCGGCAATTTGTATTTGACGAGGCGTTCCTTGCAGTAGGCCTCGAGCGCGGCGCGGTCGAGCGCGGCGCCGGGCTTGAGCGCGACATAGGATTTCACCGCCTCCCCCGAGAAGCTGTCGGGCACGCCCACCGTCGCCACTTCCAGGACCGCCGGGTGCTTCGCGATCACTTCGTCGATCTCGCGCGGATACACGTTGTAGCCGCCGACGAGGATCATCTCTTTCTTGCGGTCGACGATGAAGAGGTAGTCGTCCTCGTCGAAATAGCCGATGTCGCCGGTGTAGAGCCAGCCGTCGCGGAACGTCTTCGCCGTTTCCTCGGGCCGGTTGCGGTAGCCCTTGATGAATTGCGGGCCTTTCACGCGGACCTCGCCGGCCTGGCCAACGGGCAGCACCTTTGTGCCGGTGTCGAGATCGACGACCTCGACCTCGGTATCGGGGCCGAGGACGCCGACGGATCGCACCTTGCGTTTGCCCACCATCGGCATCTGCGCGATCGGCGCGCCTTCCGACATGCCGATGCCTTCGAGAATCACGCTGCCGGTCTCTTCGTGCCAGGCGCGCAGCAGTTCTTCCGAGCAGGGTGCGCCGCCCGACATGCACCAGCGGATGCTGGAGAAATCGGTCTTGCGATAGTTCTCGTGCGCGCGCAGGCCGACATACATCGTCGGCGGCCCGCCCGCGAACACGGTGATGCGGTGGCGCTCGAACGCGGCCAGCACTTCGCCCGGTCTGTAGGCCTGCAGCAGGTGCATCGAGGCGCCGATGAAGACCGGATAGACGAGCGTGAAGCAGAAGCCCCAGATGTGGAACAGCGGCGCCACGTTGAGCACGCGCTCGACGCCGAACTCCAGCGGCCACAGCGCGCCGACGCCGTAGGCATAGGCCATGAGCGTCGAATGCGTATGCGCGGCGCCCTTCGGCAGGCCGGTCGTGCCGCCGGTGAAGAACATGACAGACGCATCTTCGGCGCGCGGCAAGGGCAGTGACGAAGGCGGCTCGCGCAGCAGCGCCTCGACCGTGCCGGCCGGAAGCGGCGTGAAGTGCGGAACGCGAAGCTCGGTGGCGATCGCGCGCAGGCGCTCTTCCTGTTGCGGATCGCAGCAGAGGATGTGCGGGCCCACGTCCTTCAACAGAGGCTGCAGTTCGGCGGGCGTGTAGTTCGGATTGACCGGCGCGGCGAGCGCGCCTGCGGCCATGGCACCCATCAGCGCGATCGCCGCTTCCATGCCGTTGCCCATGACGACGGCGACGGCCTTGCCCCGCGCGCCCTGGGCCTCGAAGCGCCGCGCCATCGCGGCCACGGCGACGACGTACTGTTTGTAGCTGAGCGCGCGATCTTTGCCGTCGGCGCCGGGCACGATGAGGCCGGTCCGGTCCGGCACGCGTCCGGCGGCATGCGCCAGCGCATGCAGGATCGTGGGAAAGCGCTGGTAGCGCGGGTCGAGCGTGTAGCGGCCGCCGGCGACCATGCCCGGCCTCTTACGCGACGCCGGCCGCGGCCCGAGCGCCGCGCCGCTTCAAGACTCCGGATAGCTCGATGGCCGCGGCCATCTCGGCCTCCTGGCGCGGCGCCATCAGATGCGCGCCGGACACGCCGGGGATCGTCGCCAGTTCCTGGATCAGCTCGGCGCAGATCTTGCGGCCTTCGGCCTTCTGGTCTGCGGCGCCGTCGAGGCGCTTGATGATCGCCTCCGGAATGGAGACGCCCCAGAGATTCTCGTGCATCCAGCGCGCCTGCTTGGCCGAGGCGAGCGGGCCGATGCCGACGATGATGAACACCTGCTCGGGAATGCCGTGCTCGGCGAGCCGGGCCATGTAGCGGCGCAGCATCGCGAGGTCGAAGCAATATTGTGTCTGCACGAAATCGGCGCCGGCCGCGATCTTGGCGTTCAGCGAATCGGGCTTCCATTCGGGCTTCGGATCCATCGGCGCGTCGGCGGCGCCGAGGAAGAGGCGCGGCGGCCCCGCGATCTCGCGGCCCGAGTTGAGCTTGCCTTCGTCGCGCAGTTTCTTCGCGAGCGCGATGAGGCCGGTCGAGTTGATGTCGTTCACCGGCTTGGCGTCGGGCTCCTCGCCGCGCTTCGGATCGTCGCCGGTGAGCGCCAGGATGTTCGGCACGCCGAGCGCCGCCGCGCCGAGCAGATCGCCCTGCAACGCGATGCGGTTGCGGTCGCGTACCGTGAATTGCAGCACCGGCTCGATGCCGGCCTTGGCCATCGCGCCCGCGAGCACGAGGCTCGAAAGATGCGCCTTGGCGGTCGCGCCGTCCGTGACATTCACGGCATCGGCCACGCCCTTGAGCGCGCGGCAGCGATCGACGAGCGCGCCGGCGTCGGTCGTTGCCGTCGGCGAGGTTTCGGCGGTGAGGGCGAACTGCCCGGCGCGCAGCGCGCGCTCGAGCTGGCCGGGCGATTTCGGAGCGATGGACGTCGGCATGACGGGGGCGTTTCCGGGTGCGGTTTTCGGGCACCCTATAGAACGCCGCCGCGCGCCGCAAAAGCGAAACGCGGCCCACGCCGATGGGCCACGGCCCTCGGCAAAAAAAGAAGGAGACGGGCGCGCGGCCCGTCCCCTCCCGGCGGGGGTAGAATCAGAGGCGCTGCGGCGCCAGTTCCTGCTTGAAGAGCGTGGCGCCCGCGACGTCCTTGAGCGAGACGGTCATCGCCTCGGTGCGGCCGTCGATCTTCACCTGACCGAAGAACTGCATGCCCTCGGTGGGCGGCACGTTCACGCGGCCACCCTCGGGGTGCTTCTTGAACTTCACGTCGATGCCGAACGTGTTGTCGGTGTCGTTCGGGCCGAAGGTGCCGGCGTTGAGCGGCCCGGTCATGAACTCCCAGAACGGGTCGAAATCCGTGAACTGGGCCTTGGCCGGGTCGTAGTAGTGCGCCGCGCAATAATGCGTGTCGGCGGTGAGCCACACCGTGTTGCGGATGCGGTTCTGCTTGATGAAGCGCAGCAACTCCGCCGTCTCGAGCTCGCGGCCGAGCGCCGGGCCGTCGCCATTGGCGAGGTTCTCGAAACGGCCGCGTCCCTCGGCATCTTTGCCGTCGCCCACTTGCAGGCCGATCGGCATGTCGGCGGCGATGATCTTCCAGGTCGCGCGCGAGGCGAGCAGGTCGCGTTTCAGCCACGCCACCTGCTCGGCGCCAAGGAACGCCGTCTCGTCGCTCATCGCGGCCTGGCGGTTCGTTCCGTTCGGTCCGCGATAGGAGCGCATGTCGATGACGAAAACGTCGAGCGAGGGGCCATAGGCGATCTTGCGGTACACGCGCTCGTTCTCCTCCGGTGAGGGGCGCAGCGGCGCATATTCGAGGAACGCGCGCGTGGCGCGGCCGACAAGGATGCCGACGCGCTTCTCCGTGTAGCGTTTGTCGGCGGAGAGATCCTTGCTGGCCGACCAGTTGTTGGTCACTTCGTGGTCGTCCCACTGCCACACCTGCGCGACTTCGCTCGAGAAGCGGCGCACATTGTCGTCCATCAGGTTGTAGAGATAGCGGCCGCGGAACTCCTTGAGCGTCTCGGCGACCTTGCTCACCTCCTCGGTGACGACGTTCTTCCAGATCTTGCCGTCGGGCAGCTTCACTTCGGCCTGGATCGGGCCGTCGGCATAGATCGTGTCGCCGTTGTGGATGAAGAGGTCGGGGTTCGAGCGGCGCATCGTCTCGTAGATCCTCATGCCGCCCCATTCCTTGTTGATGCCCCAGCCTTGGCCGGCCGTGTCGCCCGACCAGACCAGCGTGATGTCGCGCTTGGCGGCGGGGGGCGTGCGGAAGCGGCCGAGCATCGGCGCGCTCCAGGTCTTGAGGTCGCCCAAGTCGAGGAAGCGCACGCGGTAGAACACGTCCTGGCCGGCCGGCAGATCGGCAAGATCGACGCGGGCGGTGAAGTCCGTGGCCTCCATCGCGTGCGGGCCCAGCACACGGCGCGCGTCGTCGAATTTCTCGGTCGTCGCGTATTCCACCATCATCCGCGACGGGCGGTCGGCGCGGCACCAGACGATCGCGCGGCCGTTCGTCACGTCGCCCACCTGCAGGCCCTGGCCCAGCTGCGGGCGCATCGACTCGGGCACCACGGCGGCCGGCGCGGTCTGGCCGAATACGAAGCGCGGCACCGCGGCCGCGGCGGCCGCGCCGCCGGCGAGCGAGACGGCACTGCGCATGAGCGAGCGTCGCGAGAAGCGTTGCTGAGACATCCTTCCGTTCCTCCGGCAAAGAATTTGAGGCGGCACTGTGCCAGCGCGGCGTTGCCGCCTTTTGACCGTTGTGCGACGCTCTCGTGACCGCCGCTTGCACCGCGCGGCCTGGTTCGGTAATTCTATACGCCTATAGAATTCTTGCGTCCGCGCGGACGAAGCCGCGCCCATTTGGGAGGAAGAAGAAATGAGCCCGCCATTTCGCGCCGATCACATCGGCAGCCTGCTGCGCCCCAAGGACCTGACCCAGGCCTATCGCGCGCGCGGCGAGGGCAATCTCTCGCTCGCCGATTTTCACAAGGCACAGGATTCCGCGGTGCGCGAGATCGTGGCGCAGCAGGAGAAGCTCGGCCTCAAGGTGGTGACCGACGGCGAGTTCCGCCGCGCTTCCTATTGGTCGCACTGGATCGACGCGATCGAGGGGCTTTCGGTCGGCGAATCGCTGTTCAAGTTTCATGACGAGCGCGGCACCGAGCAGACGTTCATTTGCGCGGTGTGCAAGGGCAAGCTGAAGAAGGTGGCGCCAATCTCGACCGAGGAATTCAAGTTCCTGAAATCGGTGGCCAAGGGCGAGCCCAAGATCACGATGCCCTCGCCCTCGACGTTCCACTTCTGGCGCGGCGACCGCGGCCTCCAGGGCTCGCCCTACACGGACGCCGCCGCTTTCTACGACGATCTCTGCGCGATCTACCGCCAGGAAATCGCCGACCTCGCGGCGCTCGGCTGCCGCTACGTCCAGCTCGACGAAGTCGCCATCATCATGCTCGGTGACCCCGAGATCCGCGCCAAGGTGAAGGCGCGCGGCGAGGACCCCGATGCGCTGATGGCGCTCTACATCAAGGCGGTGAACGACGCAGTGAAGGGCCGGCCGAAGGGCGTCACGGCCGCGATGCACATCTGCCGCGGCAACTTCAAGGGCAAGTGGCTCTCGGAGGGCGGCTACGACACAATCGCCGAGCGCGTGTTCAAGGAAGTGGACGTCGATGCGTTCTGCCTCGAATACGACACGCCGCGCGCCGGCGACTTCAAGCCGCTCGCGCACGTGCCCAAGGGCAAGACTGTCGTGCTCGGGCTCGTCTCCACGAAAACGCCGGCGCTCGAGAGCGCCGACGGCCTCGTGCAGCGCATCGAAGAGGCGGCGAAATACATCCCGAAGGACCACCTCTGCCTCTCGCCGCAGTGCGGATTCGCCAGCACGGTCGCCGGCAATCCGGTGACGGCCGAGGATGAGCGGAAGAAACTCGGCCTCGTCGTCGACGTGGCGAAGAAGGTGTGGGGCAGCGCGTAGCGGCGCCAGGGCGCCCCGCGCCTTCGTGCGCAACGGGCGCTATTTCGTTTCGATCAGCGGCTCGAAGCTGGCGCCCTTGGCGGCGGGCGCGTAGAGGCCCTTGCTGACGCCGAGCAGGAACGCGGGATAAGGCTGGCCGCGCTTCAGCACGGGAATCGGGCGCGGTCCCGGTATCGGCGGCTCGGCCCGCGTCGTCGTGTATTCGATGCGGATCGAATCGCCGGGCTTCAGGCCCGAGGCCGAGCGTGTCACGGATTCGACGATCGCCTCAGCTTCGACGCGCGTGCGGATCAGCATGCCGTCGCCCGAGCGGTCCCGCTCGCTGGTGACCACCGGCTTCACTGACACGGGCACGATCGTCAGCACCTCGGTCGCCTTGAGCTGCCACTGGCGGTAATACTTGGGCTCGATCTCCGCCAGCGACGGCGACGACGGCGCGAAGACCATCGCGAGCGCCGCCGCAACGGCGAACGCGCCTACGCTGCGTCCGGCGCAGAGAAGCGGCGTGCATTTCATCACGGCGTTCCTTTCGCTGCGAAGGGTAGCGCCGCCGCCGGCGTGAGCCAATGCGCGAATCAGCGTTGCCGGAGGGTCTTCAGCCGCGCAAGCGGAAGCGCTGGATCTTGCCCGTCGCGGTCTTCGGCAGCTCGGCGGGAAATTCGATCCAGCGCGGCACCTTGATGCCGGGAAGCTGCTTGCGGACGTGTTCTTTCAGCTCGGCCTCCAGCTTCGCCTTGTCGGGGAACTTTGCCGGGTCGCGCAGCACGACATAGGCCTTGGGCTTGATGAGCTGCTCCTCGTCCGGCGCGCCCACGACGGCGGCCTCGACGACCTCGGGATGCGTGACGATGGCGCCCTCGACCTCCGCCGGCGACACCCAGATGGCGCCCACGCGCAGCATGTCGTCGGAGCGGCCGACCATGAACAGATTGCCGTGCTCGTCCTCGTACACCTTGTCGCCGGTCTTAACGCCGCCGCGGCCCATCACTTCCTTGGTCTTCTCCGCCTTATTCCAATACATCGCGGCGGCGGAGGGGCCGTAAACATAGAGGTTGCCGATTTCGCCGCGCTTCACCGGCCGCTCCTCGTCGTCGAGGATCTCGTGGCGATAGCCCTCGACGATGCGCCCGCAGCTCGCCTCCACCGGGTGGCCGGGGCGGTTCATGATGAATAGATGCGTCATCTCGGTGGTGCCGACGCCGTCGAGGCATTCCACGCCGGTGTAGTCTTTCCAGCGGTGCATGAGCGCCGGCGGAAGGATCTCGCCGGCCGAGAGCACGAAGCGCATGCGGCGGCAGGCCTTGCGCGCCTTCTCCTGGCCGATCTCCTTCTCGGCATATTGCAGCATGCCGGCGAACAGCGTCGGGACGGCCATGCACATCGTCGGTTCGTGCGCGATGAACTGCTCCCACACGCGCTTCGGCGTGATCGGCGAGGCGCTGACCAGCGTCGCGGCGGCCGCGCGCAGCGAGAAATAGATCTGGCCGCCGAGGCCGAACGCGAAGAACATCTTGGGCGGGCAGGAGATCACGTCGTCGCGGTTGATGCCGAGGGCGCCGATGCCGCCGAGCTCGCACGCCCAATAGAGATGATCGTGCGTGTGCACGACGCCCTTGGGGTCGCCGGTCGAGCCCGAGCTGTAGAGCCAGAACGCCATCTCGTCGGGCTTGCGCGGCAGCGTCTCGAGCGCGCGCGGCTGCTGCGCGGCACCGGGCTCGAACGCCTCGTAGCCGGGCGCCGTGCCGCCGACCATGCCGAAGAAGCGCGCATGCTTCGTGTGCGGGCGCACGTCTTCCATCGTCTTGGCGAGGCTGGCATCGACGAACGCGGCTTTCGCCTCGCTATCGTTGAGGTAGTAGAGATAGTCGCGCGGGCGGAGATAGGTGTTGAGCGGCAGCGGAATGACCCCGACCTTCATCGCGCCCAGGAACAGCGCGCCGAATTCGATGCCGTCCATGACGCTCATCATCATGCGGTCGCCGGGCTTCAGCCCGATCGACTTGAGATAGTTCCCGGCCTGGCACGCGCGCTCGTAGAGCTGGCGGAACGTCACGTTCGCGCGCCCGTTGTCGACGATCATGAACGGCCGGTCGGCGTTCTCGGGCTTGAGCGCGTTCTCGAACAGGTAGTCGGCGACGTTGCCCTTCAAGCCCGGGCGCACGTCGCCCTTCGTTGCCGCGATGGCCATGACAGTCCTCTCCCTTGTCCGCGCCAGCATGTGACGCCGCCTTCGGCGCTTCAACTTGATTCGTCAGGCGGCGTCTGTTTTTTACGTTATCGTAAAATGGATCGCAATCACTCCGCCGCGCGCGCGGGCGGGCGATGGCTCTGCGGTTTCGCGGCCGCGCGCAGCGCCGCGATCTCGGCGCGGTCGCGCGGCATGAGGCGCATCGCCTGATCCTTGCCCGACTCGTACTGCCTCGGCCAGCGCTGCGGGGCGTAGCCGTAGTAGGCGGCGGCCTGCAGCGTGAAATGCGGGTTCACGAGGTGCGGCCGCGCGAGGCAGACGAGATCCGCGCGCCCCGCGGCTACAATCGTGTTCACCTGGTCCCAGGTCGTGATGTTGCCGACCGCGAACGTCGCGATGCCCGCCTCGTTGCGGATCTGCTCCGAGAACGGAGTCTGGAACATGCGGCCGTAAATCGGCTTGGCGTCCGGCGTCGTCTGACCGGCGGAGACGTCGATCGCGTCGCAGCCATGCGCTTTCAGCATCCGCGCGATCTCGACCGAGTCTTCGGGCGTGATGCCGGCCGTGCCGACCCAGTCCGTGGCCGAGAGGCGCGCCGTCATCGGCTTGTGCTTCGGCCACACGGCGCGTACCGCGTCGAACACTTCGAGCGGGAAGCGCATGCGGTTCTCGAGGCTGCCGCCATATTCGTCGGTGCGCTGGTTCGAGACCGGCGTGACGAAGTTCGAGAGCAGGTAGCCATGCGCCATGTGGATTTCGAGCAGGTCGGCGCCGGCCGCGTCGGCCATGCGCGCCGCCGCCACGAACTGCTCGCGCACGCGGATCATGTCGTCGCGGGTCATCTCGCGCGGGGTCTGCATGAACGGATAGTGCTTGATCGGCGAGGGGCCGATGATCTCCCAGTTTCCGCTGTCGAGCGGGCGGTCCATGCCCTCCCAGGCGACTTTAGTGGATCCCTTGCGGCCGCTGTGGCCAAGCTGGATCGCGAACCTCGCGTCCGAATTGGCGTGAACGTAGTCGATGATGCGTTTCCATGCGGCCACATGCTCCGGCTTGTAGAGGCCGCCGCAGCCCGGCGTGATGCGGCCCTCGGACGAGACGCAGGTCATCTCGGAGAAGATGAGCCCGGCGCCGCCATGGGCGAGCGCGCCGAAATGCACGAAGTGGAAGTCGCCGACGGTGCCGTCCACGGCCGAATACATGTCCATCGGCGAGACGACGACCCGGTTGGCCAGCGTGAGATCGCGCAACTTCATCGGCGTGAACATCGGCGGCGGATCGCCGTCGAGATTGAAGCCTTTCGCGCGCACCGTGTCGGCGAACCAGCGGTCCACGTTTTCGACGAACTTCGCGTCGCGTGCGCGCAGATTGTCGTAGGTGATCTGCTTCGAGCGCGTCAGCATCGAGAACGTCGCCTGCCACGGCGGCAT
>CAYZSG010000151.1:0-12744 GCA_964481045.1 uncultured Candidatus Odyssella sp. | reverse complement strand
GTCGGGCAGCGCCTTCATCACCGGCGAGCGGCCATAGGCCTCGCCCGGCGCCTTGAGCCAGCGGAACGCGATGAACGGCGAACGCTGGAAGCGGCCCTCGGCGAGCGGCGCATCCTCCGCCGCGATTTCCGTCCCGCCGTCGCGCAGCGCCACGTAGCGGAAGCCCTCGCGGTCCTCGGGCTCCGGCAGCACGGCTTCGATCACGTCGATGCGCACCTCTTCGCCGGCATCGATGCGGCGCACCGTGTCGGCGTCGAGCGCGGCCTTGGGGAAACGCCCGCGAAACGCTTCGCCGCCCAGCGCGGTGCGGCGGAATACCGTATCGAGCCGCCCCTGCGCGCCCTCCTCGAGCCAGGCCTCGGCGAGCGGAACGGCCGCGAAGCGGAACGCGGACTCCGCGCCGATCGGCGCCTCTTCGAACAGCAGGCACGCAGTGCCGGCCGCGGCGAGATCGAGATAGCACTGGTGAATCTCGACCGCGAAGTTCGAGCGGTCGAAATGCGTCTGCAGCGTTTCCGCAATCGCCTCGAGCTCGGGGCCGGCCTTCTGCTGCTCCTCGGGCGAAAGATCGCGCCCGGCGGCGAGGCCGAACCAGCGCGACCAGGGCGGCGTGAGCCGCGCGAGCAAGCTGGCCGCGAGCTGATCCACTGCATCGGGCGCCGTGCCGTCGAACAGGCGCGACGACAGCGCGGGCGGCGTGGAGCCCTGGCCCTCGCGCGACCGCAGCGCGGGCTGCGCCGGCGGCAGTGCGAACTCGTAGCATTCCTGCCACAGCGTCTCCCACGCTCCGCGCGCCGAACGCGCGCGCTCGAAGCGGCGGCGCACGGAAGCGAGCCAATCGTTGTTCGCATCGCTCATCGCTCAGCCTCCCAGCAATCGCTTGCCCTCGACCGGCGGCCGCAACACGCCGCGCTCGGAGGTCAGGATCGTTCCGGTGCGCCCGCGCCGGCGGCGCTCGAGGGCGGCGAGGCGCTCCTTGCGCGCCTCTTCCTCGGGGTCGGGCTGGGGCAACGCGGGAACAGGCGGCGGCGGAGGCGGTGAGGGCGAGCTGAAAAGGGAACCCATGGCGAATATCCGTGGTTTGAGCCTACGTTCACATTATATGCTTTTAATCTTATTCCAATGGCCGGCGGGTGTCAACATTATTTTCTCTTTTTGTTCTTCTTGAGTGCGAAGGGGCCTTGTTGCCGCGGCGGCGAGGAGCCAGCGGCGAAGCTGCCACGGCGTCAGAACCCAACGCGCACGCACGCCGAGCAGCCGTTTCGCCGTCTCGACGCAGGTGAAGAGGCCGAGTGGCGCGCGGCGGAGCGGCACCGCCGCCGGCACCACCTCGATCACATCGAGCGCGAGGCGCCGATACTCCGCGGCCAGGTCGAACGCGCTCGGCAATCCGCTGGCGCGGATCTCGAGCCGGTGCAGCAGCGGATCCACGGTCAGCCACTCGATGCCGTCGTCCACGGCGACGAAACAATGCCGATATCCCGGCTTCAGCCAGCGCAGCCAGCGCACGCCGGTCCGCCCGCTGAACACGACGAGCGCGCGCGCATAGAGAGGCTCGGAGAGCCCGATTTCATTGGCTTCAGGCGGTCTCGCGGGGCCATTCGGGATGTTAACGGCACTCATGCGACGATGCCTTTCCGGCGCCACGGCGTCGTCAGGCGGTCGAGTGCCTCGTCCCAGAGGCGCGCCGCCTGTGCCTCGTCGCCGCGGCGCGGATCGGGCGCCGCCCGCCTTCGCCCGTAGGCGAAGAGCGCGCGCACATGCGCCGCGCGCAGCCGTCCGCCGCGCACCAGCGCCTCGAGCGACACCAGCAGGTCGTCCGGCTCGCAGGGCCGCGCCGTTTCCGCCAGGCCGGCGCGATAGCGCGCGCCGTCCGCGCGCGCCGCGAGGCACTGGATCCCCCAGAACCAGGCCTCTTCGGCCGAGGCGAACGCGGCGCCATCCTGATCGGGTCGCGGCTGATGGGAGAATTTTCTTCGACGCATACCGAGCCTCAAAATCGGCTCGGAACAGATAGTGAATATCAATTCCTAGTACAAGAGAAAATTCCGCACATTTTCCTACTGCGATAAAACTGGTGATGGGCTATGAAATCCCTCCCATGCTGCGCCACACCGACATCTGGCGTGCTGTCGACGAGTTGGCCGCGCGCTACAAGCTTTCGCCATCGGGCCTTGCCAAGAAAGCGGGGCTCGACCCGACGACGTTCAACAAGAGCAAGCGCCAGGGGCCGGATGGCCGCCTGCGCTGGCCCTCCACCGAAAGCGTCTCGAAGATCCTGCGCGCGACCGGCGCCAGCCTCGACGAATTCTTCGGCATCCTCGCCGGCACCGGCGCGGCCCGCGCGGTGCAGCGCGTGCCGGTGATCGGCTACGCCCAGGCCGGGCAGCAGGGCTATTTCGACGACGCCGGCTATCCCACCGGCACGGGCTGGGACGAGCTGGCTTTCCCCGATCTCGGCGACCCCAACGCCTATGCGCTCGAGGTCACCGGCGACAGCATGAGCCCGATCTATCGCGACGGCGACCGCATCATCGTCTCGCCGAACTCGCCGATCCGGCGCAACGACCGCGTCGTGGTCAAGACGGTCGAGGGCGAGGTCATGGCCAAGCAGCTCGCGCGCCAGACCGCCACGCGCGTCGAGCTCTCGTCGGTCAACGCGCAGCACCCCGGGCGGGAGCTCACGCTCAGCCAGATCGCGTGGATGCATCGGATCCTGTGGGTCAGCCAGTAACGGCTTCGCGCCGGCCCGCGTAACAGAGGGCATGATGCGCCGCGCTCCGCCGCTTCTCGCCGCTGTCATCGCGCTCGCCGCTTGCGGCGATTCCACGCCGAGCTTCGAGTTCGCGAAAGCCTGCGCCAAGGAGCACGACGGCAAGACGATCGCGACGACCGGCTATCTGCGCGCGCCGTTCGAGGGGCTGTGCCGGGCGGGGCCGCGCGCGGGGTCGAAAACCTGCAGCTTCGATCTGCGCGACAAGCCGGAAGGCGAGGCGCGCCTCTCGATCAACATCGAACTGGGCAGCGGCGCCAACCGCGTCGACGAGGCCAAGCTCGGCGCGAAGCAGGGCGCCGCGGCGATCGCCGCGAGCGACGGGAAATTCCTGGCGGACAAGGCGCACGTCCGCGTCACCGGCGCGCTCCACGCCGTGCCGAACGCGCTCAAGTCCGATGAGACGATCTGCTGGATCGACGTCGCGAAGATCGAGCGGCGGTAAAGCCGCCCGCTTACATCGCCTTCGCCTTGTCGCGCAGCACGAACTTCTGAACCTTGCCGGTGGAGGTTTTCGGCAAGGCGCCGAAGATCACGGTCTTCGGGCATTTGAAGCCGGCGAGGTGCTGGCGGCAGAAATCCACGATGTCCTTCTCCGTGGCGCTGGCGCCTTCCTTGAGCGTGATGAACGCGCACGGCGTCTCGCCCCATTTCTCGTCGGGCCGCGCCACCACGGCGCATTCCAGCACGGCCGGGTGGCGGTAGATCACGCTCTCCACCTCGATCGTCGAGATGTTCTCGCCGCCCGAGATGATGATGTCCTTCGAGCGGTCTTTGAGCTCGATGTAGCCGTCCGGGTGGCATACGCCGAGATCGCCGGTGTGGAACCAGCCACCGGCGAAGGCTTCGTCGGTGGCCTTCGGGTTTTTGAGATAACCCTTCATCGTCATGTTGCCGCGCATGAACACTTCGCCGAGCGTCTGCCCGTCGCGCGGCACCGGCTCGAGCGTCTTGGCGTCGGCCACCATCAGCCCCTCGAGCAGCGGATAGCGCACGCCCTGGCGCGACTTGAGGCGCGCGCGGTCCACCGAATCCTTGGCATCCCATTCGGGGTTCCAGGCGCAGATCGTGGCGGGCCCATACACTTCGGTGAGGCCGTAGACGTGCGTGACGGTGAAGCCCGCCTTCTCGACGCCTTCGAGGATCGAGGGCGGCGGCGGCGCCGCGGCGGTCATGATGTTGCAGGTGTGGTCGAAGCTGCGCTTCTCGGCGGCTTTCGCGTTGATGATGAAGCCGAGCACGGTCGGCGCGCCGCAGAGATGCGTCACCTTCTCATCCGCCACGGCATTGTAGATCGTCTCGGCGCTGATGCGGCGCAGGCACACATTGGTGCCGCACATCGCCGCCATCGTCCACGGAAACGTCCAGCCGTTGCAGTGGAACATCGGCAAGGTCCAGAGATAGACCGCGTTCTGCGGCATCGACCAGACCAGCGGGTTGATCAGCGCCGAGAGCGCCGCGCCGCGATGCGAATAGACGACGCCTTTGGGATTGCCGGTCGTGCCGGAGGTGTAGTTGAGCGTGATGGATTCCCATTCGTCGTCGGGCCAACGCCAGGCGTAGTCGGGATCGCCGCCGGCGAGGAACGATTCGTAGTCGGTCTCGCCGATCCGGCCGCCAAGGCGGTCGCCGCCCGGACCTTCCGAATCGACGATGTCGATCACGGGAATGTCGCGCTTGAGCTCCGCCAATGCGCCCTTGATCGTCGGCGAAAGCTCGGTGTCGCAGAAGATCAGCTCGGTCTCGCCATGCGCGAGGATGAACGCGATCTCCTTCGCATTGAGGCGGGTGTTGAGTGCGTTCAGCACCGCGCCGGCCATCGGCACGCCGAAATGCGCCTCGTAGAGCTCGGGGATGTTGGGGGCCATCACGGCCACGGTGGCGCCCTTCTTGAGCCCGCGCTCGGCCAGCGCCGAGGCCATGCGCCGCGCGCGCTCGTAGGTTTCCTTCCAGGTGTAGCGGCGCTTGCCGTGCACGACGGAGGCGCGGTCGGGGAACGTGGCGGCCGCGCGCTCGAGGAACTGCAGTGGGGTCAACGGCACGAAGTTCGCCGGATTGCGGCCGAGATGCAGATCGTACTTGCCGACCCCCGGCTTTGCCGGGGCCGCCACCGGCTTCACCGGCGCGGTATGCGGCTTGCGCGGGCGGCGCGGAAACGCGCGCGGGGGCGGCGCCGTGCGGCCGGCCGGCGGCTTGCGTACCGGCGCGGCGATCGCCGGCTTGCGCTTGGCCGCGCTCCGCTTCGCCTTGCCGCCGCCCTTCTTGCCCGAGCCCTTCTTGCCGGTTCCCTTTTTCCCGCGCGCCATGGTCGCCCGCACTCCGAAAGCCGAAACGTATCCCCCGCTGCGCTTATAGTGCAGCGCGGGCGCGAAGCAAAAGAGCGCGCGGGGCGGGCGAAACGGCAACGCCGTTGCGCGGCAGCGGCATGCCACCGCAACTTTTCGTCTTTCTGCGCCGCGGCGTCGCTCCGCGCTTGCAGCAGGCGTGGCAAGCCGCTATGCACCGCGCCCCTCGGGTCGGAGGTTCTGGTTCATCGCTCCCAGTGGGCCGCGCTGTCCGGCAGGGCAGCGCCGCCGCGCAAGCGGCGGTAGGCCAAACCAGGCCAACACATGTCCGAGAACCAGCGGAAGGCGGCGGGCACGCCCGCGATCTTCACGCCGTAATGACCAAACCGCGGGCCGCCTTGCCCGCGCAACGACGAAGACGAGAGGAACGATCGGTGGCCCCAATCGGCACCAGACAACAATCGGCGTGCGCGGCACGCATTCACCGGCGCTCACGCGCCCGGTAAGGGGCAATCGCCTCCGCCGGGCCGAACGGGGCCCCAAGGCACGGAGGCGAGCATGAATTTCCAACGGACGTACTGAATTCCGCCGCGCGGCGGAAACGCACCGGAGCTGCGAAAAATCGCGGGCGGGCCGGCGTGTTTGGCTTATCGCTTGTAACGCCCGGGTCGAAGGTTCGAATCCTTCCGGCCGCACCAATGCGGCCGTAGCTCAGTGGACAGAGCAGGGAGCCCGAAGCGGCGCGAGCCGCCGAGGGCGTCTGCCAGACCAAAAACATGTCCGCCCACGAACAGGCTCCGAGACGTGATCGGCCCGGCCGGGCCGGATCGCGAGGGTTATCAGGTAAGGTGCTCCTCTTGTGCCGAGCGGGTTCGAGCCCCGCGCCTCCGCCACGCGGCGGAGGAAAAATGCCCTTGCGAACAACATGCCCGGCCGGCTTCCACGCCGCGCGATGGATTTCCGGCCGCGGGCCGGAGCATGTGGGTTATCAGGATCTCGAGAATGTGGGTTCGACTCCCATCCGCTTCATCCGAAGCGTTAGCTCAACGGTAGAGCGCGAGATTTCCCGCAAGGGAGTACCCCACGGCAACGACATGCCCGCGGATTCTCTGCGGAAACGGCCGGCCGGGCCGGAGCTCGTGGCTTATCGCTTGAAACGCCAATGCCACGAACGACACGCATGTCCGGCCGGCCGCTTCCGCGGCGCGTGACTCCACGATAAGCAGAAACGTGCAGTGAGGCTCCCATGGTCAACTTTCGGAAACTCTTCTCGACGCGCAAGACACCGCAGAACCAGGCGGTTCCCGGCACGCCGATGGTGCCCAACAGCGCCGGCGGATTTGCGTTCGCGCTCGACGACTGGGCGCGGCTCGACCGCTTCCTGATTCTCGGCTCGGCCGGCGGCACCTATTACATCTCCGAGCAGAAGCTCACGCTCGAGAATGCGCAGGCCGTGATGAGCTGCGTCGACGCCGACGGCGCGCGCACGGTCGCGCGCATCGTCGAGATCAGCGAAGCGGGCCGCGCGCCCAAGAACACGCCTGCGATCTACGCGCTCGCGATCGCGGCCTCGGCCGGCGACGAGCCGACGCGCAAGGCCGCGCTCAAGGCGCTGCCGCGCGTCTGCCGCATCGGCACGCATCTCTACCAGTTCGCGGAGTTCGTCGAGGGTTTCCGCGGCTGGGGCCGCGCGCTGCGCCGCGCCGTCGCGGACTGGTATCTCGCCAAGCCGGTCGACGACCTCGTGCTGCAGGCGATCAAGTACAAGGGCCGCGCGGTCGGCGGCGCCGACGAGGGCGGCACGCGCTGGTCGCACCGCGATCTGCTCCGCCTGTCGCATCCGAAGCCGATGAAGGACGACGGCGCGCGCGCCGCTCTGTTCGACCGCATCGTGCGGCCGGACGGAACGGCGGCGCTGCCCGAGGCGCTCGCGCAATTCGCGGCATCGGAGCGGCTCGCGAAGGCCGAGGATCCGGCCGAGGCCGTGCGCCTCATCGCCGAGCATTCGCTGCCGCGCGAAGCGGTGCCGACGCACCTTCTCAACAGCAAGGAGGTGTGGGCGGCGCTGCTCGCCGACATGCCGATGACGGCGATGATCCGCTCGCTCGGCAAGATGTCGGAGGTGGGGCTGCTGCAGCCGAAGAGTGCCGCGGCCAAGGCCGTGGCCGAGCGGCTCGGCGATACCGCGCGCCTGAAGCGCGCGCGCATCCATCCGCTCGCCGTCCTCTTGGCGCTGAGCGTCTACGCGCAGGGCCGCGGCTTCCGGGGCAAGCTCGCCTGGCAGCCGGTGCCCGCGATCGTCGACGCGCTCGACGAAGCGTTCTACAAGTGCTTCGCGTTCGTGGAGCCGACCGGCAAGCGCATCATGCTGGCGCTCGACGTCTCGGGCTCGATGGGCGGCGCGTTCGTGGCCGGAACGCCGCTCACCGCGCGCGACGCTTCGGCCGCGATGGCGATGGTGACTCTGGCGGCGGAGAAGGACTGCCATGTGGTCGGTTTCACCGCCGGCGGCGCCAAGGCGTGGAAGAGCCGGGGCCGCAGCCAGGTTCCCGGCTACACGGATGGCCTGACGCCGCTCGGCCTGTCGCGGCGCCAGCGGCTCGACGACGTCGTGAGGTCGATCGCGTCGCTCGACTTCGGCGGCACGGATTGCGCGCTGCCGATGCTCTACGCGATCGACCGCAAGATCGAGATCGACGCGTTCGTCGTCTACACCGACAGCGAAACCTGGGCCGGCTCGATCCATCCGGTCCAGGCGCTCCAGGAGTATCGCCGCAAGAGCGGCATCCCGGCGCGCCTCGTCGTCGTCGGCATGACGTCGAACGGCTTCAGCATCGCCGACCCCAAGGACGGCGGCATGCTCGACGTCGTCGGCTTCGATGCCGCAGCGCCGGCGGTGATCTCGAGCTTCGTCGCCGGCACCGTGTAGGCGGCGACGCCCGCGCGGCCGTTTGGGAATAGCCGCCGATCTCAAGTGTCCGTGTCTCGACGCGCGCATCCGGTTCGGCCGAGCGTGCGTCGAGGCACGGCAACAACGGGAGGAACGAATGCCACGCAATTTCGCCGTCAGTCTGGCGCCAGCGCTCGCCGCGATACTCGCGGCGTGCGGCGCGCACGCCCAGACGACGCCCACGCCACCGGCGCAGCCGCCGGCCTTCGCCACCACGAAAGTGGCGGGAACGGAGAACGTCTACATCTTCCGCTATCAGGGCCATCAATCGATGTTCGTGGTGACGCCGGCTGGCGTCATCGCCACCGATCCGATCGGCTATCTCCGCCCGCAGGCCGTGACCACCTATATCGACGAGATCAGGAAGGTCACGAAGGCGCCGATCAAGTACCTGATCTACAGTCACCATCACTACGACCACATCGCCGGCGGCAAGCCGTTCAAGGCCGCGGGCGCCATCGTCGTGGCGCATCAGCGCGCGAAGGAGCATCTCGCGCGCCTCAAGAACCCGGACGTGGTCGTGCCCGATGTCGGCGTCGGCAACCGGCACGTCATCAATCTCGGCGGCACGCGGCTCGAGCTGCACTATGTCGGCCGCAATCACTCCGACAATTCGCTGGTCATGCTGCTGCCCAAGGAGAAGATCATCTTCACGGTCGATTTCATCCCGATCGAGACCGTGCATTTCCGCAACATGCTCGACGGCTTCGTGCCGGAGTGGGAGGACTCGCTGAAGCGCGTGCTGGCGATGAACTGGGAGCGCATGATTCCCGGCCATCCCTATGCCGGCGGGCGGCTCGGAACGAAGCAGGACGTGCAGAACCTGCTGCAATACATGACCGACCTCTCGATGACCGTCAAAGCCGCCGCCGACAAGGGCCAGTGCTGGGACACCGCCGTGAAGGAGGTGAAGCTGCCGAAATACGAGAAGTGGGGCGGCTACGCGCAGTTCTTCGCCGGCAACGTGGAGCGCTATTGCAGCTATTGGGGCCGCGGCTACTGATCGGCCAAGGCAGGGCAGATTCGGGGCCGCGGCGCCGCGAAAGCGGCCCGCGGCCCTTCTTTTTGCCGCAGTGCACGGGCCGATTCGCGCGTTAACCTCGATTGATCAGGCTGTGTTAACCGGGGCATGAAAACTGAGCGGCCTCCGATCGGCCCTGCACGGGCCGCGGCAGGAGTCAGATGCCATTGCCGCCGAAACCGTCCGCTGCCGGACAGAATGATGCGGGGCGCACCCTTTTGCAGGGCGCGCTCGGCCGCTTCACGCGCCTGCTCGGCCGGCTCGGCCTGGGCGGCGCGTCGGTCGCGCTCGTTCTCGTCGCGGTGCTGCTGGCGGAGGCGGCGCACATCCTGTTCGTTCTGCTGCGCGGCGACGACTATGCGCTGTGGTTCGCGATGGACGTGGCCGTGGTCACGATCGTCGTCGCCACGCCGATCATCATCTACGCACAGATCATCATCCGCAAACTCGGCACGTCGCGCCGCGCGCTGAAGCAGGTGACCGAGCGGCTCGCGGTCGCGGTCGACGCGGCGGAGCAGGCCAACGTTGCCAAGTCGCAGTTCCTCGCCAACATCAGCCACGAGCTTCGCACGCCGCTCAACGCGATCATCGGCTTCTCCGACATGATCCAGTCCGAGACGTTCGGCGCCGTCGGCAACCCGCGCTACATCGAGTACCTCAAGGACATCAGCAAGAGCGGCCATCACCTGCTCGGCATCATCAACAGCATCCTCGACCTTACGAAGATCGAGGCCGGCCGCGCGAGCGTCCAGGACGAGGAAGAGTTCAACGTCGCGGCGGTGCTCGACGCGTCGCTGCGCATGATGCGGCCGCTCGCCGACCGCGAGAAGGTGTCGCTCGAGCTGTCGGTCGAGCCGCGCGGCCTCAGGCTCGTCGCCGTCGAGCGTATGGTGTGCCAAATCCTGCTCAACCTGCTCTCGAACGCGGTGAAGTTCACGCCCGCGGGCGGGCGCGTGACGCTCTCGGCGGTGCGCACGGCCGAGGGCGGGCTGCTCGTGGCCGTGGCCGACACCGGCCTCGGCATGACGCCCGCCGAGATCAAGATCGCGCTGACGCCGTTCGGTCAGATCCAGAGCGCGCAGAGCCGCAAGCACGCCGGCACCGGCCTCGGCCTGCCGCTGGCCAAGGCGATGGTGGAGCTGCACGGCGGCTCGCTCCGCGTGGTCAGCGCGCCGGGGCAGGGAACGACCGTCTCGCTGCTGTTCCCGCCCGAGCGCGTCGCACTGCGCGCCGAAGGCGAGGCGCGCGACGCGACGCAGCAGAGCGGCAGCGATTCCGTGCGCCGCTGCGCCTGACGCCTCAGCTCATCGAGCCGATGAAATCGCGCTTGCCGAGCGACACGCCGTTGTGGCGCAGGATGTCGTAGGCCGTCGTGACGTGGAAGTAAAAGTTCGGCATCACGAAGTGCTTCAGATACCACTCGCCCTTGAACGTGAACGGATTGCCGCCGATCGGCAAAGTCACGTCGCGGCCGGCGCTGTCGGCGAGCTGTTCGGGCTTGATGCCGTTGACGAACGCGATCGTCTTCGCGATGCGCGCCTTCAGATCGTCGAAGCTCTTCTCGGCGTCGTCGTATTTCGGAACTTCCACGCCGGCGAGCCGCGCCGCGCCGCCCTTGGCCTGGTCGGTGGCGATCTGAACCTGGCGCGTCAGCGGAAACATGTCCGGATAGAGCCGGAAGCCCAGCAGCGCGTTGGGATCGATCTTCGCCGCCTCGCAATGCTTCGCGGCCTTGTCGAGAACCGCCGCGAGATTGCCGAGCATCTTGGCGAAAACCGGTATCGAATGGTCGTACATGGCGTTGGACACGGCGCGTTCTCCCCGTTCGTGAAGCTTTGAGCCGGCCGGAACCTAGTGCGCGCGGGCCCTTCGGGAAAGGCCGCGCGCGGCGCCGGCGCGACCGTAAGGCCGCTTGGCAGGCATGCCGCCCATGCCCCAATCTGCAAACCGAAAATAGAACGTGCCTGGGGAGGCTGAGGATGACGGGCCGCTACGACCAGATCCATGCGCGCTCGCTCAAGGATCCGGAGGGGTTCTGGGCCGAGGCGGCGGCGGCGCTCGATTGGGAGAAGCGCTGGGACAAGGTGCTCGACGCTTCGAAGCCGCCGTTTTACCGCTGGTTCCCCGGCGCGCGCTGCAACACGTGCTGGAATGCGCTCGACCGCCACGTCGAGAAGGGCCGCGCCGAGCAGCCGGCCCTCATCTACGACAGCCCGATGACCGGCTTGAAGCGCAGCTACACCTATCGCGGGCTGCGCGACGCGGTGGCGAAGTTCGCCGGAGTCCTCGCCGGCCTCGGCGTGGGCAAGGGCGACCGCGTCATCGTCTACATGCCGATGGTGCCCGAGGCGGCGATCGCGATGCTGGCCGCGGCGCGCATCGGCGCGGTGCACTCGGTCGTCTTCGGCGGCTTCGCGGCCAACGAGCTCGCGGTGCGCATCGACGACGCCACGCCGAAGGTCATCGTCTCCGCCTCGTGCGGCCTCGAGCCCGGCCGCGTCGTGCCCTACAAGCCGCTGCTCGACGGTGCCATCGCCATCGCGAAGCACAAGCCCGCGGGCTGCGTGATCCTGCAGCGCCCGCAGCTCCGCTGCGAACTCGTCAAAGGCCGCGACCACGATTGGGACGAGGCGTTCGCGAAGGCGAGCCCACGCGATTGCGTCACCGTCGCCGCCACCGATCCGCTCTACATCCTCTACACCTCCGGCACCACCGGCCAGCCCAAGGGCATCGTGCGCGACAATGGCGGGCACATGGTGGCGCTGCACTGGTCGATGAAGAACATCTACGGCGTCGATCCCGGCGAGGCCTATTGGGCCGCCTCCGACGTCGGCTGGGTCGTCGGCCATTCCTACATCGTCTATGCGCCGCTGCTGCACGGCAACACGACGATCCTGTTCGAGGGGAAGCCCGTGGGCACGCCCGATGCCGGCACGTTCTGGCGCGTGATCGCGAACCACAAGGTGCGCGCGATGTTCACGGCGCCCACCGCGTTCCGCGCGATCAAGCAGGTGGACCCCAACGGCGAGTTCATCAAGAAGCACGATCTCGAAGGCTTCCGCACGCTGTTCCTTGCCGGCGAGCGCGCCGACCCCGACACGATCAAATGGGCCGAGACGCATTTGAAAGTCCCGGTGATCGATCACTGGTGGCAGACCGAAACCGGCTGGTCGATCTGCGCCAATCCGGTCGGCATCGAGCGCCTGCCGGTGAAATACGGCTCGCCGACCAAGCCGATGCCGGGCTGGAAGATGGAAGTGCTCGGCGACGACAAGAAGCCGGTGAAGGCCGGGCAGATCGGGGCGCTCTGCGCGAAGCTGCCCTTGCCGCCGGGCACCTTGCCGACGCTGTGGAAAGCCGACGACCGCTACAAGAAGGCGTATCTCGACGACTTCCCCGGCTATTACAAAACCGGCGACGCCGGCTACATCGACGAAGACGGCTACGTCTACGTGATGACGCGCACCGACGACGTCATCAACGTCGCCGGTCACCGCCTTTCCACCGGCGGCATGGAAGAGGTGCTCGCCGATCACAAGGATGTCGCCGAATGCGCCGTCATCGGCGTCGCCGACCAGATGAAGGGCCAGCTTCCGCTCGGCTTCCTCGTCTTGAAGGCCGGCGTCAACCGCCCGCACGCCGAGATCGTGAAGGAGGTGGTGGCGATGGTGCGCGACCGCATCGGCCCGGTCGCCGCGTTCAAGACGGCGGTGGT
>CAYZSG010000150.1:0-12893 GCA_964481045.1 uncultured Candidatus Odyssella sp. | reverse complement strand
GCCGCGCGCGCCGCGATCGGCGACGACGGCACGGCGCAGCGCCTGATCCGCACGCTGGCGCGCAAGGGCGTGCGCTTCGTGGGCGACGTGCGCGAGGAGGCCGCGCGGCCCCCGCCCGAAGCGCGGCCCGCGGCCGCCGAGCCCGCCGCCCCCGAGAACCCTTCCATCGCCGTGCTGCCGTTCACGAACATGAGCGGCGACGCCGAGACGGATTATTTCGCCGACGGCATGGCCGAGGAGATCATCACCGCACTGGCGCGCTGCGGCGGCATTCTCGTGATCGCGCGCAACTCGTCGTTCACCTACAAGGGAAAGGCGGTCGACGTGCGGCAGGTCGGCCGCGAGCTCGGCGTCGGCTACGTGCTCGAGGGCAGCGTGCGCCGCGGCGGCGGCCGCGTCCGCGTCACCGCGCAGCTCATCGAGACGGCGGGCGGCACGCATCTCTGGGCCGACCGCTTCGACGGTGATCTCGCCGAGCTGTTCGCGCTGCAAGACCGCATCGCCGAGACCGCCGCGGCCGTGATCGAGCCCAGGATGCGCTATGCCGAAGCCGAGCGCGCGCGGCGCCAGCCGCCGCGCCACTTCGACGCCTACGATCTGTGGCTGCGCGCGCTCGCGCATGCCAGCGAGTTCACGCAAGAGGGCATGCAGGCCGCGCTCGACTGCCTCGACCGCGCGCTGGCGATCGACCCCGCTTTCGCGCCGGCGATGGCCTCGGCCGCGTTCTATCACGCGCATTGCAGCTTCCAGGGCTGGGTGGACGATCCCGACGAGCGCCGCGAGCGCGCGCTGCGCCTTGCCTACGATTCGGTGGCGGTGGCGAAGAACGACAGCAACGTGCTGTGGCAGGCGGCCTTCGCGATCTGGACGCTCGATCAGAACGGGCCGCGCGCGCGCGAGCTGTTCGAGCGCTCGCTCGCGGCCAATCCGAATTCTGCGATGGCGCTGGCGATGGCCGGCTGGGCGGAGGCGGCGAGCGGCAACCCCGCGCGCGGCCGCGCGCTGCTCGAGCGCTCGCAGCGGCTCAATCCGCGTCATTCGCGCGACTGGTTCGTGTGGGCGGCGATGGCGATCACGTGCCTCATGGAAGGCGACTACGCCGCCGCGGCGGACTGGGCAGAGAAGGCGCTGGCGCAGAACCGCCGCTTCGGCGTGGCGCTGCGCGCGCTGGCCGTGGCGCTCGTGAATACCGGGCAGCTCGAGCGCGCGCGCCGGATTGTCGACGAGGCGCGCGCGGCCGATCCACGCATGACGGTTTCCGCACTGCTCCGGCGCATTCCGCTCAAGAACGCGCCGATTTACGCGCTTTACCGCGATTCGCTGCGCGAGGCGGGTCTGCCCGAGTGAGCGCCGCCGAGCGCTACGCCCGCGCCTTCTTGGCAAGCGCGACGAGCACCTCGCGCGCCTCGCCGGCGGTGGCGATGCGGCGCTCGAAGACGAGCCGGGCGGTGCGGTTTTCCGCCCGCAGATCGCAGCCCTCGGGATCGATGCCGGTCATGCGCCACGCGGCCGCGGGTTGGCCGAGCAGGCGCGTGGCGTAGAGGCCGACCGCCTCGCCGTGGTCCTCGTTCATGTGCGTAACGATTCCCGCTTCGGCTTCCGCGAGCGCGGCGGCGCCTGCGACGTCGATCATCACGTCGGCGACGGCGAGGCCCCGCGCGCGCGCGAAGCCGCCGACGATGTGCGCGTCCGTGACCGTCGTCGCAAGGATGCGGAAATCGGCGAGGCCCGCGTAAAGCTCGGCCTTGGGGTGGCGACGCAGATAGCGCGCGCGCAGCGCGGGATCGTCGGCGCGCTCGGCGCGGCCGCTGAGCGTGAGCCGCGCGCTGTCCATCGGATCGCCCTCGGCCTTGGGCGGCTCGGCGATCAGCAGCGAGAAGCGCGGATCGCGCGCGAGATTGCGCGTATGCGCGGACAGGCCCGAGAACAGGAAGATCGGCGCGCCGTCGAGCCGCGTCGCATAGCCGACGAACGACGCATACGGCGCGCCATCGGCGCCGACAGTGGCCAGCATCGCGGTGAGCCCCGAGCGCAGCAGCGCGCGCGCCTGCGCGGCAGGCGCCGGATCGGCGGCGGGAGCGGGCTCGGAACGATTTGCAGCCTCGGACATTGCGATTGTCTTTCAATGGAGCGAGACGGCGCGCGTAACTTGCGGCGTTTCCCGCCCGCGCGCAAGGAAGCTGAAAATGACAGGAGGCGGGGAGACGGCGAGAAGACAGGAAAGATATGCCACGAAGGCACGAAGACACGAAGAAGGAGAGGCAAGCGCCGCAAGGGCGGCGCAAGAGTGCTTTTTTCCTTCGCGCGCCTCTCGGCGCGCAGAACTTCTTCTTCGTGCCTTCGTGCCTTCGTGGTGAATCTGGTTTCTTCTCCCCGACTCCCCGCCTCCTGTGATTTACCTTCCTACTCCTCCAGCCGGAAGCGGATCGGAACGGTGGCGGTGCCGGCGACGGGGAAACCGGCGCGGCGCGCGGGCTCGAAGCGCCAGCGGCGCACGGCATCGACGGCCGAGGCATCGAGCAGCCCGTGCCCGCTGCTCCGGGCGATGACGACGCTCAGCGCCTCGCCGCCCGCGCTCACCTGGACGGTGAGCATCACCACGCCCTCCCAGCCATTCTCGCGCGCGGTTCGCGGATAGCGCGGAATCGGATTGGCCGCGCTGCCGAAGCCGTAGCGCGGCGGCGTGGTGCTGCCATTCTCGGGGCCCGCTCCCGGCGCGGCATCGGCCGCCACGATCGGCACGGACGCGGTCTGCGGCCGCGCTTGCGCGCGCTCCGTACCGCGCGGCGCTGCTGCCACGGCAAGACGAGGCGCATTCGCGGGCGGCGGCGGAACGCGCGCCGGCCAGCGCAGCGCAATCTCGCGCACGCGCGGCGCGGTCAGCACGCGCGGCGGCGGAACCGGCGCGGCGGCGGCGGAAGGCGCGGTTTCGCGGATGGCGCGGGCCGGTGCGCGCAACGCGATCTCGTCGATCTGCGGCTTCGCGGTTTCCGGCGGCGACGGCTTCCGCGCCTCGACGGCGGAGGGCGCGGGCGCAGCCTTGGGCGGCGCGGGCCGGCGCAATGCGGCGCTCTCATTCGGCGGCGCCGCGGCGTGCTCGGGCGCCGGCACCGGCGGGGCATCGCGCGGCGGCAGCGCCTGCTGCGGCGCCTCGCGCGCGGCACGCGGCGCATCGGGTTGGGGCAGCGACGCGGGTGCCGGCGTGGTCGCCGGTTTCGCAATCTCTGCCGCGCCGCGCGCCGGCGATGCGCCGCTATGCGTTGCGGAAGGTCTCGTGGCGCCCGCGGCGCTCACGATCTCGACGCCGACGACGGCGCCGGCCTTGGGCTGCGGCGGCTGCTCGACCCACAACATCGCAGCGAGCCCGGCATGCGCCGCGAGCGAAATCGCGAGCGCGGGCGCGAGCCAGGAGCGGCGCGGACGCCCTCCTTCTTCCTTCGATGCCTTGCCTTGCAGAAACTCCGCCACCCGATCCGCTCCGTTTGCGCCAGAAGCCAAAGCTGACGGCCCTTGCCGGCAGCGTCGACGACTGCGTCACCGCAAACGGAATTCCGTCCCGCTTCCACACCCCGGGAAACGGCGGGTGACGCCCGAGGCGGTCGGTCTCCTGGCTCGCGGGTCACAGCCGTCTCGGCCGGCCTTCCCGAAGCACGATCCGACGGATCGCCCCTCAGTGGCATGGTCTGGCCGAGGGCTCGCCGCTCACAGTTGCGGGGGCAGCCGCGGAATTGCACCGCGTTCCCAGCAGCCCTCGGCTTCGAGGGCCACCGCCTCGAGCGAAATCCTCGGGCACGGGGGCGAAGGAGTCAATCGGGGCGCCCAGCAAGACAGAATGGCGCGTGAAATACCTTATCGGCCCGCTGGCCTCGGGCACGACGGCGACTATGTTTTGCGGCTCGCCGCCCCGGCAGCGGCGGCGAAATTCGGGGCTCACGACAGGTCGGAAAAGCGGTGCGCCGTTCGTCGTTTCGGCGGCGGCAGCGCCGCGTTTGTTGCGAGACAAAGGAGACGTGCCTTGACGACGCTCGACGCGCGCCGGCGCTGGCTGGCCCTGATGGTTCTGTGCCTCGGCGACCTGATGATCGTGCTCGACACCACGATCGTGAACGTGGCGCTGCCCTCGATTCGCACCGACCTCGCCTTCACCGAAACGTCGCTGGTGTGGGTCGTCAACGCCTACATGCTGACCTTCGGCGGTTTCCTGCTGTTGGGCGGGCGGCTCGGCGACCTGTTCGGCCAGCGCCGCATCTTCCTCGTCGGCATCGTGATCTTCACGATCGCCTCGCTCGGCTGCGGTCTGGCCGCGACGCAGGGGATGCTGATCGCCGCGCGCGCGGTGCAGGGCGTCGGCGGCGCGATCGTTTCGGCCGTGGCGATGGCGCTGATCGTGAACCTGTTCACCGAGCCCGGCGAGCGCGCGAAGGCGATGGGCATTTTCGGCTTCGTGATGGCGGGCGGCGGCTCGGTCGGCGTGCTGCTGGGCGGCGTGCTCACCGCGGCCTTCGACTGGCACTGGATTTTCCTCGTGAACCTGCCGATCGGCGCCGCCGTGTTCGCGCTGTGTCTCTTGCTGCTGCCGGCGGCGCGGGGATCGGCGGCCGGCGCGCGGCTCGACATCGCCGGCGCCGTGACGGTCACCGTTTCGCTGATGCTTGCCGTCTACGGCATCGTCAACGGCAACGAGGCGGGCTGGGGCTCCGGCCAGACGCTCGGCCTCATCGGCGGCGCGGCGGTGTTGTTCGTGCTGTTCCTTGCGATCGAGTCGATCGTGCCGGCGCCGCTGATGCCGCTCGGGCTGTTCCGTCACCGCAATCTCGCCACGGCCAATGCCGTGGGCGTGCTCTGGGCCGCCGGCATGTTCGCGTGGTTCTTCATCTCGGCGCTCTACCTTCAGCTCGTGCTCGGCTACAGCCCGCTCGAGGTGGGGCTTTCGTTCCTGCCGGCCAACGTGATCATGGCCGCATTCTCGCTCGGGCTTTCCGCGAAGCTCGTGATGCGCTTCGGATTGCGCCTGCCGATCGCGTGCGGCATGGCGCTGGCGGCGGCGGGCTTGTTTCTGTTCACACTCGCGCCGGTGGGCGGGAGTTTCTGGCTGCACGTGCTGCCCGGCATGCTGCTGCTCGGGCTCGGCTGCGGCATGGCGCTCAATCCGGTGCTGCTGGCCGCGATGGGCGATGTGGATCCCAAGGACGCCGGGCTCGCTTCGGGTGTCGCCAACACCGCGTTCATGATGGGCGGCGCGCTCGGACTCGCGGTGCTGGCCAGCCTCGCCGCGGCGCGCACCGAGGGCCTGACGGCCGGCGGCGCCGCTGCGTTGGCCGCGCTCAACGGCGGCTATCATGTGGCGTTCGGGTTCGGCGCCGCCTTCGCCGCCGCCGCCGCGCTGCTGGCCTTCGTTCTGCTGCGCCAACGCGCGCCCGCGGCGGCGCCAGAGCCGGCGCCGGCAGCACTCTAGTTCATCTCACGCGGGCGCGTGGCGGCGGGTGACGAGGAAGACGAACACCGCGGCCGTCACGAACATGATGAGGCTGTAGATCGCCGGCGCGAACGAAGTTTGCGGCAATTTGAGCACGTTGAGCGCGATGTAGATCGCGAGCGCGCCGTTGTGGATGCCGATCTCCATCGCGATGCCGATCGCCTGGCGCCGCGGCAGGCGCAGCACGAGCGGCGCCGCATAACCCACCGCGAGGCTGATCACGTTGAACGCGAGGCAGGCGAGCCCGACCGCGACGAGCGCGGGCACGAGGATCTTCCAGTTCTCGCCGATGGCGCCGGCCACGAGCAGCGCGAGGAAAACGACGGCGAAGATGCGAATCGGCTTTTCCATGCGCGCCGCGAAGGCGGGCGCCCGGCCGCGCAGCAGCATGCCGATCACGACCGGCAGCACGATGACCGCTGCCACCTCGACGATCTTGCCGACCGGCGGCGGGATGTATTGGCCCTTTCCGAGAAAGTGATCGAGCGACCAGTTCACGACGAACGGCAGCCAGACCAGCGAGAGCGCGCTGTTGATCGCCGTGAGCGTGATGTTGAGCGCCACGTCGCCGCGCGCGAGATGGCTGAAGATGTTCGCCGTGGCGCCGCCCGGCGAGGCTGCCAGCAGCATGAGGCCCACGGCGAGTTCCGGCGGCAGGCCGAACACCGTCGCGCAGGCGAACGCCGCGGCGGTGAGCACGAACATCTGCAGCAGGAGGCCCGCCACCACCGCGCGCGGATAGACCGCGACGCGCCGGAAATCCTCGAGCGTGAGGCTCAGGCCCAGCCCCAGCATGATCACACCCAGCGCCAGCGGCAGCAGGATGTTGGTTATGGCCGATGCTTCCATGCGGCGTTTCTCCCCCGGCCGCGAGTCTAGCGCCGCGCGGCGCACAAAGCACGCGTGGCAAAAAATTTTGGGAAAATGCCCCATGGCCACGGCGGTCATGGCCATCTATCATATTTTAGATGGGGAATTTGATGCGGCTGTTCCTGCGCATCTTCGTTTCGATACTGGCCGCGGCGATGATTGCCGGCGCAATGCCGGTCGCGCTCGCGCTCGGCTGCATAACCGCCGCCCCGCCCGCCGCGGCGCCCTGCGAGCATGGCGGCTGCGACGATTCGGACGATCCGACGCTTGCGTGCATTTGCATCCATTATCTGGCGCCGGAGGCGCCGGGCTCGCTGGCCGTTTGCGACGCGCCGCCGCGGCTCATGACGCCCGCCGCGATCCGCGAGATCTCCCCGGCGCCGCCCGACGCCGTGCCGGCGCGCGAAGACCCGCCTGAACCGCCCCCGCCCCGATCGAGCCCGCGACGCGCCTGAGCCGCGGGATTGCCCGCGGCCATCGCCGCGCCCGGCCTTGCGCCGGCGCATCAACGAGGGTGGGAGAATGCGTGCAGGTACGTGCAGTGCCTCCAGTGCCGGCGTGAGCCGGCATGGAGGGTGAACCATGGCGAAAAGACAGGACGCCGGGGCCGTCAACGTGAGAACGCTCCGGACCGCCAAGACGCTGGTCGAACGCCACGGCGTCGGCGCGCTGGCCTTTGCCGAGGCTCAGGCCAAGCGCCTGGCCAAGGACGGCAGCGCGACGAGTGCGGAGGAATGGCGCGCGGTGGCGGCCGCGATCCGGGCGCTTTCGGCCGAAGCCCGGAAACGCTGAGCAGGATGCACCGCCCGGCGGCGCGCTGCGCTTTGAAACCAGCGCGCCGCCGCCCTATGTGAGCGGCGAAAACCTGCCTTACCGCCGGCCTCCGGCACCCCCGGATAACTTGCGGTAAACCTTTATAAATCCCTCGTAAGCGTATATTTTCGACGCAATTCCGCCGGATTGGCGGCTTATGCGCCGGCCCGCCCTTGGCGAAGGTGGGGCGGCGAAACAACAACAAAGCGGTCTCTCATGCGACACACGATCGCCCTGGTCGACGACGACAAGAACATCCTCACCTCGGTCTCGATGGCGCTCGAGGCGGAAGGCTTCAACGTGCGCTCCTACAGCGACGGCGCCGAGGCGCTGGCGGGCCTTTCGCAGCGCCCGGCCGACCTCGCCATCCTCGATATCAAGATGCCGCGCATGGACGGCATGGAGGTGCTGGCGAAGCTGCGCACCCAGTCGCGCATGCCGGTGATCTTCCTCACCTCGAAGGACGACGAGATCGACGAAGTGCTCGGCCTGCGCATGGGCGCCGACGACTACATCACGAAGCCGTTCAGCCAGCGCCTGCTGATCGAGCGCATCCGCGCCGTGCTGCGCCGCGCCGAGACCGGCGACGAGGCGGTGAAGCCGGGCAAGGAAAAGACGATCGTCCGCGGCGAGCTCGTGATGGATCCCGAGCGCCACCTCTGCACCTGGAAGGGCGCCCCGGTCTCGCTGACCGTCACCGAGTTCCTGATCCTGCAGTCGCTGGCGGCGCGGCCGGGCCACGTGAAGTCGCGCGACCAGCTCATGGACGCCGCCTATGGCGAGAACGTCTATGTCGACGACCGCACGATCGACAGCCACATCAAGCGCCTGCGCAAGAAGTTCAAGATCGTCGACGACGCGTTCGACAAGATCGAGACGCTGTATGGCATCGGCTACCGCTACAGCGAGAGCTGAGGCCTAGCCGGCCGGGCGGGGGATGATGGACGCCGCCGACCGCAAGGACATGGAGACGCCGGCCGCGGCGGCCGAAACGCCGAGCCGCGCACGACGCGGCGAGTCCGACAGCGCGCTGCGGCGTGCCCAGGCCGAGGACGCGCAGGCCGCGCCGCCGCGCAAGCAGCGGCGCTTCTCGCGCCTCTCCGTGCGCATCATGGCGCTCAGCATCTTCCCGGTGGCGACGATCTTCGGCGGGCTGCTCTATGTGGGCGCGTACGAGAAGAGCCTCGTCGAGGCCGAGCTGAACGCCCTCTCCGCCCAGGCGCGCCTTTTCGCCGGCGCCATCGCCGAAACCGCGATCACGCCCGGCGCGCCCGACGAGCGCCGCATCGACATCACGCTCGCCGGCGGCGTGATGCGCCAGCTCGCCAGCGCCACCGATGCCCGCGCGCGCCTGTTCGACCGCGACGGACGCATGCTCGTCGACACGCGCCAGCAGCGCGCCTACGGCCCGATCCGCGAGGAAGAGCTGCCCACCGAATCGACCGGGCGCTGGTTCACCGACAACGTCGTTTCGCTCTACGAATGGTTCTTCAACCTGCTCGCGCGCGACCGCGAATCGGTGCCCTACTACCGCGAGCGGGCCGACGAGAACGCCGCCGACTATCCCGAGGTGCAGACCGCGCTGGCCGGCGAATCGCGCAGCTTCATCCGCCGCACCGAGGGCGGCGACTTCGTGCTGTTCTTCGCCGCGCCGGTGCAGCGCTACAAGAACGTCGACGGCGCGCTCCTCCTCTCCGCCTCGACGCACGAGATCGCGCGCGCGGTGCGCCAGGTGCGGCTCGACATCCTGCGCATCATCGCGGTCGTGACCGTGTTCACGATCATGATGGCGTTCTGGCTCGGCCGCTCGATCGCGCGGCCGATCAACCGGCTGGCCTCGGCCGCCGACCAGATGCGGCGCAGCAAGTCGCGCGACGTCGCGATTCCCGATTTCACCGAGCGCGAGGACGAGATCGGCGATCTTTCGGCCGCGCTCAACGACCTCACCAACGAACTCTGGCGGCGGCTCGACGCGATCGAGAGCTTCGCCGCCGACGTGGCGCACGAGCTCAAGAACCCGCTCGCCTCGATGAAGAGCGCCATCGAGACCGTGGTGCGCATCAAGGACCCGGAGAAGCAGCAGCGGCTGCTCGACATGGTGCGCGAGGACGTGGAGCGGCTCGACCGGCTGATCACCGACATCTCGCGCGCCTCGCGGCTCGATTCCGAGCTTTCGCGCCTGAAGCTCCAGACGATCGATCTCGGCCGCATCCTCGGAGCCCTCGCCGACATCCGCAACACGGCGGCCGCCGCCGCGCCGGGCCGGCCCACCGTGAAGCTCATGCTGCCGGCCAAAGACCGGCTCATCGCGCGCGCCGATGGGGACCGGCTGGTGCAGGTGTTCCAGAACATCCTCGTCAACGCCGAGAGCTTCAGCCCGCCGGGCGGCGTCATCACGATCACCGGCGGCGCCGAGGGCGGCATGACGCGCGTCGTCGTCGACGACCAGGGCCCCGGCATCCCGCCCGGCAAGGAAAAGGATATCTTCCGACGCTTCTATACCGAGCGCCCGGCCGGCGAGAAATTCGGCACGCATTCCGGCCTCGGCCTCTCGATCTCGAAGCTCATCGTGGAAGCCATGGGCGGCACGATCCACGCGGAGAACCTCCGCCGCCCCGACGGCGGCGTGGCGGGCGCGCGGTTCGTGGTCAGGCTGCAGCGGTCGGCGTAGTCCGCTCGGCGCTTGCAGCTCCCTTCCAAATACGTCATCCCGACCTTCGCGCCCGCTTCGGTCGGGATGACGGGAATTGAGATGACGGACCAGCAAGGCTCGTGAACCAGGAATCCGGCAAAGCGGCGATCATCACCGCATCGGATTCGGGCATCGGCCGCGCGTCGGCGATCGCGCTCGCGCGCGCCGGATACGATCTCGGCATCACGTGGCACAGCGACGAGGCGGGCGCGGCGGCGACGGCCGAGGCGGTGCGCGCGCTCGGGCGGCGCGCGGAGGTGCGGCGGCTCGATCTCGCGCTTCTGCCCGAAGCGGCGGACGTGATCGACGCGCTGGCCGGGGCGCTCGGGCGGCTCGACGCGCTCGTCAACAACGCCGCCACCAGCCGCGACGCGCCGCTGCTCGAGCTTTCCTACGCCGATTGGCGCCACACGCTTGCGGTCAATCTCGACGGCGCGTTCCTCTGCGCGCAGCGCGCGGCGCGGCGCATGGTGGCCGCGGGCCGGGGCGGGCGCATCGTGAACATCACCTCGGTGCACGAGCATTCGCCACTGGCGAACGCCGGCGCCTACGTCGTCTCGAAGCACGGGTTGGGCGGGCTCACGAAATCGCTGGCGATCGAACTGGCGCCGCACCGCATCCTCGTGAATTCGGTGGCGCCCGGCTTCATCGCCACGCCGATGACGAACCTCGACGGCGCCGACGTGCATGCGATCGAGAAAGAGCGCATCCCGCTGGGGCGCCCCGGCGACCCCGCCGAGATCGCCGGCCTCGTCGCCTGGCTGTGCTCGGACGCGGCTTCCTACGTCACCGGGCAATCCTTCGTCGCCGATGGCGGCTTCCTGCTCGCCAACCCGCAATTCCCCGAAGCCCTCGACGCGCCGAAGTAAGCGAAGGAAGGGAACAGGAGCCGGGGAGCCGGGAAGAAGGAAGCAAAAAAGAATCTGAAAGACGGAGGGCACGGAGGACACAGAGCAAATACTCTGCGCGCCCGTGGCGCGCATTCTTGTGACTTCTCCGTGTTCTCCGTGCCCCCCGTGTTTAATCCCTTTCTTCTCCCCGGCTCCCCGGCTCCTGTTCCCTTGTTCTATCCCGCGATCAGCGGCCGAGCGCCACGATGAGGACGAGCGGCAGCAGCAGGAAGCCGAGGAACGTGGAGAGCACGACGACACCAGCAACGGCAGCGGGATCGCGGCCGTGCACCTGCGCGAAGAGATAGTTGAAAACGGCCGCCGGCATCGCGCTCTGGATGATGAGGACGCCGCGCGCGGCACCCTCGAGCCCGAACAGCATGGCCACGAGCACCCCGCCGGCAAAGCCCACGCCGAGCCTGAGCAGCGCCACAACGAGGCTCACCTTCAGCTTGGCGAGCTGGAGCCGCTGCAACGAGACACCGAGCGCCAGGAGCATCGCCGGCACCGCGATGCCGCTCAGCGTTTCCAGCGCGCTCGCGAGGAACTTGGGGGGCTGCACGCCGGTGCCCATGGAGGCGAATGCGATGATCAGCGCGTAGATCACCGGCGTCTTGAACAGCACCCAGGGCGAGAAGCGCCCGGCCGAGATCATCTGCCCGACCGTCATATTCACGACCGAGCTGACCGCGAAGATCGCGATGCCGAAGGCGAGGCCCGCCTCGCCGAATGCGAACAGGCAGAGCGGCAGGCCGAGATTGCCGGAATTGCCGAGCGCGATCGCCGGCAGGAACGCGTGGATCGAAAGGCCCGCGGCGCGCAGCACGGCGTAGCCCACCGCGAGAAACAGCGCCATCGACGCCGCCGCGGCGCCGGCCATGATGCCGAACGCGTGGAGATCGATCGTGAGTTTGGTCAGTGACGAGATGATCAGCGCCGGCACTGCGATGTTGATGACGACGCCCGAGATCGTGGCGAGATCGAACGGCTTGCCGAGCCGCGCCCAGCCATAGCCGAGCCCGGCGATGATCAGCACGGGTGCTATGATGTCGAAGAGCTGCTGATACATGGGGGGCGCGGGGCCGGTGACAGAGCGCGTTGTTTACTGTCTCCTGCGCCGCCTGTCCCCTCACCTTTGGGTGCGATGTCCGTCTTCCGCATGCATGCCACCTGCGTCGCCCTCGGCGGGGCGGCCGTTCTGCTGCGCGGGCCTTCGGGCGCGGGCAAGTCCGACCTCGCGCTGCGCCTGATCGAGGCAGGCGCGCGGCTCGTGGCCGACGACCAGGTGGAGCTGGCGGCCGAGGGCGGGCGCCTCGTGGCGCGCGCGCCGGCGGCCATCGCCGGCAAGATGGAGGTGCGCGGCGTCGGCATCGTGCCGGCGCCCGCCCTTGCCGAAGCGCCGGTTGCGCTCGTGGCCGACCTCGTGGCCGCGCCGGAGCGCCTGCCCGAGCCGGCGGCGGAGACGATCCTCGGCATTGCCATCCCGCGCATCGAGATCGCGCCGTTCGAGGTCTCGGCGCCGGCCAAGCTGCGCCTTGCGCTGGCCGGTGCGGCGGGCCATATCGGGGCCGCCGCCGACCTGCAACCGATGCACGAGACCGACGCCACCGCCGCTCCCGACGCCAAAGCCGGCCGCCCGCGCGTGCTGCTGATCACCGGGCTATCCGGCGCCGGCCGCTCGACCGCGCTCAACGCGTTCGAGGACATGGGCTACGAGACGGTGGACAATCTGCCGGCGACCTTGGTTTCGGCCCTCGTGCAGCCCGACGCCGCGCGCGACCGGCCGCTGGCGATCGGCATCGACATCCGCACGCGCGATTTCGGCGCCGCGCAGTTCCTCGTCACCGTCGATGCCCTCCGCGCCCGGGTCGATCTCGATTTCCTCGTGCTGTTCCTCGATTGCGACGACGAGACCTTGCTGCGCCGCTATTCGCAGACGCGCCGGCGCCACCCGCTGGCGCACGACCGGCCGGTGGCCGACGGCATCACCGTGGAGCGCCGCCGGCTCGCGCAGCTCCGCGACCGCGCCGATTGGGTGATCGACACCACCGGCCTCACCGAGGGCGATCTGCGCCGCGAACTGCGCTCCTCGTTCAGCCTCGCGCGCACGCCGGCGATGTCGGTGATCGTCACCTCGTTCGCCTATGGCCAG
>CAYZSG010000149.1:0-13166 GCA_964481045.1 uncultured Candidatus Odyssella sp. | reverse complement strand
CCCGATGCCGACGCCGGGTGTCGCGATGCTGACGCGCAGCCTGCGCTGCGACCTCGGCGTGATGATCTCCGCCTCGCACAACCCGTTCGAGGACAACGGCATCAAGCTGTTCGGCCCGGACGGCTACAAGCTTTCCGACGAGATCGAGCTCGACATCGAGCGCCGGATGGAAAACGGGCTGCCCGAGCGGGCGCCGTCGCCGAAGCTCGGCCGCGCGCAGCGCCTCGACGACGCGCCCGGGCGCTACATCGAGTTCGTGAAGCGCGCGTTCCCGAAGGAGCTGCGCCTCGACGGCCTCAAGATCGCGATCGATTGCGCGAACGGCGCCGCCTACAAGGTGGCGCCCACCGTGCTGTTCGAGCTCGGCGCCGAAGTAGTGCCGCTCGGCGTGACGCCGAACGGCCTCAACATCAACAAGAACTGCGGCGCCACTGCGCCCGACATGCTGCGCGAGGAGACGGTCGCGCATGGCTGCGATCTCGGGATCGCGCTCGATGGCGACGCCGACCGCATCGTCATGGTCGACGAGAAGGGCGAGGTCATCGACGGCGACCAGATCATGGCGCTGATCGCCTCCTCCTGGCAGAACCAGAAGCGATTGCGCGGGAACGGCGTCGTCACCACCGTGATGTCGAATCTCGGCCTCGAGCGGTTCCTCACCTCGCGCGGCATGCGCATGGCGCGCACCGCGGTGGGCGACCGCTACGTGCTCGAGCACATGCGCGCCAAGGGCTTCAACGTCGGCGGCGAGCAGTCGGGCCACATCATCATCACCGACTACGCGCGCACCGGCGACGGGCTGATCGCGGCGCTCCAGGTGCTGGCCGTGCTCGTCCAGGGCAGGGCGCGCGCGAGCGAGGCCACGCGCCTGTTCCAGCCCGTGCCGCAGCTGCTGAAGAGCGTGCGCTATGACAAGACCAACGGCGCCAAGCCGCTCGAGCACGACGGCGTGAAGGGCGCGATCGCCGCAGCCGAGCAGAAGCTCAACGCCAATGCCGGCCGCCTGCTGATCCGCAAATCCGGCACCGAGCCCGTCATTCGCGTGATGGCCGAGGGCGACGACGCCGCGATGGTGAAGTCGGTCGTCGACGAGCTCTGCGCCGTCATCCAGCGCGCGGCGCAGTAGTGCACGGCCGCGTTCTCGTCATCGCCGGCTCGGATTCGGGCGGCGGCGCCGGCATCCAGGCCGACATCAAGAGCATCACGGCGATGGGCGCCTACGCGATGACGGCGATCACCGCCCTCACCGCGCAGAATACGCAGGGCGTTTTCGGCATCCACGCGGTGCCCACGGCGTTCATCCGCCAGCAGATCGAGCTCTGCCTCACCGACATCGGCTCCGACTGCATCAAGACCGGGATGCTCGGAACCGCCGACGTGATCGAAATCGTCACCGGCGCGCTCGACGAATTCGCGAAAGGCGTTCCGCTCGTCGCCGATCCGGTGATGATCGCCAAGGGCGGCGCCGCGCTGCTCGAGCCCACGGCGATCGAAGCCGTCCGCCGCCTGCTGCTGCCGCGCGCGACCTTGATCACGCCGAACCTGCCCGAGGCCGAGGCGCTGAGCGGGCGCAAGATCGCGTCGGGCGCCGACATGCAGGCCGCGGGCAAAGCGCTGCTGGCGCTGGGCGCCAAGGCGGTGCTGATGAAGGGCGGGCACCTGCCCGGCCCGCGCGTCCACGACGTTCTGATCATGCAGGGCGAGACGCGCGTGTTCGAAGGCCCGCGCATCGAGACGCGCCACACGCACGGCACCGGCTGCACGCTGGCCTCGGCGATCGCCGCCGGCATCGCGCAGGGCCTGCCGCTGGCCGACGCCGTCGCCCGCGCCCGCGCCTATGTGCAGGAGGCGATCAAGCACGCGCCCGGCTACGGCAAGGGCCACGGCCCGCTCGATCACGCGGTGACGATGGATCCGACGCTGCTCGAGGACGGATTTCGCGAGGCCTAGACCGCGCGGCGCACGCCGGGACGGCTCTGCGCGAGATCGGCGATGATCGTGAGCGCGCGGTCGAGCGTTTCCTGGTCGCGCGCGGCAGCGAGCGAGATGCGCACCGCGTGTGGCGCCACATCGCGGCCTATGACGAATGCGCTGGCCGACGAGATGCGGACACCTTGCGCCAGCGCCGCCTGCACGAAATCCTCGCGCCGCCACGGGTCCGCGAGATGCAGGAAGACGTGGAATGCGGCCGGATCGGAATCGAGCTCGAAGCCGGCCAGGCGGCGCTTCGCCAGCGCTTGCCGCGCGCCGAGTTCGCGGCGCAGGCGGCGCATGATCTCGGCCGCGGTGCCGTCGGCGATCCAGCGCCGCGCGATTTCGTGCGGCAGCGAGGGCAGCGAGCCGGTCATCGAATAACGTGCTTCGTCGAGCTTCCGGACCAGCGCCTCGGGCGCGAAGATCCAGCCGACGCGCAGGCCCGGCGCCATCGCCTTCGAAGCGCTCGTGATATAGACGGTGCGTTCGGGTGCCAGTGACGCGATCGGCGGCGGCCGCCGCTCCGGCAGCAGGCCGTAGACGTCGTCTTCGACGATCAGCAGGTTGCGGCGCCGCGCGACGGCGGCGATGTCGCGCCGCCGCTGCTCGCTCATCGTCGTGCAGACCGGATTGTGGATCGTCGGCTGCACGAAGACGACTCGCGCGCCGGTTTCCACCGCTGCGCGGTCGAGCGCGTCGGGCCGCATGCCCTCGCGATCGGTGGCGACGCCCTTCAGCGCATGGCCCGAGCGGTTCGCGTCGTCGATGATGCCGGTGTAGGTGAGCGTTTCCGAGAGCGCGGCTTCGCCCGGGCCGAGCAGGGCCGCGAACGCCGCCGCGATGCCCTGCTGCGCGCCGTTGGTGAGCACGACGCGCTCGGGATCGATCGGCAGGCCGAGCTGCGCCAGCCATTCCGCGGCGGAGGCGCGATAGGCCGACTGCCACGGCGGAGTCATGTAGCGCAGCAGCAGCTCGAGGCCATCGGCGCGCGAAAGCTCGGCGAGCGTCTTGGACAGCGATTCGCCGTGGTACGCGGTGAGCGACGCGTTGACGCTGAGGTCGATGATGTTCTCGGCGGTGGCATCGAGCTTGGGGCTGCGGATCGCCGCGGCCGGGCCGCGCACGAAGCTGCCGCGGCCGACCTCGCCCGAGATCAGGCCCTGCTGCTCGACGATCATGTAGGCCCGGCCGACCGTGCCGACCGTGATGCCGAGCTTCTCGGCCATGTCGCGCTGGGTCGGCAATTGCTCGCCGGGCTTGAGCTCGCCGCCGCGGATCGCGGCGGCCATCTTTTCCGCGAGCTCCAGATAAATCTCGCGCTTGCGGCGCTCGAGCGTGGGGATCCAGCCTGTCATGGCACAATGTTTATATTGACACCGTACGAATGTCAATACTATTAGATCAATCATCGCGGGGGCGATACAAAGCACAAGGAGATCACCCCATGGCCCACACAATCAATACAAAGCTCATCACCATCGGCAGCGCGGCTGCCAAGCCTGTCCGGGCCCTCGCGAAAATCCGCCGATTCACGGTCAAGTGCCTGAAAATTATCGTCGTTTGGCAGGACCGCGCCGAGCAGCGCCACGCCCTCACCGAGCTCAATGAGCGCATGCTGAAGGACATCGGCGTCAGCAACGTGGATGCCTACAAGGAAGCCCGGAAGCCGTTCTGGCTGCCGTAATATACTATGACAATCGTCCCCGCGATAACGGACAATGTCCGCTATGCCCTCGAGCCGGACCTCTCGGCCGAGGCGTTCATCGGCGTGCTCGAGGCTTCCAGCCTGGCCGCGCGCCGCCCGGTCGCCGAGCGCCAGCGCATCGAGACGATGCTGCGCAAAGCCGACATCATCGTCACCGCCCGCGACGAAGGCCGCCTGATCGGCGTCTCGCGCGCGATCGCCGACTACAGCTTCTGCTGCTACCTCTCGGATCTCGCCGTCGATCGCGCGTATCAGCGCCGCGGAATCGGCAAGCGCCTGATCGAGCGCACGCGGGATGCAGCGGGCCGCGACACCGCGCTGATCCTTCTCGCCGCCCCGGCCGCCGCCGACTACTACCCGCGCATCGGCATGACGCGGCACGACGCCTGCTTCCTGTATCCCCGCGAAGTCTGAGGCCCGCCATGCGCATCCGGCTCGTCCAGGTCGACGCCTTCACGGACAAGACGTTCGGCGGGAATCCCGCGGCCGTCTGCCCGCTCGACCGCTGGCTGCCTGACGATCTGCTGCAAGCGATCGCGGCCGAGAACAATCTCTCCGAGACCGCCTATTTCGTCCCGAAGGGCGAGGATTACGAGCTGCGTTGGTTCACGCCGGTGGCCGAGATCGATCTCGCCGGCCACCCGACGCTGGCGACCGCGTGGGTGATGATCAACACGCTCGGCATCGCGCGCGACAAGTTCGTGTTCCACACGAAGATCGGCGACACGCTGGTGGTGACGCGCGAGAGCGGCCGTCTGGCGATGGACTTCCCGGCCCGTCCGCCCGCCGCGAAGGACATCGGCGACGTGGCCTCGGCGCTCGGCGCGAAGCCGCTCGAGGTGCTTGCCGCCCGCGACGGCTTCGCCGTGTTCGCGCGCGAAGACGAGGTGCGCGCGCTCAAGCCCGACATGGCGAAGGTGGGCGCGCTATACGGCCTCGGCCTCATCGCGACCGCGCCGGGCAAGGATTGCGATTTCGTCTCGCGCTTCTTCGCGCCGAAGCACAACATTCCCGAGGATCCGGTCACGGGCTCCGCGCACACCACGCTGATCCCCTACTGGGCGAAGAAGCTCGGCAAGAGCGAGATGTTCGCGCGCCAGGTCTCGGCCCGCGGCGGAGAGATCTGGTGCAAGCATCGCGGCGACCGCGTGACGATCGCCGGCACCTGCGCACCCTATCTCGACGGATGGATCGAGCTATGAACGTCGCGAGCCTCGCGCCGGCACGCGCCGCCGCCGGCGCCAGGCTGCGCATCCCGCTCTACCAGATCGACGCCTTCGCCGACCGTCCGTTCACGGGGAATCCCGCCGCCGTCTGCCCGCTCGAGCGCTGGCTGCCCGACGACGTGCTGCAGGCGATCTCCGCGGAGAACAATCTCGCGCAGACGGCGTTCTATGTGCCGCGCGCGCTGCGCGAGGCCGAGCCGGCTTTCGATCTGCGCTGGTTCACGCCGACGGCCGAGGTCGATATCTGCGGCCACGCGACCTTGGCGAGCGCCCACCACATCCTCGGCCGCGAGCCGGCGGAGTCGGTCGCGTTCTACACGCGCAGCGGCCTGCTTCGGGTCACGCGCGAGGGCGATCGCCTGGCGCTCGACTTCCCGGCGCGTCCGCCGGCGCAGGGCGGCGCCGATCCCGCCGCCGTGACGGCCGCGTTCGGCGCGGAGCCGGCCGCCGTTCTCCACTCGCGCGACGTCTTCGCCGTGTTCGCGTCGGCAGCGGAGGTCGCGGCGCTCCGGCCGGACATGGCGAAGATCGCGGCGCTCGAAGGCTTCGGCGTGATCGCCACCGCGCCCGGCGACGACTGCGATTTCGTTTCGCGCTTCTTCGTGCCGAAATTCGGCGTGCCCGAGGACCCCGTCACGGGCTCGGCGCATTGCACGCTCATCCCCTATTGGGCCGGGCGCCTCGGCAAGATCGATCTCTTCGCGCGACAGATCTCGAAGCGCGGCGGACAATTGTGGTGCCGCCATCGCGGCGACCGCGTGACCATCGCCGGCAAGTGCGCTCCCTATCTCGATGGATGGATCGAGCTGTGACCGGCCCGCACGATCGCGCTTCGGCCGAGGCCTTCGCGCGCGCGTGGATCGACGCGTGGAACCGGCGCGACATCGACGCCATCGTCGCCCACTACGCCGCCGACGGCCGCTTCACGAGCCCGGTCGCGCTCGAACGCATGGGCACGGCGACGGTCATCGGCCGCGACCTGCTCAGGGCCTATTGGAGCGGCGCACGCAAGCTTTCCTCGCTGTCGTTCACGCTCGACCGCGCGATCTGGGACGAGAGCAGGCGCGAGCTGATCGTGATCTATATCGCCGAACGCAACGGCGCCCGGCACCGCGCGATCGAAGCGATGGCGTTCGGCGCCGACGGCCTTATCCGCGAGGGCGAAGCGATGTACGGCGCGGCTCTGCCATGAACCAGGCGGTCGCCCGCACCGGCTCTGCCGCCGTGCTCGCGGCCGGCGTGGCCGTGCTCATTTGGGGCGGCACGCCGATCGCGACGCGCATCGCGGTCGACACGATCGATCCGGCGATGGTGGGCATGCTGCGCACGCTGCTCGCCGCGCTGCTGGCGCCGCTGCTGCTGCTGGCGTTGCGCCTGCCGGTGCCAGCCGGCGACCGCACGCGGCCCCTCCTCGCCTTCTCCGGCTTGTGCGCATTCGTGCTGTTCCCGGTGCTGTTCAGCATCGGCATCGGGTATACGACGGCGTCGCATGCCGGCCTGATCCTCGCGATGCAGCCCGTGTTCACCGCGCTGGCCGCGCACCTCGTCGAGAAGAGCCTGCCGAGCTGGCGCTGGGCCGCGGGCGCCGCGCTCGCCGCCGCCGGCACCTTCGCGCTCGTCCATTTCCGCATCGGCATCGCCGAAAGCACGGAAGATAGCTGGATCGGCGATCTGCTGATCCTCGTGGCCGGCTTCCTCGCCTCGATCGGCTATGTCGGCGGCGGGCGCGCGGCGCGGCGTTTTCCGGCGCTGGGCGTGACGCTCTGGGGCCTCGTGATCGGCGGCGTGGCGCTGATTCCGCTGTTCGCCTGGCGCGCCGGCAACGTCGATTGGAGCGCGGGCACGCTTTCCTCCTGGACCGGCGTCGTCTATCTCGCCTTCGCGGTCTCGTCGCTCGGCTATCTGCTGTGGTATTGGGCGCTGGCGAAGGGCGGCATCGCGCGTATCGGCACGCTGCAATTCCTCCAGCCGGTCGCCAGCCTGATCCTCGCCGTCCTCATCCTCGGCGAGGCGATGACGCTGCCGCTGGCGGCTTGCGCGGCCGTGGTGCTTGCCGGCACGATCCTCGCCCACAGAGGCTGACGATGACCGAAGCGATCTCCCGCGCCGCGCTCGGCGCATTCAAGGTGCGCGGCGGCAACGTGGATCGCGAACTCTATTCGCGCGTTCTTACAGGCTGACGCGACGATAACCACGAAGACTTCTCGAGCGCGCAAGCGCATTCATTTTCCTTCGGGTCTTCGTGCCTTCGTGGCAAATTCGTCTCCCCGCTCTCCCTCAAAATTGCTTCCAGCGCGCAGGCCATGACCGAAGAACTGTTCCGCGACGACGGCTATCTCCGCTCCTGCGAGGCGACGGTGCGCGAGGTGCGCCCGGACGGCATCGTCCTCGACCGCACCGTGTTCTACTACGAGAGCGGCGGGCAGCCAGGAGATAGCGGCCGCCTCGCGCGCGCCGACGGCACCAGCGTGGGCATCTCGGACACGAAGCGCGACAAGGCGACCGGCGCGATCCTGCATGTTCCGCAGACCGGCGCCGCGGCGCTCGCGCCCGGCGACAAGGTGCTGGCCGAGATCGACTGGGAACGCCGCCACCGCCACATGCGCATGCACACCTGCCTGCATCTGCTCTGCGCCGTCGTGCCGGGCCAGGTGACCGGCGGACAGATCGCGGCCGACAAGGGCCGCCTCGACTTCGCCGTCGATGCCGGCGCGCTCGACAAGGCGCATATCGAGAGCGAACTCAACCGCCTGATCCGCGAGGACCATCCGGTGACGCCGACCTGGATCACCGACGACGAATTGAACGGCAAGCCCGATCTCGTGCGCACGATGTCGGTGAAGCCGCCAACCGGCATGGGCAAGGTGCGCCTGCTCGATATTCCCGGCGTCGATCTTCAGCCCTGCGGCGGCACGCATGTGAAGCGCACCGGCGAGATCGGCCCGGTCGCGGTCGCCAAGATCGAGAACAAGGGCAAGCAGAACCGCCGCGTGGTGGTGCAGTTCGCATAATCCCGGACGGACACCACACGGACAGATCGCCTGGTCCGTGCCCGTCCGTGTTTGTCCGCGTCCGTCCGTGCTAATGTCCGCGCATGGCCAATCCCGAGCACCTCGAGCTCGCGCGGCAGGGGCGCGACGCCTGGAACAAGTGGCGGCGGCGCAATCCCGATCTGCCGGCCGATTTCTCGCGCACCGATTTCCACGCGCCGGGGTCGAACAAGATATCGTTCGCCGGCTTCGAGTTCGGCCCCGGCGCGGATTTCTCGCATTGCGTGTTCGGCGGCGCCGATCACCGCGCGGTGGCCACGCAGGACGTGAACCCCTACGCCGCGGAAGTCGCGCGCTTCCTCGACGGCGGCGCATGGTTCTACGGCGCGCGCTTCGGGCCGGGCGCGAACTTCACGGGCGCGATCTTCGAGGGCGTGGCCGTGTTCCAGCGCGCCGCGTTCGGCGGTGACGCGAGCTTTGCCGGCGCCGTGTTCCGCGACGAAGCGAATTTCGTCGGCGCGCAGTTCGCCGGCGGCGCCAGCTTCGCCGGCGCGGCCTTCGCCAAGCTGCTGCAATGCGAACGGGCGCGCTTCGCCGGAGCCGTGTCGTTCGCGGCGCAGCCGGACACGCCGCCGCTTCGGCACGCCGCGTTCCGCCATGCGCGCTTTGGCGGCGCGGCGAGCTTCGCGGGACGCCGCATTGGAGAGCGCGCCGATTTCGCCTACGCCGTATTCGGCACGCCGCCGGATTTCACCGACGTGGCCGGGCGAGAGCGCATCGACTTCCAGGGCACACGCTTCCGCCTGCGCGAGGGCCTCGTGCCCGGCTGGACGACGCGCCTCGGCACGCTCGCCGCGATCCGCCGGCTGCGCGGCATCGCGCGCGAGGGCGATAACGATGCCGCCGGGCGCGACCTCCGCGTGCTCGAGCGCCGCGCCGAGCGCGGGATCGCGTGGCGGAACGCGCACGAAGCCGTCTGGGCCGAGCCGCTGCGCAAGCTCGGCCTCTATGCGCGCGCGCTGACCGCGACGCTGCTGCTGTTCTTCTACGGCGCGCTTTCGGATTGCGGGCGCAGCGCGGCGCGGCCGCTGCTGTGGCTCGCGCTCGTCAACGCCGCCGCCTATTACGCCATTCAGGTTCTTGCCAAGCCCTCGTCCACCGCGGTCGGCCGCGCGGCACGCGGCACCTGGGGCTGGATAAAGTCGCAGTTCGTCTCGACGCCGCCAACCTCGGCCACGACCTCGTCCGCGACGCTTTCCGCCGATCAGCAGCGCTCGCTGTTCGAATTCTGGTGGTCGGGCACCGTGCCTGGCTCTGTTGCCCGCGCCACCTTTGACAAGGCCGTTCTGACGCTTTTCGGAGCCGAGGGGCTGCCGCCCGCGATCTATTTCGTGCAGGCCGGACAGGCCGCGCTAAACCTGCTGCTCGTGCTGCTGCTCGCGCTCGCCGTGCGCAACCATTTCCGCGGGGCGTGAGAGCCCGGCGCAGGGCGCGCCTCCGCGAATGGCGCTTCCGCGCGGCGGCATTCGGCCCTAGACACATGACCATGCCTCACTCCACCGACGATACCCGCACGCGCCGCTATGGCTGGAGCGATCCCAAGCCCGGCGCCGGGGCCGCGCAGCGCATGAGCGGCCGCGACTACATGACCGCCATGATGAAGGGCGAGATTCCCGTCGGCCCGATCATGGACACGCTCGCGTTCCGCCTCGTCGAGGTCGGCGACGGCCTCGCGGCGTTCGAATGCGCGCCCGGCGAGTTCCACTACAACGCGATCGGGTCCGTGCATGGCGGCCTTCCCGCCACGCTCATCGACAGCGCCGCGAGCTGCGCCGTGCACACGAAGCTGCCGGCCGGCACCGGCTATACGACGGTCAATCTCTCCGTCGACATGATCAAGGCGATCACCGCCGCCGCCGGCACGCTGCGCTGCGAGGGCCGCGTGGTGCGCGCCGGCAACCGCATCGCCGTGGCCGACGCGGAGTTGAAGGGCGCCGACGGCACGCTCTATGCGCGCGGCTCCGTCACCTGCCTGATCCTGCCACCACCAAAGCGCTAAACAGGCTCGCGCGGCAATTCGGCCAGAACCCAATCGCGGAACGTGGCGATGCGCCGGTCGTCGGCGCGGCCTTCGGGATAGACGAAATAGAACGCGCCGCCCGAGGGCATGTCGAAATCGAACGGCGTGACCAGCCGGCGCTGCTTCAGCTCGCGCGCGATGAACTTGCGGTCGGAGATCGCGACGCCGATGCCGTCGATCGCGGCCTGGATCGCCGCCGTCGTGTCGGAGAGCACCTGCCCCGAATCCGGATTAACGCCGTTGGCTCCGGCGGCAACCAGCCACATGCGCCACGCCTCGGACGTCGCCTCGGCGTGGAGCAGCGTATGCCGCGCGAGATCGCCCGGCGCCTTGATCCGCCCCTGACGCACGAGCGACGGCGCGCAGACCGGGACGTAGTCGAGCGACATCAGCCGGTGCGCGGTGAGGCCGGGCCACGCGCCCTTGCCGAAGCGCACCGCGCAATCGACGCCGTCGGTGGTGAAATCGGCCATGCGCGTGGTGCTGATGAGGCGCACGGTGATGCCGGGATACGCCGCCTCGAAGCGCGCCAATCGCGGCAGCAGCCAGCGCGCGCCAAACAGCGGCGTGACACTGGCGGTGAGCGGCCGGTTCGCCTCGCTGGCGAGGCGCCGCGTGGCCTCGCGCAGGATCGCGATCGCGTCGGCCACCGCCACGGCATACGCGCGGCCGGCCGGCGTGAGACGCACCTTGCGCGTCATGCGCTCGAACAGCACGAGGCCGAGCTGCGCCTCGAGCGCCTTGATGCGGTGGCTCACCGCCGAGGCGGTCAGGTGCAGCTCCTCGGCTGCGGCGGCGAAGGAGAGGCGCCTGGCGGCGGCTTCGAAGACGCGCAGCGCGTCGAGCGGCGGTAGGTCGACCATGGTTGAACCCTGCTCATCTATAGCGCGAGAAGCGATCGTTTGTCGCCTGTGACGGCTGTCACTACGTTTTCCTTCGAAATGATGGAAATTCGGCGCCGGGGCCCGACAGGCAAGACGTTGAATTCCGCTCAGCTAGACGAAGGAAACCTGCCATGTCCCTCATCCCCGCCCTCCCCCGCTCCGACGCCCGCTCTCTCGCCGCGATCGGCCTCGACGCCGCCACGCCCGCTATCCAGCGGACCGCCGATGGCCGTATCGACTTCGACCATTATCTGGTGCGTGCCCGCGCACTGCGCGGCCAGTCCTATGCCGGTCTGTTCCGCGCGATTGGGCGCGTCGTCGCCGGCGTGCTCGGCGCCCTGCGCGAGCGGCGCGCCCGCAGGCGCGCGCTGGCCGAGCTCCTGAGTCTCGACGACCGCGGCCTGCGCGATCTCGGCCTCAACCGCGCCGGCGTGTTCTTTGCCGTCGATCACGGGCGCGAGGACGTGCCCGCGCCGGCGAACGCCAACGACAAGCAGTCGCGCTCGGTTGCTTGATGCCTTGCCTGGGCTTGGCAGCGCGGGCGGGCATGGCTAGGACAACGCCATGCCTGCCAGCGCTTCGCCGACTCTCCGCCGCCGCACCGTGAAATGGGCCGATCCCGCCCCGCTCGCGGTGGCGCGGCGCGGGCAGAGCGGCCTCGACTTCTTCCGCGCGATCGCCGCCGGCGCGCTGCCGCAGCCGCCGATTTACGATCTGCTCGGCTTCCGCCTCGTGGCCGCCGATCCCGGCTCCGCGCGCTTCGAGGGCGAGACCGGCGAGCATCTGCTCAACCCGTTCGGAACCGTGCATGGCGGCTATGCGGCGACATTGCTCGATTCGGCCTGCGGCGTCGGCCTGCAAGCGACGCTGCCGCAGGGGCGCGGCACGGCCACGATCCGCCTCGAAGTGTCGTTCCTGCGTCCGATCCTGCCGGCGATGGGCCGCATCACCTGCGTCTCGAAGCTCGTCCACGCGGCCGAGCAAGTCGCGTGGTCCGAGGCCGACGTGCTCGGCCCCGACGGCAAGGTGCTGGCACGGGCCCGCGGCTGCTTCGCCGTGTTCCCGACCGAGGCCGGACCGTGGCAAGGCGAGGCGCGGCCGGACATCCCGGCGACCGTCTACGAAAGCAAGGAGATCGCCTGGGACGACCCCGCGATTCTCCGCGCGGCGGCTTCGCGCATGACCGGCCTCGATTTCCTCGCAGCGCAGGCCGACGGCCGGCTGCCGGTAGCACCGATCCATCGCAGCGCGCATTACGATCCGGTGACGATCGAACGCGGCCGCGCGGTGTATCGCTGCAAGCCGGACACCTATCACTACAATCCGATGGGCGGCGTGCATGGCGGCCTGGCCGCGATCCTCGTCGACACGGCCGCCGGCGCCGCGATCCAGAGCGCGCAGGAGAAGGGCCGCGGCGGCACGGCGGTGACTCTTTCGGTCGACTATTTTCGCCCGATCACGCGCGACAGCGGCGAGCTTCTCGCCGAGGGCCGGCTCGTGCGCGCCGGCAGCCGCATCGGCCTCGCCGACGCCGAGGTGAAAGACGCGAAGGGGACCGTTTACGCGCGCGGCTCGGCGACCTATCTCACCTTCGCTTTGAATGGGGGCGACGCGTGACGACGGCGGCGTTCGACCTGGCGATAACTCCGGCGCGCGGCGATGAAGACATGGCCGCGGTAGCCCGGCTGTTTCGAGAGTATCAGATTTCGATCGGCACCGATCTCTGCTTCCAGGGTTTCGAGGAAGAGCTGAAGACCCTGCCCGGCGCCTACGCGCCGCCGCGCGGCGAAATCCTGATGGCGCGCGCCGGCCGCGCCGCGGCCGGCGTGGTCGCCCTGCGACCGCTGCCCAATTACGGCGGCGAGCGCCTCACCTGCGGCGGCGCGGGCCTCACCGGCACCGGAGACACGTGCGAGATGAAGCGGCTCTATGTGCGCCCGGCCTTCCGAGCGGCGAAGCTCGGCCGGCGCCTGGCCGAGCGCGTGATCGCGGAGTCGCGCCGGCTCGGCTATCGCGCCCTCGTGCTCGACACGCTCAAGGAGATGACCTCGGCACAGGCGCTCTACCGCACGCTCGGCTTCACCGAGATCGAGGCCTATTACGAGAACCCGCTCGAAGGCGTGCGGTATTTCCAGCTGGCGCTGTAGGCGCGGCACTCGCGCCTCTTGCCACCAAAGGGAATGATTGCGAATAGGTGGGGCGCACCCGCGTAGGGGCGGGTCCCCGACCCCCCCCTGGGGGCGCCACAGCGAATCAATCATTCCCCCCACACCCCCGGCGGGCGGGTCGGGGGCCCCCCCCGACCCC
>CAYZSG010000148.1:0-13171 GCA_964481045.1 uncultured Candidatus Odyssella sp. | reverse complement strand
GCACGCCTTTCGGGATCTTTCCGCCAAGGCGGGTGAATTTCTGGGGATCGCGCAGGAATTCGACGATCTCCTGCACTACCATCTTGGCTTCCTCGACGCCGGCTACGTCTTCGAACGTCACGCGGCCCTGGCGCTCGGTGAGCAGGCGCGCGCGCGACTTGCCGAATCCCATCGCGCGGCCGGTGCCCGACTGCATCTGGCGCATGAAGAAAATCCACACCGCCACGATCAGGATGATCGGCAGCCACGAGACGAGCATCGAGAGCAGCGGATGCATGCCCTTCTCGGCCGGAACCGAGCGGACGTCGACCTTGTTCTTGATCAGGCGATCGACGAGCTGCGGATCGTCGGGCTTGTTGACGCGGAACGCGCGGCCGTTCTGGAGCTGGCCGCGCAGCGTCGTCCCCTGGATCGTCACGGCCTTCACCTGCCCGGATTCGACCTGGGCGATGAAATCCGAATAGGTGAGCTCGTGCCCGCTCTCGCGCGACGACGATCCCTGGAAGAGGCTGTAGAGCGCCACCAGCAACGCGCCGATGACCACCCACATCAGGAGATTCCGACCGATGTTATTCAAATCCTTGGCCTTTCCGTGCGGCGCGGCGAGGTGGCGAAGCGTCTTACAACAGATAGGGTATTGAAAGGATTAAACAACGGGCTGCGTTCGGGCTCAAGGAAAGTTGGGCGCGGCAAAGAGCGTAAGGGCGAGCGGACGCGCTGGTTCAAATGCCGCAAATTGGGTTTTTTTTGGGCCGTACCCGCGGGCATAGTTAAGCCCGGCCACGGCGGCGAGACCCCGCCGGTCGCGCAGGGCGGGCAGGGCCAGCCGAGCGGGATAGGGCATCGTGCTGGCGCGAAGCGCCGGCTGCCGTGCAACCAGATCGGCCCAGCCCGTGGCGCCAAGGGGCCCCACGCTGGTGCCGGCGCCGCGCGAGGGAAAAGCCACGGCGAAGCGTCCGTCCCAATGGCGGTGCCTCTCGCGCACGCCGCCGGGCCGCACCGTCGCGATGCCGCGCGCTTCTCGCACGACGAGCCAGGCGCCCGCGGCAGGAACGAGGCGGCAGCGCGCGAGCGTGCGCCCGCCGCCGAGGGCGCCGGCGCAAAGAGCGGCGTGGAGGCGGCGCACGGAGTCGCCGCGCGGCGGGTAGGCGAGGCCGCCGACGGTCGCGAGCAGAGCGGACAGCGCGCGCCAACCGATATCGGCGGGTGCTTCGGCGAGCACGGCGGGATCGAGCAGCGCGTAGCCCTCGGGAAACAGGCCGACGGCGCGCGCGAGAAGTCCGGCGATCGCTTGCTCCTGCCGGGCGCGAAACCGGCCCAGCTCGCTGGCGGCCGAGGCGATCGCTTCGGCGTGTCCCGCGCCGGCCGCCGCGAGCGCGCGGCGCACACGGATGCGCGCAAAGCGATCGTCGCGGTTGCTCGGATCCTCGATCCAATCCTGGCCGCGCGCCGCCAGAGCCGCGCGCAGTCGCGTGCGCGCGACTCCGAGCAGCGGGCGCAACAGCCGATAGTCGGCTTGCTCCCGGACGATCGGCATCGCCGCAAGCCCGTGCGGACCGCTGGCAGCGGCCAGCCGCAGCAGCACGGTCTCGGCCTGGTCGTCGCGCGTATGCGCGAGCAACAGGTGCAGCGCGCCCGCGGCCCGGCATTCTTCGCCGAGCAGCCGGTAGCGCGCCTCGCGCGCGGCCGCCTGAAGGCCCGTTGCGGGCTTGGTGCCTTGCCACTTCAGAATCCGGTGCGCGATCCCGTGCCCCTTCATCCAGCCTGCGACGGCGCGCGCCTCCGCGCGCGATTCGGCGCGCAGCCCGTGATCCACCGTCAGCGCCAGGATCCGTCCGCGCCGGGCGCGCGCCCATTCGTCGGCGTGCAGCGCCAGCGCCATGCTGTCCGCGCCGCCCGATACCGCGACCGCGAGCAGCGGCCGCGGCTCGAACGGTCCGCAGCGCTCCATCAGACGCGCGAATTCTTGCGAGCCAAGCGCCGCCGCGCCGATCATTCGGCGTTCACGGGCGGCGCGCCCTCAGCCCGCGCACTTCATCCGCCGCTGCTCGGCCTCGGCCTCGCGGCGCAGGCCGGCATTGGGATAGCGCTTGCGGAACTCGCCGAACGCCGTGCACGCCTCGGCGGTCTTGCCCTGGCGCCCGAGCGAGAGCGCGAGCTTGAACAGGCTGTCCTGCGCCTTCGGATGATTCGGGAATTTGCGGAAGCCGTCCGCGAACTGATAGGCGGCATCTCCGTATCGGCCTTGCGCATAGAAGTTTTCGCCCAGCCAGTAGTACGCATTCGCCGCGAGCGGGTCGTTGGGATAGCGGCGCACGAACTGGCTGAGCGCCGCTTCCGCCGCCTTGTAGTCGGCGCGGCGCAACAGCGCGAGCGCGTGCTCGTATTGATCGCGCGCCGATCCCGTTGCCGGCGGCGTATCGGGCTGCTGCGGCCGCGCGGCCTCCTCGCGCCGTGCCGGACCCTGTGGCGGCGAGTCCTCATCATCGTCATCCGCGCTGCGCGCGGGCGGGGGGCGCCGCTCCGGCGGCGGCGCTTCGGCACGGCGCTCCGGTGGGCGCGGCGGGGGCGCTTCGGTGCGCCGCTCGGGCGGGCGCGGGGCCGCGCGATTGCCCTTCTCGCTCTGGCTCAGCCGGAAATCGGTGTCGTTCTTGTAGCGCTCGAACTCGCGCGCGAACTCGCGCTGCTGCGCCTGGAGCGAATCGATCTTGTCGGTCAGGCGCTGGATCAGCCGCTCGAGCTCGTCGAGCCGGCGGTTCATCTGCACCGCGGCATCCGGCGACATCTGCGCCAGCTCGATGCGGATCGACTGCGCCTCGCGCCGCGCGGCATCGAGGGCGCTGCCGAAACCGCGCGTGTCGGCCGTGCCTGGCGCGGCGAACGAAAGCACGGCCACGGCGGCGAGGGCGGCGCGAAAGATGTGACGGGTCATGAAGGGATGGCCCCTGCCCAGTGGTTGCGTCCTGTCATAATACGGACGCTATGGGCCGAGCGTGGCGAAACAAGGGCGCCGCCGCAACGGGTTTTCGTCCCGGAATTGGCAACCGCGGCGCGTGGCCTTAAGTAATTGCGGGGGCTTCGGAGAGGCGAGGGCATCGATGGGCATTCTGGTGAACGGCCAATGGCGCGACGAGGATCTCGCGGCGGAGACGGGCAAGGCCGGCGAGTTTCAGCGCATCGAAAGCCGCTTCCGCGAGCGCATCACGGCCGACGGCTCCTCGGGCTTCAAGGCCGAGGCCGGGCGCTACCATCTCTACGTCGCGTATAGCTGCCCCTGGGCGCACCGAACGCTGATCTTCCGCGCGCTGAAGAAGCTCGATCGCGCGATCAGCATCGCCTGCGCCATTCCCGGCGAGCGCGGTCAGGGCTGGACGTTCCGGGACGACCCCGCATTCCCGGATTGCCCGCCCGATACGGTCAACGGCTTCCGTTATCTCCACCAGGCCTACACGGCGAGCGACCCCGGCTACACGGGCAAGGTGACGGTCCCCACCTTGTGGGACACCAAGACCCGGCGCGTGGTCAGCAACGAATCGTCGGAAATCATACGCATGCTCAACAGCGAGTTCCGCGGCATCGCCGGCGACGATACGGATTACTATCCGCAGGCGCTGCGCGCGGAGATCGATCGCGTCAACGACTTCGTCTATGCCAACGTGAACAACGGCGTCTATCGCTGCGGATTCGCGCGCTCCCAAGAATCGTACGACGCGGCGTACGAATCGCTGTTCGCGGCGCTCGACGAGATCGAGGCGCGGCTCGGGCGTCAGCGCTATCTCGTCGGCAACCGCATCACCGAGGCGGATTGGCGCCTCTTCCCGACATTGGTGCGCTTCGATGTGGCATATTTCTCGCTGTTCAAGTGCAACCGGCAGCGCATCGCGGATTTCCGGAACCTCGCGAACTACATGCGCGAGCTTTACGCCGTGCCCGGCATCGCCGCCACGGTGAAGCCGCGCTACTACGTGATCGGCTACTACTCGATCGCGAAGCTCAACCCGAGCGGCATCACGCCCAAGGGCACGCCGGCCGATTTCGCTTCGCCGCACGACCGCGCGCGGCTGGCGGCGTAGCTTCAGCCGAGCGGCACCGGTGTGAGCGTGACGAGCGCCACCGCGCATTTCGTCTCTTCGCCGCCGCGGCGCGCATAGACCGACGATCCGACGACGATGAGGCTGCGTCCCGCGCGCTCGACCTGCGCGCGGGCGACGATTTCCTCGCCCTTGGCCTGGGCGAGGAAGTTGATTTTGTACTCGGCGGAAACCGCGATCTGCCCGGCCGGAAGCAGCGTGGCGGCCGCGCCGCCCGCCGCATGATCCACCAGCGCGCCGATCACGCCGCCATGCACGGCGCCGGTGAATTGCAGGAGATCGGGGCGCGTCGCGAGCGCGAGTTCGCACGCGCCCTTGCCGAAGCGCACGAGCCGCGTGCCGATCATGTGGATGAAGCCGGGGCCGCCCATCGCGGACTCGATGAGCGCCTTGAGTTCCGCCTCGGAGCGTTCTGCCATCGTGGCCTCGGGCAAGAGAGACCCTTGCGTCTCATCGCCACCGTGTACAGGGCCGCGACGGGAGCGCGCAGTGGCGCTCCCGTGGGCGTCCTATGCCCCCGACCCGCTCGGAACGGCGACGCCGCGGCGGTTCTTGGACCACGCCTCTTCGGTCGAGCCGCCCTCGGCCGGGCGCTCCTTGCCGTACGAAATCGTGCGCACGCGGCCCGATTCGATGCCGAGCGACACGAGCATGTTCTTGACCGACGTCGCGCGCCGCGCGCCGAGGCCGAGATTGTATTCGCGCGTGCCGCGCTCGTCGGCATGGCCCTCGACCGAGAACGAGGCGCCCGGATGCGCCTTCAGCCATTCGGCCCAGGCGCGCACCGTCTGCTCCTGGTCGGGGCGGATGTCGTGCTGGTCGAGATCGAAGAAAACGCGGTCGCCGTAGCCGTTGCGGCCCGGGTTCGTGAAATCGGACCACGAGGCACGCGGGTCCGGGCGCCCGAGGCGCGTCGCCGCATCGGCGTTCGGATCGGTCTTCGTGTCGGGCCCGCACGCGGCCATGAAGACGGCGATGCCGAGGAGAGCGAGAAGCTGTTTGACGCGCATGATAGTCCCCACGAGTTGATCGGTCTCAGGTCGCCGGCGTTCCCCTGCCGGGCTTCCCCATCCTCCCGTTGGCGGTTATCGCCACCCTTGCGGGAGAGGGCAAGCCCGGGCCGGCGTCGATTTCAGTCGCGCAGCAGCGGCGACCAGGCCGGATCGGAGGCCTCGGTCGGCGTTTCGACGCGGCGTTCGGTGCGGCCGGTGATGTCGATACTGTAAAGGCCCAGCGGCGCGCCGCGGTCCTGCTTGAAGTACATGAGATAACGTCCGTTGGGCGCCCAGGTCGGGCCCTCGGCGAGGAAGCCCTGCGCCAGGATGCGCTCGCCCTCGCCGTCGGGCCGCATGACGCCGATCGAGAACGCGCCGCCCTCGATCTTGGTGAAGGCGATGTAGTCGTCGCGCGGCGACCACACCGGCGTCGCGTAACGCCCGGCCTTGTTGGAGATGCGCACGACGTCGCTGCCATCGGCGTTCATCACGTAGATCTTCTGGGCGCCGCCGCGATCGGAGTTGAACGCGATCTTGCGGCCGTCGGGCGAGTAGGAGGGCGAGGTGTCGATCGCCGGGTTGTTGGTGAGGCGCGTCACCTGCCGGGTGCGGAGATCCATCGCATAGATCTCCGAATTGCCGTCGGTTTCGAGCGAAAGCGCGATCTTGTTGCCGTCGTTCGAGAAGCGCGGCGCGAAGGTCATGCCGGGAAAATCGCCCACCACCTCGCGCCGGCCGCTGTCGATGCTGAGGATGTAAACGCGCGGCGCGTTGTTGGTGTAGGAGAGATAGGTGATCTCCTGCGCCGTGGGCGAGAAGCGCGGCGTCAGCACGAGCGTGCTGCCCTCGCTGAGATAGCGGTTGTTGGCGCCGTCCTGATCCATGATCGCGAGCCGCTTCACGCGGCGCGTCACCGGACCGGTTTCGGCGACGTAGACGATGCGCGTGTCGAAATAGCCGCTCTCGCCGGTGACCTTCTCGAACACGCGGTCGGAAATCTTGTGGGCGAGGCGGCGCCAGTTCGCCGCCGAGGTTTCGAACGCGCGCGCCACCAGCGTGGCGCCGGTGCTGACCTCCCAGGCCCAGAGTTCGACCTTCACGCCGCCGCCGGTGGAGGCGACCCGCCCGCCGAGCACGACGTCGGCGCCCACCTGCTTCCAATCGGCCATGCGCGGCGCGCGGACCAGGTCGTCGGGCTTCTGGATGAACGATTGGGGATTGAGCGGCTTGAACACGCCGGAATTTCGGAGGTTGTTCGTGATCACCTCGACGATCCGCTGGCCCTGCGCACGGTCGTCCTCGCGCGCGGCGGCGAATTCGGACACGGCGACCGGCACGGGCTCGAAATTCGGGTCGGTGATGCGGATGCGCAGTTCGGCCGCGGCGGGCGCGGCGGCCACGGCCAGCGCGGCGACGAGTACCTTGGCGATCAGGCGGATCCCGGTCATCGCTTCTCCCTTACCCTGTCTTGTTCCCTATGGTGCGTATCGCACGCCGAGGGCATCCCCTCAATCCGAGGGATCGAACTCGAGCTTCATCTGCCGCCAGCGCGCGTATTTCTCCGGCGGCAGCTTGAAGGGCTGGCACCGCTCGTTGAGCACGGCGCGGAGCGCACGGTCGGCGGCGGCGCGGTGCGAGGCGTTGCGGATTCGGGTCTCCGGCGCGATGCGCGCCTCGCGCACGGTGCCGTCTTCGTTCATCGTCACGTCGATAACGACGACGAGCGAATCAAGGTCCTTGGCCGCGGCATCGGCCAGCCAGCACGGCCGAATCTGGCGCTTGATCGCGTCGATCTCGCTGACGCTCAACGGCGAGCCCGGGCGATGCTCCGGCGCGCCGCGGCGCTGGTCGCGCGCCGTGCGATCGGCGTCGGCCTGCTGCGGCGCCTTGCGCTCGCGGTCGAGGCTGCGGAAGACCGAGTCGAGCTTCGAAGGCGTAGGCGCGGGCTTCGGCGCATTGGTTTCGCGCGGGTCCGGCTGCGCCTTCTCGGCGCGGAAGCTCGGCCGCGATTTGATCGCGGGCGCGTCTTCCTTTTTCTTCTCCGCCTCGGACGGCTCGGGCCGGTAGCTCGGCTGCGACCGCACCTGCGGCTTTTCCTCTTTCGGCTCTTGTGGCGCGGAACGGTCCGGCGCGGCGGGAGGGCGGAGCGCCGCAATCTGCCGGTCGGGCCTGGGTGCGGCCTCCGGCTTCTTGGCGGGCGTGTCGCGCGCTGTTTCGGGCCGTTCGGGCACCGGCGCGGGCACGGGTGGCGTCACGCGCGGCGGGGCGCGTAGCGCGTCGCGGCGCTCGGGTTCGGGTGCTTCCTTGGGCTTCTTCGGCAGAGCCGCGTCGCGTTCGGCATCGGGGCGCTCGGGCGCCGGCGCGGCTTCGGGCGTCGTCGCGCGCGGCGGCGGCCGCAGCGAGGCATCGTCGCGCTCGGGCTCGGGCGCGGCCGGCGGCTTTCTGATGTCGGGATTCCGGCGCGCGCTGTCGGGCGAGGCCGGCTCTTTCGATGCCGGTTTCGGCGGCGCAACGCTCACATCCTGTTGCCGCGCCGGCGGCGTCGCGGGCCGTGGCGGCGCGGCCGTGTCGCGACCGGTGCGGGGCGTTGCGGTGTCGGGCGACTCGGCGGGGCGCTTCACGTCCTGCTGGGGCGGCTCCGGCGGGCGCTCGGGCGCCTTGGGCGTCGCGGTGTCGGTTTCCGTCTTCGGTGTCGCAACCTTCTCGTCCGGGCGCTCGGTAGGCTTCTTCACCTCGGGCTCGGGCGGGCGTTGGGGCGCCGTTTCCGGGCGCGCGACCGGCCGGGTCTTGCCGCCATCCGCCGAGCGGTTCTTGCCCGTCGTCTTGTCGTCGTCGGGCGTGCGCTCGTCGCGCTGGTCTTCCTTTTGGCCCGGCGGCGGATTGCTGCTCTCGTCGAAGCGCACGATCTCCACCGGCACCTCGATGCTCTTCTCCGCGATCGGCTTGCTGAACACCGGCCAGCCGAACAGCGCCGCCGCCAGGATCACGGCGTGGAAGAAGACCGAGAGCGGCAGGCCGTAGCGCATGTTCCGCTACTGTCGTGACGGAGGTCGAGAGGGGGCGGGACGGGCGCCCGGGGCGGGCGCCTCGGAAGACTCCGCGATGAGCGCCACTTTCGTGAAGCCGGCGCTGGCGAGCTGGCCCATGACCTCCATCACGCGCCCATAGGGCACCGATTTGTCGCCGCGCACGTAGAGCCGCTGCTCGGCCTTGTCGGCGCCCATCGCGCGAAGCTTCTCGACGAGCTGCGTGTCGGTCATCTCCGTTTCCTGAAGATAGACCTTGCCCTCCGCGGTGACGGTGACGATCAGCGGCTCGTCGGGCTTGGCGATCGCTGCCGCCTGTGTCTTCGGCAGATCGACCGGCACGCCCACCGTGAGCAGCGGCGCCGTGACCATGAAGATGACCAGCAGCACGAGCATGACGTCGACGAACGGCGTCACGTTGATTTCCGACATGCGCCTATAAGAGCGCCCGCCGCGTCCGCCTCTGGCATTGCCGACGTTCATCGCCATCAGCGCACCCCGCCTTCGAGCTGGCGCGAGACGATCGCCGTGAACTCGCCGGTGAAGCCCTCGAGCCGGTGCGCGTAGCGGTCGAGCTCGCCCGAGAAGCGGTTATATGCGATGACCGCCGGGATCGCGGCGAGCAGGCCGAGCGCGGTCGCGAACAGCGCCTCCGAGATGCCGGGCGCCACCGTCGCGAGATTCGTGTTCTTCTGGATCGCGATGTGCTGGAAGCTGTTCATGATGCCCCACACCGTGCCGAACAGGCCGATGAACGGCGCCGTGGCGCCGACGGTGGCGAGGAAGCCCACATTGCGCTCGAGCCGCGACATCTCGCGCCCGAGCGTCACATGCATCACGCGCTCGATGCGCTCCTTCACGCCGCCCAGGATCGTCTGCTGGCCGGTGTGATCGGGCGCCGTGGATTGCCGCCACTCGCGCATCGCGGCGGCGAAGAGGGCGGCCATCGGGCTGTTCGGCCGGCGGCCCACCTCGTCGAAGAGCTGGTCGACCGAGCCGCCCGACCAGAAGCGGTCCTCAAACTTGTCGGAGCGCGAATTCACGGAGCGCAGCGCGATCACCTTCTCGAAGATGATCGCCCAGCTCCACACCGAAGCGACGCTCAGGATCGCGATCACCGCCTTGGCGATCGGATCGGCGCGCGCGACGATGCCCCAGATCGAGAAATCGACCGTGCTCGTGGGGCCGCCGGCGCCCGGCGTGTCTTTCTTCTCGAGCGAGCCTTCGACGACCTTCTTGTCGGGCGGCACGGTCGAGGGCTTCTCGCCCGGCTTCTCCGCTGGAGCCTCGACCGTGTCGATTTGGCCGCCGTCGGCCGGGTCGCCCGAGCCGTAATCGCCGCCATCGGGCGCCCATCCGGGCGCCAAAACATGAAGCGCGCCGGCGATCTGATCCTGCGCCGCGGCGACCGTGTGGCGTACCGAATCGATCAGGATCGGGTCGAAAAGGTGCAGGCCTGAAAGGTCCATGGGCTCGGAAATAGGGTTAAGGTGGGGGAATAGGCGGGAAACGAGGCGTTTTTTGGACCAGCCACAGGGCCCCGGCAAGGGTTACGAGGGCGGCGGGGCGATGCGTCCCCGCGGCCGCGGGCCGCGTGCGGCATAATCCAACGGCTATTTCGCGGGCGCGCCGCCCGCGCATCATGACATCGCGCGGCTCGGATCCGCGTTCGGCGCGAGCGCGGCGCGGATATCGGCGGGCAGCCGCGTGGGCCGGCCACTTCTGTCCATGACGGCGAGGCGGATCTGCATGTCGACGAGGAGCTCGTCCCCGCCCTCGGCGCGGGCGCGAAAGATGCGCTGGCGCACCTTGAGGCTGGCGCCCGCCACCTCGATGAGGCCGGTGCGGACCTGGAGCGCGTCGTCGAGCCGCGCCGGCCTGTAATATTCGACGCGCGCGCTCTTTACGGCGAACGCGACTCCGTCGGATTCCATCATGCGCTGCTGCTCGCGTCCCAGAAGGCGCAGCATCTCGGTGCGCGCGCGCTCGGCGAACTTCAGATAGTTCACATAGTAGACGATCCCCGCCGCGTCGGTGTCCTCGTAATAGACGCGGACCGGGAACACGTGCTCGCCGGCCGCGGTGTCCACGGCGCCGGTGGGCGCGCTCGGTGCGGGATCGGCGGTACGGGAGACGTTCATGGCGCGGTTCGGCCTCGGCTGCGGCCCGCACCATAGCAAAATCGCGGCGGAAGTGGCGCAGAGCCGCTATCGATGTCGCGCCGGCGCCAGTTCGCGCGACACCGGCCGCGGATGGTTGGCGAGCAAGGCGGCACCCATGCGCAGCGCGCCAATTGCGATGACGCCGAGCGTGACGGCAAGCACGATCGCGGCGGCGCTCGCACCGTTGTCGAAGCCGAGATTGGCCTCGAGCACGCGCGCGAGCTTCGCGCCGACGCGCAGATTGTAGTAGAACGCCTCGATCAGCGCGGTGAGCGCGGCCGCGAGCATGGCCAGCCCGGTCATTGCCGCCAGCATCGCGGGGCCGCGCTGCGTGTGCTTCGGCAGCAGGCGGAACGCCATCAGCCAGAGATAGAGGCCCGCCATGATCACCGGCTCGCGGATGTCGAGCTTCGACTGCCAGAAGAAATGCACGATCGCGAGAATCGCGATGGCGTAGCCGGCCTGGTGCAGGCGCCGCCAGCGCTTGCCGCCCAGCCGCCGCATCATCGCGTTCGTCGAAGTGACGCCGAGCGGGATCAGCGCCAGCAATGCGATGAAGCCGATCGTGAGATAGGGGCGCAGCCAGATCTCGCTCGCCGCCTTGCCGAGGTCGAACGAAACGTCGGCGATGTAGGTCGCAAGATGCAGGCCCGCATAGCCGAGCGCCGCCACGCCCGCCATGCGCCGGAGCGCGATGAGACCGGGCCAGCCGAGGATCTGCCGCAGCGGCGTGATCGCGAGCGCCGCGAACAGCAGCCGGATCGCCCAATCGCCGCTCACATGGATGATCTCGGTGAGCGGGCGCGGCCCGAGCGTGCGTGCCAGGAAGCCGTAGAGTAGCCATGCGGCGGGAATGAACAGGGCCGCGAATGCGAGCGCTTTCAGCGGCGCGAACCGCCCGCGATTGTCCTGCCAGGGTGCCATGAGTGCCGAAGCCGTAATCGCGCCCGCCGCATCGCCTTTGTCGCCGAGAGAGGCGCTCACGCGATAGCAAATTTCCCGTGATGCCGCGTGAACATGGCGTCAGTTCACGGCGCCCCAGGTGCGGTCGCGGAAGTTGAGGATGATGACGCCGACGCGCGCGCCCACACGCTCGAGCGCCGGATGCTGCGAGCTGATGAGGCGGTCGCCCGATACCTCCGCTTCGTCCGCTTGTGACGCCGCTTTCTGCGGCGTGAACGCGATGACGAGCCCTTTCGGCAGTTTGCGGCCGGGATTGTCGCGCAGCGTGACGAGACCGCCGTACTGCCAGTCGAAACCGTAGAGGCGGAACGGTCCGCCGATGATCTGCTCGAGCTCGGCCGGCGTGAGGCCGACGCGGATGCCTTCGGCCGTGCGCCATGTGCCGTTCGGCCGCTCGAAGCGCAGATGCGAGATCTGGCGGTGATCGCGCGTCAGCAGAATACGGAACTCGTCGGCCGTGCCCGCGAAGAGCTTGATGCCCTCGAACACGTCTTCGTCGGGGCCGTCGTTCTTGCCGTGCTTGAGGTTGGCGGCGCCATAGAGGCGGGGAAGGTCGGCCGGCTTCGTCGCCATGCCGATCGCGCCGGCGCGCTGGCCGGGCACGATCAGGCGATCCGCGGCGTCCTGCGCGGCAGCCGCGTGCGCGCCCAAACAGAGCGCGATCCCGAGCAGCAATTGGCGTGTCCGTCGCAGCATGGCCGTTCTCCCCGGAGCCCGGCCTTAGCCAGCGCCAGCCGCGGCGCGCGGTCAATCCGCCGCGACGCCGCGGCCCGGTTCCGGAAACACCGCTCTGCTACGCTCTTCGCCTCCGCGCGAGCCCGAAGACGAGGCTCAGCACGAACAGCACGATGAACACGAAGAACAGGATGCGCGCGATGTCGGCCGCGGCGGCGCTGATGCCGCCGAAGCCGAACAGCGCCGCGACCAGCGACACGAGCAGGAAGACGAGAGCCCAATAGAGCATGATGATCCACCGCAGGGGACGAACTGCGGTACCAACGCTCGGGCTCCGGCTGCGTTCCCGTAACGCGTGCGCTCAGCCGAGCTGCCACCAGATCACGCTCACCCTCAGCTTTGCGCGCCGCGCGGCCGGGTGATCGGAGCGGAAGCCTTTCTCGCCGTTCAGGACGGCATTGTCCGCCTCCGTTGGCTCGCCGGAACGGCCTGGCGTGAGGCGGATGTAGAGTTCGCGCGCGGGCGCTTTCGCGGGCTCGCGGTTGACCGCGCCGCCGCCGTCCTGCCCGAAGCCGGTAATCGCGAACGGGCCGCCGTAGAGCCGTTCCATCTCTTCGACCGGAAGGCCGACCCGCAGCCCCTCCTTCGCAGCCCATTTTCCGCCGGCCTTCTCGACATAGACGCCCTCGACGCGATTGCCGCGCTCGGCGAGCAGCGCTACGGCCTCGTTCGGCGTGCCCGGGAAAATCACGGCCGCGCGCTGCTTCGGCATGTCGGCGTGCGGCGGCTGCACCGTGCGGACGCGGACATTCGCCTTGCCGTAGGCCTTCTCGATCTGGGCCAGCGTGGCCCCTTTCCGGATCGTCCCGAAGCTCTTGCCGGGCACGATGAGGAACTGTGCGTCTCCCGCCGCGATGGCGGGCGCTGCGGCCAAGGCGAGCGCGGACGCCGCCGCGAGCAGCGCGAAGCGGCGGGATATCGAAGCGTGATCCATGGTGTTTTCCTGTTGGCGTTGTCGCCGCGCGGTTTCGAGGGTAAGCGGCGCGGCATCCTAGCAGCGGCGCGGCTGCGCCGCTGCGATCCAGTTCACTCGCCGTCGTCGGCGCCCTCTTGCGGCTCGCCGAGCAGGTCGAGCTGGCGCGGGGCCGCGGTGTTCGGGGCGTCGATGCCGAGATAGGCCCAGCATTGCTGCGTGATCATGCGCCCGCGCGGCGTGCGCTGCACGAGCCCGGTCTGGATCAGGTAGGGCTCGATCACGT
>CAYZSG010000147.1:0-13186 GCA_964481045.1 uncultured Candidatus Odyssella sp. | reverse complement strand
AAGGATCGGGATTGAGGTTGCAGCCGACGAAGCCCAGCTCCAGGACGCAGCGCCTAAGCTCCGCCACCGAATTGGCGATCGGCGCGCCTGGCGATTGCGGGAGCTGGCACACGGCGGCGAAATTCGCGGGATAGAGATCGACGACGCGCTTGATGAGGTCGTTGCAGGCGCGCGTCCAAGACTGCGAGACCGCCTCGTCGCCCTCGTGATGCGCCATGGCCGAGGCGCGCGGCGAGAATAGCGTCATGTCCGAGCCGCGCTCCTTGATCAGGCGGAGCTGGTTGCCCTCGACCGACGCGCGGATCTCGTCGTCGCTGATCGCGGCCGGCTTTGGCACCGCGCCCGTGGGCTTCGCGAAATGGGCGAGCTGCGCCTTCCGGAAAAGCTGGTGCGCCTCGGGCGCCGTCGTGTAGTGGCCGTGGCAATCGATGATCATGGTGGGTCGCGTCGGTCGAGCGGGTTGTGATGCATATGGGCACAAGGCGCGGCGAAGGAGAAGTGGCACGACAGGCAGGGACGGCGATACAAGACTGACGGACCGCGATATGATGCAGATTCCGCAATAGCCCAGACCATGGCCGGCCAGACGAAAATCCCCTGTGTGATAATGCGCGGCGGCACTTCGAAGGGCGCCTATTTCCTCGCCCGCGACCTGCCCGCCGATACCGCCGTGCGCGACCGCGTGCTGCTGGCCGCGATGGGATCGCCGGACGTGCGGCAGATCGACGGCATGGGCGGCGCGCATCCGCTGACGAGCAAGGTCGCGATCGTTTCCAAGTCGCAGCGCACCGATGCCGACATCGACTATCTGTTCGCGCAGGTGGTGGTGAACGAGCCGAAGGTCGATGTTTCGCCCACCTGCGGCAACATCCTGGCCGGCGTCGGTCCGTTCGCGATCGAGGCGGGGCTCGTGCGGCCGACCTCCGGCGAAACGCGTGTGCGCATCTACATGGTCAACACCAAGTCGATCTGCACCGCGACGATCAAGACGCCGGGCGGCGAGGTGAGTTACGAAGGCGAGACGCGCATCGCCGGCGTGCCCGGCGCCTCGGCGCCAATCCTGCTCGATTTCGAGGGCATCGCAGGCTCCTCCTGCGGCGCCATGCTGCCGACCGGCAACACGCGCGACCTCATCGATGGCGTGCCGGTCACCTGCATCGACAACGGCATGCCCGTCGTCGTGTTCGCGGCCAAGGATGTGGGCCGCACCGGTTACGAAACGCCCGCCGCGCTCAACTCCGATTCGGAAGCGAAGGCGCGCATCGAGGCGATCCGCTTGAAGGCCGGGCCGATGATGAGGCTCGGCGACGTGGCGAAGAGGGTCGTGCCGAAGATGACGCTCATCGCGCCGGCGCGAGAGGGCGGCGCCGTCGCCACGCGCACCTTTATTCCGCATGTGTGCCACGAGGCAATCGGCGTGCTCGGCGCCGTCTCGGTGGCGACCGCGTGCGTGTTGCCGGGCTCGGCCGCGGAGGGCATCGCGGCTGTGCCGGCGGGTACGACGAAGGTGCTCTCCGTCGAGCACCCGACCGGCGAATTCACGGTTCAGCTCGAAACCGCTCAAGGCCCCGGCGGAATCGAGATCAAACGCGCCGCGCTGCTGCGCACCGCGCGGCGGCTGTTCGACGGAAACGTGCTGGTGCCGCGAGGCGTATGGGATGGCAACTGAAAGGCCCTTTTTCCGCGCCGACCATGTGGGCAGCCTTCTGCGCCCCAAGGCACTGCTGGACGCGCGCGCGAAGTTCGCCAGGCGCGAGATCGCGCGCGAGCAGCTTCGCGCCGCCGAAGATGCCGCGATTCGCGAGGCGGTGCGCCAGCAGGAAAAAGCCGGCCTGCCCGTCGTCACCGACGGCGAATTCCGCCGCGCGGTGTGGTGGGGCGACTTCATCTTCAAGATCAAGGGCACGGCGCTGGGCGGGCCCGACGAGAGCGCCGCATTCAAGACCGCGGGCGGCGCCGACCCGGGCTATGCGCCGAAAATCGTGCTGACGAATGCGAAGCTCGCGCGCGCCGAGCCGATCATGGATTACGACTACAAAACCATCGCCAGTGCCGCGCACGTGCTGCCGAAAGTCACGATCCCCTCGCCGAGCCGCATCCATTTCCATGGTGGGCGCGAGGCGGTGGACATGAAGGCCTATCCCGATCTCGACGCCTTCTGGGCCGATATCGTCGCGATCTACCGCGCGGAAATCGCGGCGCTGGAGTCGCAGGGCTGCCGCTACATCCAGATCGACGATCCGGTGATGAGCTATTTCCTCCAGGAGCCGATGCGCGAGAAGCTGCGCGCGCGCGGCGAGGACCCGGACGAGACGCTGGCGCTCTATGTGCGCGTCATCAATGAAATGATCGCCGGGCGGCGGCCCGACACGACGGCGGCGATCCACATCTGCCGCGGCAACGCGCGCAACGCCTGGGCGGCCGCCGGCGGCTATGCGCCGATCGCCGAGATCATCTTCCCGCATCTCAACGCGGATACGTATCTGCTCGAGTACGACGACGATCGCTCGGGCGATTTCGTGCCGCTTACGCTGATCCCGCGCGACAAGAAGGTGGTGCTCGGCCTCGTCACCACGAAGCACGGTATGCTCGAAAGCATCGACATGCTGAAGCGCCGCCTCGACGAGGCCGCGCGGCATTTCCCGCTCGCGAATTGCGCCGTGAGCCCACAATGCGGCTTCGCGAGCACCGTCGAGGGCAACGACATCGAGATGCAGGGCCAATGGGCCAAGCTGCGCCTCGTCGTCGACCTCGCAAAGCAGGTGTGGGGCGGTGTTTAGCGCCTGCGCTCACACGAACCGCGAAGCGGTTCCGTCGCAGAGCCGAGGGTTGCGGCGAAGCCGCTACCCTGGGAAATCCAGGCATTTGCGGTTTCAACCCCGAAGGGGTTGTGCCCGCGGCCGCCGGAGCCGGTCACAACCCTTTCAGGGTTGAAATGACTTTGCGTCTAACCCCCGGGGTAGGCGCTATGCGCCAACCCCGGGCTTTGGGCCGGAACCGCTTCGCGGTTCGCTGACGTTGCTTCTTCTACGGCCCCGAGCCCACGCCGACGAATTGGCCCGCGCCTTCGGGCGCCTTCGGGGTAAATGACGGCGTGGTGTCGGGATAGGCCTCCTTCAGGCGCGGATAGACTTCGCGCGCGAAGGTCTTGATGCCCACCACCGTCTCGTCATGCTCGAGGAATCCGGCCTGGCCCATGATCAACAGGTGGCCGAAGCCGCCGACGTAGTCGTAGACCTTCTTGAACTGGGCCGTGACCTGATCGGGCGTGCCGGCGAACATGAGGCCGGATTCGATCGCGCCTTCGACGGAGGCGTTCTTCTTGAAGCCCGAGAGCGGATGCTCGGCGCCGCGAAGCATTTGGAGGTTCGCAGCCACCGACACGTAGCCCGGCGGATTGGCGATGTGCGGCGGCACCTTGTTCGACGTCACGTACCACAGCAGCTTCTCGGCGCCGGCATAGGCCTCGCTCTGCGTCGGCGCCGTATAGACCAGTGCCGCATAGGCCAGCCGGTCAATCGGCACCGGGCCCTTGCGCCCGGCCTTCTGCCAGCCGCGCCGGTAGCCGTCGAACACCTGGCGCGTGCCCTCGAAGCCGGTGAGGAACGTGGCCTGCACGTAGCCGCGCTCGCCGACGGCGGCGGCGCCCGATGGGCTCGTCGTGCTGATCCAGATCGGCGGATGCGGTTGCTGCCACGGCCGCGGCCAGATGTTCACCGCGCGCTGGTGGAAGAAGCGGCCTTCCCACGAGAACGGGCCGTCATGCACCGTCCACGCCTTGATGATGAGATCCAGCGCCTCCCAATGGCGCTCGTTCATGCGCACCGGGTTGCTGTTGGCGGGCAGGATCTCGTAGGGCACGCCGCGCACGAAGCCGGCCTCGAGCCGCCCTTTCGAGATCACGTCGATCATCGCCATTTCCTCGGCGATGCGCACCGGCTGGCGACGGTTCGAGATCGGGTTGCCGAGGATCAGCAGGCGCGACTTCTTCGAGAGCTTGGCGAGGATCGCCAGCACCAGCGGCGCCGCCGGATCGACGCAGGTCGCCGTCTGATGATGCTCGTTGAGCATGATATCGACGCCCTCGTCCTCCGCGATCAGCCATTCGTCGAGATAGCGGTGATAGAGGTCGGAGCCCTTGGCCGGATCGTAGTGCTTGTTCGGCAGGGAGACGCGGATCGACGGATAGGTCTCCGCCGGCGGCAGATAGGGGTAGGCGTTCTCGCTGAAGTGCCAGGCTCGCATCGCTCTCTCCCTCAGCCGTCGAGGAACGGAAGGACGGTGGCGGCGAACGCCGCCGGCTGTTCGAGCTGCGGCGCGTGGCCGGCCTCCGCGATCGTGGCCGTGCGCGCGCCGGGGATCAGCTTCGCGTAGGCCTCGACATAGGCGGCGTTCATCAGCCCGTCGCTGACGCCGCGCACGAACAGCGTCGGCGCTTTCACGCGATGCAGGCGGTGCTTGAGCTTCGGATTGTGCATCCACGGCTCCCACGTCAGCAGCGCCGTGGTCTCCCGGTTGCGCAGCATGATCGAGAGCTGCTCGTCGGTGAGCTTCGAGGTGTCCACCGCCATCTTCACGGGATCGTGGAACACCAGCTTGTTCACCTCTTCCTGCGGCATCGCCCAGATGTCGGGGATGTCGAGCTTGTCGCCCGGGCCGACCTTCACGCCGCCGGGGCCGACGAGGACGATCTTGGTGAAGCGCTCGGGCGCCATCGTGGCCATCTCGGCCGCGATCCAGCCGCCGAGCGAGCAGCCGAGAAGCTCGGTGCGCGCGATGCCGAGCTGATCGAGCAATTCGAGATAGATGACCGCGATGTCGTCGGGCCGGTCGAGCCAGAGCGGCAGGCCGGATTTGCCGAAGCCCGGATGCGAGGGAACGATGAGGCGCCGGCGCTCGGAGAACGCCTTCACGAATGGATGCGCGGGGGCGAAGCCGTTGGCGCCGTGCAGCCAGAGCAGCGGGTTGCCGCTGCCGGCCTCGAACACCTCGACGTCGATTCCCGCGAGCTTGAACACGCTCGTTTTCAATCGTTCCTCCCTCGGCGCGCGAATCTGCGCGGCGGCGACCGTAACAAGAGAGGCACGCGGGCCAAAGCGGAATCGCGCAGGGTGGGATTGCGCCAGGCGGAGATATTGGGCACGGCGCGCAATCGATGTGCCGGCAGCGCAAGAAAGCGAGGGGCCGAACTCGGCGAGACGTGCTAGTCTCGCGCCCGCTTGAGCACGGAGGAGGGCATGCACAGGCGGTGTTTTCTCGCGCTGGCGGGCGGCGGGGTCGTTGCATCGCTCGCGCCCACGGCGGCGCAGCAGGCGCGCAGCGCACGCATCGGCGTGCTGCTGCTGGGCGGCACGGAGCCGTTCCTCAAGCATTTCCGCGAAGGCCTGGCGGCGCTCGGCTACGCCGAAGGCCGCAACATCGAGATCGTGCTGCGCGCCGCGAACAGCGACACGGCGCGGCTGCCGCAGTTGGCCCAGGAAATCGCGGCCACGAAGCCCGACGTGATCGTGGCCTCGGAGACGCCGGCCGTTCAGGCGGCCAAGAACGCCGCTCCCGCGACGCCGATCGTCATGGCCGCCTCGGGCGATCCGGTCGGCACGGGGCTTATCGCGAGCCTGGCGCGGCCCGGCGGCACCATCACCGGCCTTTCGGCGCAGGCGGCGGAACTGGCGGGCAAATCGCTCGAGCTGATGCGCGAATTGCAGCCGGAATTGAAGCGCGCCGGCGTGATCGCGCTCGAACGCAATCCGTTGACAAAGCCCTTCTTCGCCCATGCCGAGCGCGTGGCCGGCACGCTTGGCATCGAGCTCGCGACGATCACCGTGCCGAACGCCGCAGGGCTTGACGCGGCATTCGCGAAGCTGGAGCAGGCGGCGAGCCAGGCGCTCGTCGTTCAGCCAAGCCTGCCGTTGAAGCCCATCGCCGCGCTGTGCCTCGCGCGGCGCCTGCCGGCCGTCTCGATCACACGCGCCTTCGCCGAGGCCGGCGGCCTCATGTCCTATGCAGCGAGCCTTGTGCAGCGCTATCGCGGCGCCGCCGACTACGTCGACAAGATCCTGAAAGGCGCCAAGCCCGCCGACCTGCCCGTGGGCCAGCCGACCAAGTTCGAGCTCGTGCTGAACATGCGCACCGCCAAAACGCTCGGCATCAAGGTGCCCGATTCGCTGCTCAACCGCGCGGACGACTTCATCGAATAGCAGAGGCCGCTATTTGCGCGGGGCCGCCGCTTCGTCCTCATCGTCGTCGAACAGGATGCGCTGGGCGGCGCCGTCGGGATCGTCGAACTGGCCGCTCTTGAGCGACCAGAAGAACGCGGCGAGGCCGGCGCCGCCGAGCAGGATCGCGATCGGGATCAGGTAGACGATCACGTCCATGACGATCTCCGCCGGGCGAGGCGCAGCGCGTTGCCGACCACGGCCAGCGACGAGCCGGACATGGCGATCGCGGCGAGGAACGGCGTGAGGAACCCGAGCACCGCGATCGGCACTGCAATGAAATTGTACACGATGGCCGCGCCGATGTTCTCGCGCACGAGGCGGCGGGCGGCGTGGGCCGTTTCGATCAGTTCGATGACAGCGCCGAGCCGCTCGCCCTGGAACACGGCGTCGGCCGCGGTCTGGCTGATGTCGGCGGCGGTCGAGGGCGAGATCGACACGTGCGCCGCGGCCAGCGCCGGCGCGTCGTTGAGCCCGTCGCCGACCATGAGCACTTTCTTGCCCTCGCGCGCGAGGCCGGCGAGATACGCGGTCTTGTCGGCCGGCGTCACGCGCGCGCGCCAGTCTTCAATGCCGAGCGCATGAGCGACCGAGGCCACGGCCGGCGCGCGATCGCCCGAAATCAGCTTCACGCCGTAGCCGCGCCGCTTCAGCGCGGCAATCGCGTCGGCCGCATCGGGCCGCGGCGCATCGGCGAACGCGAAACGCACCGGCGCCAGGCCGGGCCGCGCGAGCCACAGTTCCATCGAGGCTTCGCGCGCGTCGTCTTCGATCCCGCACCAGACGCGGCTGCCGAGGCGCATCTCGCCCTCGGGGCGGAGCAGCGAAAGGCCGCAGCCGGCGATCTCACGCGTGCCCTCGGTCGCCGGCGCATCGGGCGCCACCTGCGCGAGCGCGCGGGCGAGCGGATGCGCGCTGTTGCGCGCCATGCCGGCGGCGAGGCGCAGTGCTTCGGCATCGAATGTTTTGGCGTCGGCGAGCGCGGGGCGGCCGAGAGTCAGCGTGCCGGTCTTGTCGAATACGACCGTATCGGCCGTGGCGAGGCGCTCGAGCGCCGTGCCGGATTTCAACAGGATGCCGCGGCGCATCAGGCGGCCGGTGGCGATCACCTGCACGGCCGGCACGGCGAGGCCGAGCGCGCACGGGCACGTGACGATGAGCACGGCGATCGCGTAGACGAGCGAATGCTGCCACGTTTCGCCCGCCAGCAGCCACCAGCCGGCGAACGTGACGAGCGCCATCAAATGTACGACCGGCGCATAGAGGCGCGAGACGCGGTCGGCGAGCGCGATGTAGCGGCTCTTCTTCTGCTCGGCGGCCTCCATGAGCCGCACGATCTCGGCGAGCAGCGTGTTCTCGCCGGCCGCGCGCGCGGTGACGCGCAGCGCCGGGCCGAGATTGACCGCGCCGGCGTAGACGAGGTCGCCCGGCTTCACCGGCGCCGGGACCGATTCGCCGGTGATGAGGCTGGTATCGACCTCGGAGCGCCCGTCGGCGATCGTGCCATCGACGCCGATGCGCTCGCCCGAGGCGACGAGCACCAGCGCGCCGGGCGCCACGCGCTCGGCGGGGACGCTGGCCGCCGCGCCGTTTTTCCCGACAACGGTGACGGCGCGCGCGTTGAGCGTGAGCAGCCGCTCGGCGGCCGAGCGCGCCTGGCCTCGCGCGCGCAGATCGAGATAACGCCCGAGCAGCAGGAAGAAGACGAGCGAGACGGCCGAATCGAAATAGGCGTGATCCGCGCCGTTGATCGTCTCGAACAGGCTCATGCCGGCGGTGAGCGTGACGCCCACGGCGATCGGCACGTCCATGTTCACCGAGCGGCGCTTCAGGGCTCCCCAGGCGGAATGCACGAACGGCCGCGCGGCGTAGATCAGCGCCGGGAGTGCGATCAGCGCCGAGAACCAGTGCAGCATGTCGCGCGTGGCGGGCTCCATGCCCTCGACGCGGCCGGCCCAGATCGCGACCGACATCAGCATCACGTTGGCCATCGCGAAGCCGGCGACGGCGAGCGCGCGCAGCAATTTGCTTTCCGCCGCCTTGTCGCCGGCGGCGAGGCGCGCCGGATCGTAGGGCACGAGCTTGAAGCCGAGCGCGTTCACCTTCGTGGCCAGCGTCTCGGCGAGCTCGGCCGCGCCGTTCCAGCGCAAAGCGAGGCGCCGCGTCGAGAGATTCACGCGCGCCGAGACGACCGCGGGGTTCTGGCCGAGCGCGCGCTCGATCTTGGCGACGCAGCCGCCGCAATGGATGCCTTCCACCATCGCGTGGAGCGTCATCGCGCCGTCGGCCTCGCGCCGCGCATAGAACGCGGCGTCGCCCGCCGGTGCGGCCGTGGCCGGTGCAGCGGCTCCGCGCGGCAGCGTTGCGGCGCTCGCATTCATCACTTCACCTGCAGGCGGTCGCGCGCCTTCAGCGTTTCGGAGCCGCGCGCGATGCGATACTTCACGTCCCAGATTCCGGCGAGCGGGAACTCGGCATCCGCCGAATAGCGCCCGCCCCCGTGCGAGCGCAGCGTGAGCGTGAAATCGCGATCCTTCTCGACCGGCCGCGAGAACTCGACGCTGACCTCGGCGTCGGTGAGCGCCGCGCCGTTGCGGTCGGTGAGCTTCACCTCGATCGTGCCGCGCAGCGCCTCGACCGGGCTGAAGCGCGCCGCCACGTGCCAGCCGAGCCGCTCGTAGACCTCGGCCTCGCGGATCTGATCGTTGAAGCGCAGGCCTTTCGTATAGGGCTCGGTCGTCGTGAGGCCGGTGAAGCTGTTGACCGCGAAGAAGATCAGCGCCGCGTTCACCGCCACGACGAGCAGGAAGCCGCCGACGAAGACCCAGGGGATCCAGCGGCTGCGGCGGGGCATGGCGCGGGCGGCGAGAGTGCTCATGGCTTCGGTCCGTAGAACCAAGTGCTGCGGGTGGCCGCTTCGAGGTTCGTGATGTCGGTCAGGACGAAGCTGACATCGGTGCGCTCGGTGCGGAGGTTCGCGCGGTCGGTGGAGATGTAGATCTGGTAGGTGGTGACGGTGTCGGGATCGGCGCGCAATTCGACCCAGCTCGCGGTTTCGACGAGGCCGACGATGCGCATCTTGGCGCCGGCGACGCCCTTGAATTCGAGTCGGAAGATGCGCTCGGCGCGCTCCTTGTTGAGGATCTTCACCGTGTAGCCGTTGCGCACCGAGCCGTCGGACAGCGAGACGAACAGCGGATTGCGGTCGTGCAACACGTTGATCTCGGCGTCGCTGCGCGTGGCCAGCACGGCGATCATCGCGAAACCGACCGCGGCGAAGATGAGGCCGTAGAGCAAGGTGCGCGGGCGCAAGATGCGGTAGCGCATCGGCTCGCCCTTGGCGCGCGCGGCGATGCGCCGCTCGGTGTCGTAGCCGATGAGGTTGGGCGCGCGGCCGAGCTTGGCCATGACCGGCGTGCAGGCGTCGATGCACAGCGCGCAGCCGATGCATTCGAGCTGGTTGCCGTCGCGGATATCGATGCCCATCGGGCACACGGCCACGCACTGCCCGCAATCGACACAGTCGCCCAAGTGGGCGTCGCCGGCGCCACTTTTATCGAGCTTGCCGCGCGGCTCGCCGCGCGATTTCTGGTAGGTGACGACCAGCGTATCCTCGTCGAACATCGCCGACTGGAAGCGCGGCCACGGGCACATGTAGGTGCACACCTGCTCGCGCGCCCAGCCGGCGAGCAGATAGGTGGTGGCCGTGAACAGGCCGATGAAGAAGTAGGTGTAGTAGTCGGCGCGGCCCGTGAAGAAATCGGCGACGACGGTGGGCGCGTCGACGAAGTACATGATCCAGGCGCCGCCGGTCATGAACGCGATGGCGAGCCAGGCCGCGTGCTTGGCGACCTTCCTCGCCCACTTGGTACCGGTCCAGGCGCCCTTGTCGAGCTTGATGCGCGCGTTGCGGTCGCCCTCGATGCGGCGCTCGACCCACATGAAGAGGTCGGTCCACACCGTCTGCGGGCAGGCATAGCCGCACCAGACGCGCCCTGCGAGGCTGGTGACGAGAAACAGCCCGACCGCGGCGAGGATCAGGATGCCGGTGAGGTAGAACACCTCCTGCGGCCAGATTTCGATGAAGAAGAAATAGCCGCGGCGGTTCGTCATATCGAGCAGCACGGCCTGGTCGGGGGCGCTGGGCCCGCGATCCCAGCGCACCCACGGCAGCGCGTAATAGACGACGAGCCAGAGGCCGAGCAGGCGCCATTTCAGCGTGCGGAACTTGCCGCTCACCTGCTTCGGATAGACGCGCACGCGATCGGAGTAGAGCGATTCGCTTTGCGCGGCGATCGCCTGCTTCTGCTGCCGGACGGATTTGACGTCGTCTTCCATCGGCCTTGCCTTTACGAGCGGCGCGCGGCCGTCCATGGCTACTTCCCGCCGCCCAGCGCGTGGACGTAGAGCGTCAGCATCTTGATCGTCTCGTCGTCGAGGCGCCCAGCCCAGGCCGGCATGACGCCGTGCTGCGGGCGCGTCACCTGACGCACGATGTCGGCCTTGTTGCCGCCGTAGAGGAAGATGCGCGTGTTGAGCGGCGGCGCGCCGAGATCCGCTTTGCCGGCGCCGTCCTTGCCGTGGCACGAGATGCACTTGTCTTCCTCGGCGAAGATCTTCGCGCCGCGCTCGGCCGCCGCCTTGTCGGCGCTGCGGCCGGTCAACGACAGGACGTATTCGGCGACGTCGTCGATCTGCGCGGGCTTCAAGCCGGTATCGCTGCCATAGGACGGCATCTGGCTACTGCGCGCCTTGTCGTGGCCGCTGCGGATGCCAAAGCGGATCGTCTGCTCGATGTCGGCGAGCTTGCCGCCCCAGATCCAGAGGTCGTCGGCGAGCGAGGGGAAGCCCTTGGTGCCCGCGCCGCCCGCGGCGTGGCACGGCGCGCAATTGTCGGCAAACGCCGCCTTGCCGCCGGCGAGCGCGAAGTTCAACAGGTCGGGCTCGCGGCGGATCTCGTCGGGCGACTGCGTCTTGATGCGGTCGAGGTAGCGCGATTGGCCGCGCTTGGCCTCGTCGATCTTCTCGGCCACCTCGACGCGCGAATTCCAGCCGAGCAGGCCCTTGTAATAGCCGGTGATGCCGGGCCACGACGGGTACAGCACGAAATAGACGGCCGCCCACGCGATGCAGGCATAGAGCACGTAGAGCCACCATTTCGGCAGCGGCGTGTCGAGCTCCTGGATGCCGTCCCACTCGTGCCCGGTGGTGGGCTTGCCTTCATAGAGATCCTTCTCGGTCTTGGTCGGCATGGTTCAGGCCCTGTCGGACGAGGAGGCGTCGTCGTCGAGCGGGATGCGCGCATGCGCCTCGAGGCGCTGTTTGTTGCGCGGCCAGTAGGCCCAGACGGCGATGGCGAGGAAGATGCCCATGAGCCAGACGACCCAGAGCGACTTGATGGCGGCGTAGAACTCGGCCATGGCGCGCCCCTATTGCCTGAGCTGCTCGGGCTTCACGGTCTTGAAATCGACCATGCGGCCCAGGATCTGCATGTAGGCGATGAGCGCATCCATCTCGGTGAGGCGCTTGGGATCGCCGTCGAGATCGCCCGTGGCGGCCTTGGGATAGCGCTTCAGCAGCGCCGTATGATCGCCCTCGGGATTGGCCTGCGCGGCGAGATCGGCCGCGGCGGCCTTGATCATCTCCTCCGTGTAGGGAACGCCCACCGCGCTGTTGGCCTTCAGGTGCCCGGCAATGTCCTTGATCGAAAGATCGCGGCGCGCGAGGAAGCCATAGGTCGGCATGATCGATTCGGGCACCACCGAGCGCGGATCCTTGAAGTGCGCCTGGTGCCACTCGTTCGAATACTTGCCGCCGACGCGCGCGAGATCGGGCCCGGTGCGCTTGCTGCCCCATTGGAACGGATGGTCGTACATGCTCTCGGCGGCGAGGCTGTAGTGGCCGTAACGCTCGACCTCGTCGCGGAACGGCCGCACCATCTGGCTGTGGCAGTTGTAGCAGCCTTCGCGCAGATAGATGTTGCGTCCGGCGAGCTCGAGCGGCGTGTAGGGCCGCATGCCCTGCACCGGCTCGATCGTCGACTTGATCGTGTGCAGCGGAACGATCTCGACCAGTCCGCCGATCGCCACCGTGATGACGACGCCGATCGCGAGCAGGACGACGTTCTTTTCGAGGAGCGCGTGCTTGAATTTCATTGTTCCGGCTCCTTCAGGCCGCCGCTTGCGCCAGCGCCGGCGCTTCCTCGCGCGCGGGCTCGCCGGCGCGAACGGTTTTGATCAGGTTGTAAACCATGAGCAGCGCGCCCAAGAGGAACAGGATGCCGCCCAGCGCGCGGATCACGTAGTAGGGATGCATCGCGGCGACGGTCTCGGCGAACGAGTATTGCAGGAAGCCGAGCTTGTCGTAGGCGCGCCACATCAGGCCCTGCATGATGCCGCTCACCCACATCGCGGTGATGTAGAGGACGATCCCGATCGTCGCGATCCAGAAGTGATACGAGACCAGCTTCAGCGACCAGAGCTCGCGCTTGCCCCAGAGTTTCGGCACGAGGAAGTAGACGGCGCCGAAGCTGATGAAAGCCACCCAGCCGAGCGCGCCCGAATGCACGTGGCCGACGGTCCAGTCGGTGTAATGACTGAGCGCGTTCACGGCCTTGATCGACATGACCGGGCCTTCGAACGTGCTCATGCCGTAGAAGCCGACGGCGGCGACGAGGAAACGCAGCACCGGATCGGTGCGCAGCTTGTCCCACGCGCCCGAGAGCGTCATGAGGCCGTTGATCATGCCGCCCCAGGACGGCATCCACAGCATGACCGAGAACATCATGCCGAGGCTCTGCGCCCAATCGGGTAGCGCCGTGTAGTGCAGGTGGTGCGGGCCGGCCCAGATGTAGAGGAAGATCAGCGACCAGAAGTGCACGATCGAGAGCCGGTAGGAATACACCGGCCGCTCCGCGCGCTTCGGCACGAAGTAGTACATGATGCCGAGGAAGCCGGCGGTGAGGAAGAAGC
>CAYZSG010000146.1:0-13206 GCA_964481045.1 uncultured Candidatus Odyssella sp. | reverse complement strand
ATGCTCTCCGAAAGCCAGGAGCGCATGCTGATGGTGCTGAAGCCGGGCCGCGAGGATGTGGCGCGGCGCATCTTCGAGAAATGGGAGCTGGATTTCGCCATCGTCGGCCGGCTCACCGACACGGGCCGCCTCGTCGTCAAGCGCGCCGGCAAGGTCGAGGCCGACATTCCGGTCGATCCGCTGGTGGCGAAGTCGCCCCTCTATGACAGGGCGAGCGAACCGACGCCGAAGCGTCCCGCCATCGACGCTGCCTCGCTGAAACCGCCGATGAGCGCGGGCGATGCGCTTGCGAAGATGATCGGTTCGCCGAACTTCGCGAGCAAGCGCTGGATCTGGGAGCAATACGATCATCTCGTGCGCGGGCAGACCGTCGAACGGCCGGGCGGCGACGCGGCGGTGGTGCGCATCGCCGGCACCGAGAAGGCGCTGGCGATCGCGACCGATTGCACGCCGCGCTACTGCCTCGCCGATCCGCGCGAGGGCGGGCGGCAGGCGGTGGCCGAGAGCTTCCGCAATCTCGTCTCGGTCGGCGCGCGGCCGCGCGCGGTGACGAACAACCTCAATTTCGGCAATCCCGAGCGCCCGCCGATCATGGGCCAGATCGTCGGCTGCATCGAAGGCATGGCCGAGGCCTGTGCCGCGCTCGATTTCCCGGTCATCTCCGGCAACGTCTCGCTCTACAACGAGACCAACGGCAAGGCGATCATGCCCACGCCGGTCATTGGCGGCGTCGGTCTACTAGAAGATTGGCGCGCGCATGTGGGCGCCGGCCTGAAGGCGCCGGGCGAAACGCTGGTGCTGATCGGCGCCACGCGCGGCTGGCTCGGCGCTTCGGCCTATCTCCGCGACATCCTCGGCCGCGAGGAGGGCGCGCCGCCGCCGGTCGATCTCGGCGCCGAGCGGCGCAATGGCGAGCTGGTGCTGACCTTGATCGCCTCGCGCTGGGTCAGCGCCTGCCACGACCTCTCCGACGGCGGCCTCGCGATCACCGCCGCCGAAATGGCGCTGGCCGGCAACACGGGCTGCGCGCTCGATGCCGGCCCGCCCGCGTTAACGAATGAGGCCTGGCTGTTCGGCGAAGATCAGGCGCGCTACCTGATCGCCACGCGCCAGCCCGATCTCGTGCGCGCCGCCGCCGCGGCGCGCGGCGTGCCTGCGGCAATCGTGGGCCGCACGACGGCCGACGCCGCGTTGACCCTTCCCGGCGGCAACCCTATATCGCTGGCCGAGTTGCGCCGGGCGCACGAGGCCTGGCTGCCGGAATACATGGCCGCATAGGGATTTGCCGCATGGCGATGGATGCCCACGAGATCGAGCGCCTGATCAAGGTGACGTTCCCGGACGCCCAGGTCGAGATCCGCGACCTGGCGGGCGACGGCGACCACTATGCGGCCACGATCACCACGGCCGCGTTCAAGGGCAAGTCGCGCGTGCAGCAGCACCAGATGGTGTATGCCGCGCTCAAGGGAAACATGGGCGGCGCGCTGCATGCGCTGGCGCTCACCACCCAAGTGCCGGCCGACGCTTGAGTAGCCGATAGGGCTCGGCTAGGAATCGCAGCAATCTGCACACCGAAAGGAACCGCCATGGCCAATGTCAGCGAGCAGATCAAGAAAGACATCACCGAGAACGACGTCGTGCTCTACATGAAGGGCACGCCGGTGCAGCCGATGTGCGGCTTTTCGGCCATGACCGTGCAGATCCTCTCGCACATGGGCGTGAAGTTCAAAGGCGTGAACGTGCTCGAGGACCCCAACCTGCGCCAGGGCATCAAGGAGTTCGCGAACTGGCCGACGATCCCGCAGCTCTACGTGAAGGGCGAATTCATCGGCGGCTGCGACATCGTCCGCGAAATGTACGAATCGGGCGAGCTCGAGGAGCTGATGAAAACCAAGAGCGTCGCCGTCAGCGCGTAGGCGCGACATCCACGCATGAAGTTTGAAGGCGCACGGCGGAAAGCGGCCGTGCGCCTTCGCCGTTTCTGGGGCGCGCTGTTCCTCGTGCTGCTGCCCGCGGCGGCCGCGGCCGAGCCGCCCGCCGACGCAGCCATCCTCGAGGCCTTCGGCAAGATCGCGTTCGGCAACGAATTCGTGCCCGAGTCCGATCCGCGCCTGCAGAAATGGACGCAGCCGGTCCGCTGGCGCAGTTATGCGGAGCTGCCGCTCGAAAGCGGCGAGCGCGATTTCTTGGAGCGGCACCTCGCGCGCCTCCAGCGCCTCACCGGCCTCGATTTCGCCGAGGCCTATCGCTGGCCCGAGACGAATTTCGGCATCCTGTTCGTCGCCGACGACCGCTATGAGTATTGGATCGAGCGCTACATGGCGCCGTCGCGCCGCCACATGCTCGCCAGGCTGGCGCGCACCTCGTGCCTCGGCTTCCTGCGCCACCACCGCACGACGTTCGAGATCGAGTTCGCGGTCGCGATCATCCCGGTGGAGCGCGCCCGCGCGCGCGGCCTCATGCGCTCCTGCATCGCCGAGGAGACGACGCAGGTGCTGGGCCTCCTCAACGACGCCGAGGTTCCGGGCACGCTGTTCAACGATTCCGGCGATGCGCGCGATCTCACGCCGCTCGACGAGATGCTGGTGCGCCTGCTCTATCACCCGAGCCTCAGGGCCGGGATGCGGCGCGGCGAGGCGCTGGCGGCGGCGCGCACGGCCCTGCCGCTGCTGCGCACCGGCAAATAAGTCACCTAAAGTGACTTTCTGCCGCCGGGCTGGTAAGTTCCCTTTCGCTACCTAGTTCCAGATCGGCGCGCCGGCCAACGGCGCGGCATTCTCAAGGGAGCGAGCCCATGACCGCGCTTCGTCGCGCCTCGACCTGCCCCATGGACGCGATCCTGCGGCTGCTGATGGGGCCGTGGACGACCTACATCCTCTGGGTCCTGCGCAATGACGGGCCGACGCGCTTCGGCGCGCTGAAGAGGAAAGTGGCCGGCATCTCGGCCAAGATCCTCACCGAGCGCCTGCGCCTGCTCGAGGAGGCCGAGATCATCCAGCGCCACTACAAGCCGACGATCCCGCCGCAGGTGACCTACAGCCTCTCGCGCCGCGGCCACGAACTGGCGCCCGTGCTCGACCAGCTCGACGAGATCGCGCAGCGCTGGAGCGCCGAGAACGAGGCCCGGGCGGGGGCGAAGGCGGCGGAGTAAGCGGCCGCGTCATGCGGCGGACCCTGCGGTAGTGATCTGGGTCACACACAACCGCGTTGATTGCAGCGGTCGCCTGTGATGACGTCGCCGCCGGCTAGGTGACGGCGGCGGGCAAGATTTGCGGTCAGATACGCTTAGCGCACAGGAACGTCCGCCCTCATCGGAAGAATCAACAAATCGAATTCCGGGGTGGGAGACATGCGTGACAGGCCTCAATCGACGCGTCTGCGGATTCCGACAAGCGTCGGCGCAGCCGCTCTCGCGCTAATCGTCGTCTCGCTACAAGGTTGCGCGTGGTGGACGGGGGAATTCTCCACAGACGAGGTTATCAAGTCGGATGGCGCGAAGATCGGGACGCTGGGTCTCAAGGAGAGCATTCCGTCAGTGGATCTGAAGTCGTTCCGGTTCCTGAATGACCGCACAGACAATCTCACAACGGAGCCAGGAGAGGGCAAGCTCGCATACCGGCGCGCGTTCAAGGGCCGTGAGGACCGAAATCGCCTTCAGGCGCATGTCATGCGTATATCAGATCGCATTTGCGAGAATCACAAAGCTGCAATCGTCGCCAATCAGGCGGGCCTCAACCTCCTTGCCGACATCGCGAATATCGGGGTCAGTACCGCAGGTGCTCTGGTTACGGGCGGCTCAAGCCGGCTGATGTCAGCGATATCCGCTGCGATCGTTGGTACGCGCGCCTCCGTCAATGAGAATGTCTATCAGAAGTACATCGCTCCGGCGATTACGAAGCGCATCGATATCGACCGGCAGGAGATCAAGCTGGAGATCGACGGCAAGCGCGGCTACACGCCGGACGTCTACAGCGTCGATGACGCGCTTTTTGATGCACAGCGCTATCATCTCAAGTGCTCGTTCTACAGCGGTCTGAGCAGCTTGGCGTCCGAAGGGCAGAAAACCGATTCTGAAAAGGCTTCGATCCAGGCGCTGATTAAGATCGATACTGCGCGAATCGCCCAGCTCGACAGCGAGATGAATGAGCTTGGGGGCCAGATCGACAAGTTGAAGGAAAAGGGCGCTGCGAAAGCCGCGGAAGTTGCCGCGCTAAATCAAACTATGCGGAGCAAGCAGCTGCTCAAGCAGTTTCTGGTCAATCGCGTGGCGGCGCTCAATAGAATTGGCGGCGGATGACGCCTGTCGCAGCCGGCTACGACCGGTCGTCGAGTATCGTCGGCAAGAACTAGGCGATCGGCAATCGTGCCTTCGCCTAGCTCCAGCTAGCGGGCGCGCCGGCCGAATTCCGCTTTGCCGGTCGAAGACTTGCCCCAAATGTGAGGGGCAATCGACCTACCGCGAATAGAACTCGACGACGAGGTTCGGTTCCATGCGGACCGGGTAGGGGACGTCGGAGAGCTGCGGGATGCGCACGAACCGGCCTTTCTTGGCCTTGGTGTCGACCTCGAGGTAGCCGGGCACGTCGCGCTCGGGCGATTCCACCGCTTCGAGCACGACCGGCAGCTCCTTGGCCTTGCCCTTGAGCTCGATCGTGTCGCCTTCCTTGCAGAGATAGGAGGCGATGGTCACGCGCTTGCCGTTGACGAGCACGTGGCCGTGCGAGACGAACTGGCGCGCCGCGAACGGCGTCGGCACGAATTTCATGCGATAGACGATCGTGTCGAGGCGGCGCTCGAGGAGGCCGACGAGCTGCTCGCCCGTATCGCCCTTGCGGCGGGCGGCTTCATGATAGTAGCGGCGGAACTGGCGCTCGCCGATGTTGGCGTAATAGCCCTTGAGCTTCTGCTTGGCGTGGAGCTGGGTGCCGTAGTCGGAGATCTTGCGGCGGCGGTTTGCGCCGTGCTGGCCCGGGCCGGCCTCCGACTTGTTGACGGGGCTCTTGGCGCGGCCCCAGAGATTCACGCTGAGGCGGCGCGAAATCTTCTCCTTGGCGGTATGACGCTTGGTCATCGCTTCAGTCCTTTCCCGGCACGGCCACATCGGGCCGGCCAATGTTGATGTTGTCCGGATAGGCCCGTCGCTCCGGGGGGAAACCCGGAAAACGGGCGGGGCCGCAACCCCAGGGGATCGCGGCCCGCGTTCTCCGAAAGCGGGCGGGACTATACTGGGCGGCAGCCTCGTGTCAAAGGCGCCCCTGGCCGCCGCGCGGGCGTCTTTGCCGCAGGCCGCGCATCAGCGGGCGGCGGCGGCGGGCCTTGTGGCGCGTGCGGGGCAGAAGCGCGCCGCGGCCGGCAGCGCGGGCAGGGTCCGCCACGCGCCGCGATGGGCGCGAACGAAGCGCCGGAAATCGGGCGCGGCGAGAAGCTGCCGGCGGCCGATCTCACGCAGCGCATCCACTTCCGCATCCGGCAGGGCGAGCGATGTCTCGATCCGCTTGAAGCAGGCGCGCTCGGCGTCGCCGGGCAGCGATTCGAAATCGATCAGGACGGGGCCGTAAAAGTCCGTGGTCCGGCCCATCCGCCGGCCCGCTTCGCGCAGCACGGCGAACGCATACCCCGCCTCGCGCAGCGAATCCTCGGTCACCGTGCGGATCAGTCCGTCGGCGGCGTCCTGGATCATGCGCGAGATCGTCGGGCCCGCCGCATCGGTGTCGCGCATCGGATCGGGCGCCGTGTCGGCATTGACGGCGATCACGAGCACGGACGACACCTGCCCGCGCTCGATGCGCCGCCGCAGGCCGGCGGCCGCGTCGCGCGAGGCAAGCATGAAGATCGGCGCGCGCAGGCCGAGATTGTCGGCCGCGCCGCCGTCGGCGAGATGGACGAAGAACTCCGTGCCCGGCGGCGCCTTGAGGCCGTCCGGCAATTTGTCGCGAAACCAGCGCGCGGCGCGGGCGCGCACGAGGCGCGCACGCGGCGAATCGATCAGGCTGGCGGGATCGCCTTCGCCGCGCAGCGCGGCGGCGATCCAGGCGGGCTCGGCCGGGCAGCGCGCGCGGGGATGGTTGCGCAGCTTGATCGGCGCGAACACGCCGTGCACGGCCGACGAGGCCGTCACCGCGCGCGCGAGCGGAACCGGCGCGAGGTCGGAACAGATGAGATCGAACTGGTCCTGCGTGAACTCGAAGCGCGCGCCCTTGGTCGTGTCCTGCGCGTTGATCACCACGAGCGGCCGGCCGAGCGGCACGAGATCGCCATAGCTACGGCCGGCGAAGATCGTCCGGCCATAGTGCTCGGCCGCCACGTCGGACCGGTTCACGGCGGAGGTGTTGATGCGGACGATGTTTCCGAGCGCCTCGCCGACGAGTTCGCCGGCAACGTCGCGCTTCAGGAAATCGCGCTCGAAGCGCGTGCGGCCGGACGCGTCCGCGTCGAACGTCCGTTCGCGGTTGATGGCGTAATAGGCCGCGAGGAAGCTTCCGCCCGAGTTCGACGAGATGACGTCCACTTCTTCGAGAACCGGGCGCGCGGCGGCGCCGGGCACGGCGATCGTCGTCGCGGCGAGCTGCTCCAGCACGCCGAAGCCGAGCGCCGCGGCGCGCGTGCCGCCGCCGGAAAGCGAGACGATGACGAGCACCCGTTCGCTGTTGCGGCGCGGATCGGTGTTGCGCGAGAGCGTCTCGTAGTCGTAGGCGGGGCCGGTCCGCGCGCCGCCGGGGCCCAGCGGCGGATTGCTCTCCGTGATGCCGCCGGCGCAGGCGGCCAGCGCCAGCAAAGCCGCGGCCGCGCCGATTCCCCGCATCGCGAATGCCCCCCGGTCGTGCCCGTCGGCGCGCACTTTCCGCCGCGCGGCGACGCGAGACAAGCCGCTCAAGGGCCGGGACGCCGCTTCGGCGGCTTGATGCCGCGCGCCTCGAGATCGCGCCTGCGCTGCACGAGGGCCTTCACGGCCCCGCGCAGCGAGCGCACCTCGGGCTCGGTGAGGTTTGCGCGCAGGAAGATGCTGCGGAGATTCCTGACCATGGTCGGCCGCTTGTCGGGCGGGAACAGATAGCCCGATTCGTCGAGCTCGCGCTCCAAGTGGTCGAACAGCTTCAGGATGTCGTCCTGGCTCGCAAGCTCGGTCGGCCCGCCATGCTCTTCGAGCGTCGGGATGAATTTCGGCGGCGTCGCATCGGCCGCCATGCGCCATTCGTAGGCGATAAGCAGCACCGCCTGCGCGAGATTGAGCGAGGCGAAGGCCGGGTTCAGCGGCACCTCGATGATCTGGCCGGCGAAGCTCACCTGGTCGGTGGTGAGCCCCCAGCGCTCGGGCCCGAACAGGATTCCCACGCGCTCGCCCTTGGCCTGCGCCATACGGATTTCCGCCGCCGCGGCGCGCGGCGTCAGCACGGCCTTCACCAATTCGCGCGGCCGCGCGGTCGCGGCATAGACATGCTGGCAATCCGCGATCGCCTCGGGAATGCCGGGGAACACGCGCGCGCCCTCGATCACGAGATCGGCGCCGGAGGCGGCGGCGACGGCCTTGGGATTGGGCCAGCCGTCGCGCGGCTCGACGATGCGGAGATCGGCGAGGCCGCAATTCAGCATCGCGCGCGCCGCCGTGCCGATGTTCTCGCCGAGCTGCGGCCCCACGAGCACGACCGCCGGGCCGGAGGGATCGACGCCCGCTGTGCCGCGCGATTTGTCGGTGCCGGCCACTGGCGATACCCTGCTGACCTAGTCCGTACGCGGCCGCTCGAAGACCAGCCAGGTCCAGGTCACGCCCTCGCGGCCGTGCATGTCGGGGTGCTGCTTGTCGTAAAGCATGCGGAGACCCTGCCATTCGGCCAGGGCCACGGTCTCTTCCCGCGTGACCGCGAACATGCGCCGTCCCGCCGGCACCGGCCCGTGGCGCAGCGACAGCACGATCCGGCCGCCGGGCTCCGTCAGGCTGGCGACACTGGGCATCGCGGCGCGGCGTTGATCCTTGTCGAGATGCATCCACACGGCGGTCAGCAGGACCAGGTCGAAGCGCCGGTCGAGATCGAACACCTTGTCGAGGTCGGGCAGGCCGTCGTCCATCCACTTGATCTTGTGGGCGGCGTGAACCTTCTGCCCGTGTTCGCGCAGCTCCTTGGTCGGCTCGACGGCGACGACGACCTTGTGCCCGCGAGCGGCCAGCGCCGCGGCGTCGCGGCCGGTTCCGGCGCCGATATCCAGCACCGAGGCCGGCGGCTTGGGGAGCAGGGGCAGGGCATCGCCATACACCTGCTCCAGGGTCAAGCGCTCGTATCGCGCGGCGAGCGCCTCGGCTTCTTCGGCGTAGCCTTCTGTGCCGCTCAACGGTTTGGACTTGTTCATGGCTCCTCGGGAAAGGGTCGATCCTGGCCTTCGCAGCGAAGGCGGACCGACCCGGGCTACGCCGCCGCGCGCGTCTTCTCGCGCAGAAGCTTGTAGTAGATCGCATCCTTGAGCGCCTCGTAGGAGGCGTCGATGATGTTGGGCGAGATGCCGACGGTGGACCAGCGCTGGCCGGTGTCGTCGCTCGATTCGATCAGCACGCGCGTGATCGCGGCGGTGCCGGCCTGCGGCGTCAGGATGCGCACCTTGTAGTCTGTGAGGCGCATGTCCTCGAGATTGGGGTAAGGGCGCAGCAGCGCCTTGTTCATCGCGTGCGCGAGCGCATCGACCGGGCCGTTGCCTTCGCCCACCTCGTGATAGTGCTGATTGCCGACGCGCATCTTCGCCACCGCCTGCGAGACGGTGACGAGCGAGCCCTTCGCGTTGTGTCGCCGCTCGACGTCGACGCGGAAGCTCTCCATCGCGAAATAATCCGGAATGCCCTGCAGCATCTGCCGCGCGAGCAGCTCGAAGCTGGCCTCGGCGCCGTCATAGGCATAGCCGTCGTGCTCGCGCGCCTTCACGTCCTCGACGAGGCGGCCGACCTTGGGATTGTCGGGCGCCACTTCGATGCCGATCTCCTTCAGGCGCTCCAGGATGTTCGAGCGCCCGGCCTGGTCGGAGACGACGATGACGCGCCGGTTGCCCACCTTGGCCGGCTCGATGTGCTCGTAGGTGCGCGGGTCTTTCGTGACGGCCGAGACATGGAGCCCGCCCTTGTGCGCGAACGCGCTGTCGCCGACATAAGGCTGGTGGCGGTTCGGGCTCTTGTTGAGCAATTCGTCGAGCATGCGCGAGACGTGCTTGAGCCTGCCGAGCTGCTTGTCGGAGATGCCGGTCTCGTAGTCGGTCTTGAGCTTCAGGCTGGCGATCAGCGAGATCAGGTTGGCGTTGCCGCAGCGCTCGCCGAGCCCGTTGATCGTGCCCTGGATCTGGCGCGCGCCGGCGTCGACCGCGGCGAGCGAATTCGCCACCGCGTTCTCGGTGTCGTTGTGCGCGTGGATGCCGAGCCGGTCGCCGGGCAGCACCTTCGCCACGTCGGAGACAATGCGGTGCACCTCGCCCGGAAGCGTGCCGCCGTTCGTGTCGCACAGCACGAGCCAGCGCGCGCCGCCCTCGTAGGCGGCCTTCAGGCAATCGAGCGCGTAGGCCGGGTTCGCCTTGTAGCCGTCGAAGAAATGCTCGGCGTCGTACATCGGCTCGGCGCCGCGCTTCTTCGCCGCCGCGATGCTCTCGCCGATCATCGCGAGGTTTTCCTTGAGCGACGCGCCGAGCGCCACCTTCACGTGGAAGTCCCACGCCTTGCCGACCATGCACACGGCCTTGGCCTTGGTGCCGAGGATCGCGGCGAGGCCGGGATCGTTCGATGTGCTGCGCCCCGGCCGCCGCGTCATGCCGAACGCGGTGAAGACGGCGCGCTTCAAGGCCGGCGGTTCGGCGAAGAACGCGTCGTCGGTGGGGTTGGCGCCCGGCCAGCCGCCCTCGATGTAATCGACTCCGAGCGCATCGAGCTCGCCAGCGATGTGCCGCTTGTCGGCCACCGAGAAATCGACGCCCTGCGTCTGCGCCCCATCGCGCAGCGTGGTGTCGAAGAGATAGACGCGCCTCGCGGCAGTCATGATCGCACGCCTGTGATGTAGGGGTGCGCTGCGCGTGCCCTGCCGACGCAGCCAATGCCTCGCGCGCGGAGAGAGGGCGCGCGCAACGCGCCCCTACGCGATTGATCGCGCGACCCACGCGGCATCATCCCGCCCTCCGCCACGTCGTGCCCTTCGGCCCGTCTTCGAGGACCACGCCCTGCTGTGCGAGTTCGTCGCGGATGCGGTCGGCCTCCTTGAAGTTCTTCGCCTTCCTCGCGGCGAGGCGGAGATCGATGAGTGTGGCGATCCTCGTCTCGTCGAAGGCGGTCGCCGCTTTCGGCTGCCACCGGAACCACGCCTCCGGATCGGCCTTCAGCAGCCCGAGCACATCGGCGGACGCAATCAGATCGTATTTGAGCCGCGCCTGATCGGCCCCGCCGTCGGCCTTGTTCAGCATCTTGCGGATCTCGCGCAGCGCCGTCAGCGCGCCGCTCGTGTTGAGATCGTCCTCGATCGCTTCGACGATGTCCGACACCGGGAATCCATCCGCGCCCGCCGCCGGCGGAGCGGCTCTCACGCCGCCGACCTTTCGCAATGCTTCGTAATAACTGTCGAGTTCGTCCTTCGCCTCGCGCAGTCCTTCCTTCGTGAATTCCAGCGGGCTCCTGTAGTGCGTTTTCAGCAGCATCAGGCGCAGCGCTTCGCCCGGAAACTCGTCGAGCAGGTCGCGCACCTTGTCGATGTTGCCGACGGACTTCGCCATCTTCTCGCCGCCGCGCTCGATGAAGCCGTTGTGCATCCAGTAGCGCGCCATCGGCACGCCGTTGCAGCACTCGCTCTGCGCGATCTCGTTCTCGTGGTGCGGGAAGATGAGATCGAGCCCGCCGGCGTGGATGTCGAAGGTTTCGCCGAGGTGCACGCGCGCCATCGCCGAGCATTCGATGTGCCAGCCGGGGCGGCCGCGGCCCCAGGGCGAGTCCCAGCCGGGAAGGTCGGGCGTGGACGGCTTCCACAGCACGAAATCGGCCGGATCCTTTTTGTACGGCGCCACGTCGATGCGCGCGCCGGCGATGAGGTCGTCGCGGTTCTTCTTCGAGAGCAGGCCATAGATGTGCCCGGGCAGCGGCGGCCGGTCCATCATCGCCGGCACGTTGAACAGCACATGGCCCTCGGCCGCGTAGGCGTAGCCCTTCGCGATCAGCGCCGCGATCATCTCCTGCATCTCGGCGATGGTCGCCGTCGCGCGCGGCTCGAAGGTGGGCGGCAGGCAGCCGAGCGCCGCCACGTCCTCGTGGAACGTGCGCGTCGTGTCGACGGTCAGCGCCGCGATGTCGATGCCGCGCTCCTTGGCGCGATTGTTGATCTTGTCGTCGATGTCGGTGATGTTGCGCGCATATTTGACGTGCTCCACGCCGTATTCCCGGCGCAGCAGCCGGAACAATACGTCGAACACGACGAACGGCCTGGCGTTGCCGATGTGGATGCGGTCGTAAACCGTGGGGCCGCACACATACATGCGCACGTTCGCGGGATCGAGCGGAACGAACTCTTCCTTTCGGCGCGTGAGCGTGTTGTGGAGGCGGAGGGTCACGGATTTTGGGCCCGAAAACGGGAGGTTGAGCGGTCGCGGCCTTGGTTAGCAGAGGCCCGCCGGGGGGTAAAGCAGCGGGCGCCGGTCAGCGGCGGACCGCGTGGCCGCGCGCCGTTTTGACCAGCAGCAGAAAGGCCAGGAGGCCGCCGGCGAGCTGCACGGCGGCGAGGACGTAGTTCCAGGTGCCGCCGGCGATCACGAGCCAGGCGATCGAGACGGCGCCGAAGGCCAGGATCAGCGCCAGATTGGGCCAGAACGCCGCCCGCCGCCCGCGCTCTCCGTAGAAGAGAGCGTTGAGAAGGGCGCCGGCGCCGGGCGCCACGATCGCCGGCAGCAGGTAGATCGCCCACAGCAGGGCCGTGCCGCCGAAATTGCTGCTCGAAATCCCGCCCAAGGCGCGGCTGAATGCGATCAGCAACAGGGTCACCGCGATCGCATAGAACACGATGGCGAAGATCGGCGCCGCAAAGACGGGCGCGCGGCTCGTGGGCTTGGCGGCAGCGCCGCTTGCGCTATCGCTCATGGGCCCTCGGGGGCGGACATGCGGAGATTGGGCATTGACCCGATCGGGTGTTGCGGCGTTTCTGTAGTCTCACCGGCGACGAACCGAATCAAGAGGAGGGAGGAACGATGCAGGGCAAGATCGCGCTCGAGGAGCATTTCGCGATCGAGGACACGCTGATGGATTCGGCGGGGTTCCTGGGCGAGCACGTGTGGGAAGAGCTGAAAAGCCGCCTGCTCGACATCCACGTGAAGCGCATCGGCGAGATGGACCGGCACGGCGTCGAGATCATGATCCTCTCACTCAACGCGCCGGCCGTGCAGGCGATTCCGGACAGGAAGCGCGCGATCGAGGTGGCGAAGAAGGCCAACGACTACCTCGCCGAGCAGGTGGCGAAGAACCCGAAGCGCTTCCAGGCCTTCGCCGCGCTGCCGATGCAGGACCCCGAGGCGGCGACGCGCGAATACGAGCGCTGCATGAAGGAGCTCGGCTTCGTCGGCGCGCTCGTGAACGGCTTCTCGCAGGTCGACGATCCCAACTCGGCGGTCTATCTCGATCAGGCGCAATATTGGGATTTCTGGGGCGTCGTCGAAAAGCTCGGCTATCCGTTCTATCTCCACCCGCGCAATCCGATCCCGAGCATGGCGCAGATCTACGAGGGCCACAAATGGCTGCTCGGCCCCACCTGGGCGTTCGGCCAGGAGACGGCGGTTCACGCGCTGCGCCTCATGGGATCGGGCCTGTTCGACAAATATCCGGGCCTGAAGATCGTGCTCGGGCATCTGGGCGAGGGACTGCCCTACAGCATCTGGCGCGTCGACAACCGCAACGGCTGGACCAAGATGAAGGGCAACTACCCGGCCAAGAAGAAGATCGGCGAATACTTCCAGAAGCACTTCTGGCTGACGACCTCGGGCAATTTCCGCACGCAGACCCTGATCGACGCGATGCTCGAGATCGGCTCCGACCGCATCCTGTTCTCGGCCGACTGGCCGTTCGAGAACGTCGACCACGCCGCGGTCTGGTTCGACAACGCCACGATCAGCGAGCTCGACCGCCACAAGATCGGCCGCCAGAACGCCGCGGACCTGTTCAAGCTGCGCCTGAATGCGTGAGGGCTCGGCGCCTCGTCTGCGTCCATCCTTCGAGGC
>CAYZSG010000145.1:0-13227 GCA_964481045.1 uncultured Candidatus Odyssella sp. | reverse complement strand
CTCGCCGCTGCCCTGGCTGCACATCGCCGAAGTCGTCGCCGCCGAAGCCAAGGCGAGGGGCTTTCGCCGCCTGGGCCTCACCGGCACGCGCTGGCTGGTCGCGAGCGACGTCTATCCGGGCAAGCTCGCGGCGCAGGGCCTCGACGTCGTGCGGCCCACCGCCGCCGAGCGCGAAGAGTGCAGCCGCATCATCATGGACGAGCTGGTCAACGGAATCTTCAAGCCGGAGGGTGTCGCGGTATTTCAAAGCGTGATCGCCCGCATGAAGGGCGAGGGCTGCGACGCCGTGATCCTCGGCTGCACGGAAATTCCGCTGATCATCTCGGATGCCAACGCGGCCCTGCCGACTCTCGATTCGACGCGCCTGCTCGCCCGCGCGGCGTTGAAGCGCGCGGTCGGGGGCGCCGGCGCGAGCGCGCGATCCGCCGCCTAGGGTCGCGGGCGGGGACCGATCCGGGGCGTTCATTTTGCGCGACAAGGGCGGGCTGGCCTTTCGCCGGATGAGGAACGGCGCGCCGCCGCGACCGTTCTTTGTCCATGCAGCAAGAAACCCGCGTTACGCCGGGCGCGCAGCGCCCGCAGCCGCCGCAGCCGGATCCGCAGCCGCCGAATCCGGCGCCCGACGGCGTGCCGCCGCCACTGCCACATCCGAGCCCCGATCCGCCGAATCCCAATCCGCCGCGGCCGGTCTCGTGAAGCCGCATCGCGGTCCCAGGCACTCGCCCGAGCCGCCGCGCGACGAAGAGCGCGAGCAGCCGCCGGACGGCGGGCGCCCTGCCGACGACCCCGCGCCGCCCTCAAATCCGAGGCCGCGCCGGGAGCCGCCGGCGGAGAAGCCGCGGGTCGAAGACCCCGGCCACCCACCGCGCAAGCACGCCGCGCGAAACGGCTGAGTTTCCGGTCGGTGTGACGGCGCGCACTCCGGTCCGCGGGCGTGCCCGGCGTCACTGCGGCGCGCGATGGCGGCGACTATGATCCGCTCTGGAAAGGCCGTTGCGGCCGACAGACAGACAGGAACCGGATCATGCGCAGGACGTCAGAGACATTCGACACCGCACTCGATTCCCAGCCCGAGGCCGCGCCGTCGCGCGTCGCCTCGAAGGGTTTCGACTACACGTCGATCATCGAGCCCGAGACGGGCACGACGGCGGCGTTTCACGGTCACCTCGCCGACGTCGCCGCGAACATCGGCGACGCGGTGTTCGAGCTCGTCGACGAGAACGACTTCATCGCCGGCACCGACGGCGCGGACACGTTGTTCGGCTACGGCGGAAACGATCTCATTTCCGGCGGCCTCGGCGACGACACGCTCGACGGTGGCGAGGGCGACGACACGCTGGTGGGCGGCGAGGGGAACGACAAGCTGATCGGCGCCGGCGGCGCGGATTGGCTGATCGGCGACAATGGCGACGACCACCTCCTTGGCGGCAACGGCGAAGACACGCTCGAAGGCCGCGCCGGCAACGACCGACTCGAAGGCGGCGCCGGCAACGACATCCTCAAGGGCGGCGACGGCCACGACACGCTGGTCGGCGGCAGCGGCACCGACGTGATGATCGGCGGGGCTGGCCGCGACACGTTCGTCGTGTCCGGCAGCGGCGGCTATTACTATGGCGGCGTCGATCGCGTCACCGACTTCCAGGTCGGCAATGGCGCCTACTATTCGGAGTTCGACCGAATCGATCTGCGCGAAGCGCTCGCGTCCAGCACATTCACGGGGACGCACGCCTACGAGGCGTTCCAGCAGGGCTACATCTATTTCGTCGAGCACGGCACGCCGGGCGAGGAAGGCTTCGGCACGACCGTGTACATGGACCGCAACGGCAGCGCGGCCGACTACGGCTACCACGTCGATGTCGCGCTCGTGAGCCTCGATGGCGTCGCCGCGGATTCGCTGCGGCTCGGATACTACAACGGCCACTTCATCGCATGATGGGCCGGCGGCCGCGCGCGGCACGCACCGCAAAAGAAAACGGGGCCGCCCGAGGGCGGCCCCGTTTCACCGTTCAGCCGGATCAACCGACCTTGAGGTTCGTCGCCGAGGTCTTGCCGCGCTCGGTCTGCAGCTCGAACGAGACCTTCTGGCCCTCGTTCAGCGTGTTGAGTCCGGCGCGCTCGACGGCGCTGATATGCACGAAAACGTCCTTACCGCCGTCGCTCGGCTGAATGAAGCCGTAGCCCTTCGTCGGGTTGAACCACTTGACAGTACCGCTGGCCATCTTGGCCTCCCGGGTTGGTTGCGAAATGCCATGCTTAAGCCCGCATGGCGAAGGGAGCCAATCCCGGTAGCGAAGAACTTGGGCGAGGACGCCGCGGGGGCGCGTCGGCAAGGATCGGGTCGCGGAGATTGATGTGCCAAAGTGGACCGATGGACGCGCCAAGTCAAGATTGCGCGAAATCAACGTCCATGATTCTTCAATATTATCAAATGCTTGTTAGAAAGGTCCGGCGCGTCTCGGAAAAAGTTCCACGAACCGGGCATTATTTTTCGATTAGGCGGCCGTATCCGCGGCGCTCCAGGCCAGGTGCGCGAGCGGAGCGTCGATCGTGTAGCTCAGCCCGGCCGGGTGAAATTCGATCGCCGCGCGCCCGCCGAGCTCGAGGCTCAAGCCGCGTTCGATGAGCCGCGAACCGAACCCCTTACGCTGCGGAGAGACCACGGGCGGACCGTCGCTCTCGCGCCAGATCAGGCGAAACCGGGCTTCCGCTCCGTCGGCGCCGATGCTCCAAGCGACCCGCACGCGTCCGGCGCGCGCGGAGAGCGCGCCGTATTTGGCGGCGTTGGTGGCAAGCTCGTGCAGCGCCATGGCCAGCGCAAGCGCGGCCTTGGGCGCGAGCCTGAGCGCTGGCCCCTCGACGGAGAAGCGGCCGTCGCCCGCGGCGCGGTGCGGCGCCAGCGCGGTCGCGACGATCTCGTCGATCCCGGCGCCGTCCCAGCTTTCGCGCGTGAGCACGTTGTGCGCGTTCGACAGCGCCAGCAGCCGCGCCTCGAAGTCGCGGCGCGCCCGAAGATCACCCTCCGTGCCGCGCAACGTCTGCGCCGCGATCGACTGCACGGTCGCGAGCGTGTTCTTGACCCGGTGATTGAGCTCGCGGATCAGCAGCTTCTGGCGCTCCTCGGCGCGCTTGCGATCGGTGATGTCGATCGAGGCGCCGACGAGGCCGATCACGGCGCCGCTCGAATCGCGCTGCGGGGTCTTCGTCGAGAGGAAGACATGCGGGCCATCGGCCAGCATGATCTTCTCCTCGAACGTGATGGCGATGCCGCGCTCCATCAGGGCGCGGTCGTTCGCCATCACCTGCGCCGCCGCCTGCTTGTCGCTCCAGTATTCGATGGCCGTGTGCCCGATCGCCTCTTCCGCGGTGACGCCGAGCGCGCGCAGCGTCGCCGGGTTCGCCATGCGCATGCGGCCCGCGCGATCCTTGGCGTAAAGCAGCGTCGGCGTACCTTCGTTGACGATCTGCACGATCGCGAGGCTCTCGCGCAGCGCCGCCTCGTCGCGCCGGCGCTGGATCGCGTGCGCGATGTGGCTCGCGATGCTCTCGGCAAGGTGCAGCTCGTCCTCGCCGAAGGCATGCGGCCGGTCGTAATAGACCATGAACTTGCCGAGCAGGCGTCCGGCATCGCCGAGCGGGATGAACGCCAATGCGTGGATGCCTTCGGCGAGGATCCTCTCGCGCAGCGCGCCGAGCGCAGCGTCCTCCGCGACGTCGGCGACCGTGATCGGAACGGCGTTGCGCTCCTCCGAGGTCCAGGGCGAGTGGCCCTCGGTCGCGGCGCGATAGGCAGCGGAAAGCCCGCGCCATGCCACGAAGCGCATCACGCCGCGCTCGTCGAACAGCAGGACCGAAGCGCGGTCTGCACCGACCGCGCCGATCAGCGCGTCGAGCGCCAGCGTATAGACATCCTCGAGCGTCTCGGCGCGGCCGACCGCGCTGGCGAGCTGATAGAGCGTGCGCAACCCCCGTTCGCTCCGCCGCAGCCCCGTCTCCGCCGCTTTGCGCGCCGTGATGTCGGTCAGCGTCACCGGCACGCTCGCAAGGCCCGTGGGCGCTTCGGGAAAGGCGATCGAAAACATCACGTCGCGCCGCTCGCCTTGCAGGGTGCGCAGCACCGTCTCGGCTTCGAGCAGCGGGCGCCCCTCCCAGATCGCGAGCAATTCCTCGGCGAACACCGGCTCGGTCTCCGGCAGGAACACGTGGTGCAGCGAGGCCACGAGCTCGGACTTCTCGCGCGCGCCGAGCAGGCGCAGCGTGGCCGCATTGACGTCGACGATCTTCACCAGCCCGATCGCCGATCGCACGAATTCGGGATGTGCCGCGAGATAAGCCCTGAGATCGGTCACGCCGCGCGCGCGCAGCGCTTCGAGCGCCGCCCCGACCATCGAGAAATCCTCTTCCCAGATCGAAACGCCGGCCGACTCGACGATGTGCCGATGGCGATCTTCCACGGGCAGTGCCGGCCGATCGCGGGCAGCAGGCGGCGCGGCCTCCCGCTCCGCCGGCAGACCGGGTCCGGCGAATTGCGCGCTCATGTCCGCTGCGCGCCCTGGCGCCTTGCCACGCCCAGAGCGCGCTCGAGGTCGTCGCGATGGAACGGCTTCTGCGTTATCGGCGTGTCCCGGAAGCGCTCGGCCAGCTCCTTGGTGCCGTAGCCCGTCGCGAACACGAACGGGATCGCGCGCGCGCACAGCACATCGGCCACGGCATAGGTGTCGTTGCCGTTGATGTTCACGTCGAGCACGGCGGCGTCGATCGGGGCGCCGCGCGCGAGATCGAGCGCGCGGTCGAGGCGCGTTACCGGGCCCACGACCTCGTAGCCGAGCTCGACGAGCATGTCCTCGAGCAGCATCGCGACGATGGCTTCGTCTTCGACAACGAGGATGCGGTCCGGACCGCCTTTTGCTCGTTCGCCCACGCGCAATGCCTCTGCCATGGCCAACGGAGCCGACGCTTCGCCGAGAGGGCGGCGGCTGTCAAGGCCGCGAAATTCGCCAGTATTCGTATATCAAAGCAGTCTCAATGGCTTGCGCGGAGTCGGAATCCGGCGATCGGAAAAGTTCCGCGCGTCCGGAGATTTTTTTCGCGTCCCCGGCTCACTCCGCCGCGCGGGCGGCGTCGAACTGCAGGCGCGCAAGCCGGGCATAGAGATCGTTGCGCTGCACGAGCTCGGCGTGTCGGCCCTCGGCCACGATGCGGCCCTCGTCGATCACCACGATGCGGTCGGCCTTGAGCACGGTGGCGAGGCGGTGCGCGATGATGAGCGTCGTGCGCCCCTTCATCACGCGGTCGAGCGCCGTTTGCACGGCACGCTCGCTCTCGGCATCGAGCGCGCTGGTCGCTTCGTCGAGCAGAAGGATCGCGGGGTTGCGGAGGATCGCGCGCGCGATCGCGATGCGCTGGCGCTGTCCGCCCGAAAGGCGCACGCCTTTCTCGCCGAGCTGCGCGTCGAAGCCGCCGGGCAGCGCCTCGATGAAGTCGCGCGCGGCGGCGGTCTCGGCGGCGCGGCGGATGTCGTCGTCGCTCGCCTCGGGGCGGCCGAAGCGGATGTTCTCGGCGACGGTGCCGGAGAAAATCACCGGCTCCTGCGGCACCAGCGCGAGGCGTGCGCGGAATGCCGCCGGATCGGCCTCGGCGAGCGCCACGCCGTCGATCAGCACGCGGCCCTGCTGCGGATCGTAGAAGCGATAGACGAGCTGGAATACGGTCGTCTTGCCCGCGCCCGAGGGGCCGACGAGGGCCACGGTCTCGCCCGGCCGCACCGCGAGCGAGAAGTCGTGCAGCGCCGAGCGGTCGGGCCGCGCAGGATAGGTGAAGGTTACGCGCTCGAAGGCGAGCGATCCCTGCGGCGGCTCGGGCAGCGGCCTCGGCACGGCCGGCGCCTTGATGCGCGGCTCGGTTTGCAGCAGCTCGAGGAGCCGCTCGGCGGCACCGGCCGCGCGCTGGAGATCGCTGTGGAACTCGGCGAGCGCGCCGATCGAGCTCGCGGCGAGGATTGCGTAGAACAGGAACGCGGTGAGCTGCCCCGCAGTTATGTCTCCGGCCAGCAGATCCTTGCCGCCCACCCATAGCACCAGGCCCACCGCGGCGAACACGGCGAAAAATACGCACGCAAAGAACAGCGCACGCGCGCGGATGCGGCGCATCGCGGCGCCGAATGCCTCGGCGACACGGCCTTCGAAGCGGGCGCGCTCGGCCGCCTCCTGCGTGAAGGCCTGGACGATGCGCATGCCCGAAAGCGTCTCTTCGATCTTGGCGCCGACATCGCCGATGCGGTCCTGCGTCGCGCGCGAGAGGCGGCGCACTTTCCGGCCGAACACGATCGCCGGCAGCACGACGAGCGGCACGACGAGCGCCGCGAGGCCGGTGAGCTTCGGGCTCGTCACCGCCATCAGGATCACGGCGCCCGTGAACATCAGCACGTTGCGCGCTGCCATCGAGGCCGACGAGCCGAGGATGGTCTGGAGCAAGGTCGTGTCGTTGGTGAGGCGCGAGACCACTTCGCCGGTCGGCGTGGTCTCGAAATAAGCCGGCTCGAGCCGCAGCACGTTGGCGAACACGGCGCGCTGGATGTCGGCCGCCACGCGTTCGCCGATCCAGTTGACGAGATAGGCGCGGAAATAGGTGGCCGTCGCCAGCACCGTGACGATGGCGAGGAGGCCCAACAGCGCCCAGTCCAGAGCATTGCCGCCGTTGTGGAAGCCATTGTCGACCAGCCAGCGCAGGCCGATGCCGAAAGCGAGCATTGCGACGGACGAGAGCACAAGCGCGGCCACCGCGCCCGCGATCTTGCCCTTGTAGGGGCGCAGAAAGCCGAGGAGCGGCCGGATACGCGCGATCTCGGCGCGTTTCGGCGGGTCGGAGGCGGGGGTCAAAGGGCTCTAACGGGCTCGTTAATCAACGCGAATCGCCGCACCGGGGGCGCCTTGCCTGTCCGGCGGGGCGCCGTTATATACCCGCCTTCCGCCGCGGAGACCTAGGATGAAAAAAGACACACACCCCGATTACCACGAGATCAATGTGGTGATGACGGACGGCACGTCGTTCAAGACGCGCTCGACCTACGGCAAGCCCGGGGCCACGCTGAAGCTCGACATCGACCCGAAGTCGCACCCGGCCTGGACCGGCGTGCACCGGTTGATGGACACGGGCGGCCAGCTCGCCAAGTTCAAGAACCGCTACCAGAACCTCGGCATCCCGCAAAACATGGGCACCGCCACGGCGGCCACCGGCGCGGTCAACAAGCCCGAAAAGGCCAAGGCCGCGAAGAAAGAGGCCGCGCCCGCCAAGCCCGCCGCCGAAGCCAAGCCGGCTGCCGGCGCCAAGAAGGAAGAGAAGAAGAAGTAGCGCGTCCCGCGCGCTGTTGCGTGAAACGGCGCCCGCATCGGGCGCCGTTTTCGTTTCGGGCCGCTCGGCGCGCGACTTATGATGCGCGCCTGCACCCGCTCGCGGAGCGCGCCTTGCCTCTCGCCTTTGTCACCGGCGGAACCGGTTTCCTCGGCCTCAACCTCGTCGAGCAGCTCGCGCGGCGCGGGTGGGAGATCGTGGTGCTCCATCGCGCCGGTTCGGATACGGCGCGACTGCGCCGCTTCCCGCTGCGCCTCGCCGTCGGCGACATCGCCGATCGCGCCGCGGTGGAGGCGGCCATGCCGGAAGCCGTTGACGCCGTCTTCCACTGCGCCGCGAACACTACGACGTGGCGGCGGCACAACAGGAAGCAGTGGGAGGACAATCTCGGCGGCACGATCGAGGTCGTCGCGGCGGCGCGCCGGCGCGGCGCGAAGCGCTTCGTGCATGTGTCGTCCGTCAGCGTCTACGACCACGAACGCGGCACGATCACCGAGGCAACGCCGCCGGTGCGGCGCGGAAGCATCTACGCGCTCAGCAAGCTCGCCGCGGAGGGCGTCGTCAAACGCGCGTCCGCCGAAGGCTTTCCCGCCGTTATCGTGAACCCCGGCCACATCATCGGCCGCTATGACACGCACAATTGGGCGCGCATGATCGAGATGACGGTGCGCCGCAAGGTTCCCGGCATCCCGCCCGGCAGCGGATCGTTCTGCCACGCGGCGGCGGTGGCCGACGCGATGATTGCCGCCGCCGAGCGCGGCCGGGCTGGTCAGAACTACCTATGCGGCGGGGCGGACGCGACGTTCGTCGAGGTGTTTCACACGATCGGGCGTCTCACCGGCGCGAAGGTGCCGAAGCGCGCGACGCCGGCCGCCGTGCTGCGCCTCTACGCGCGGATACTCGCGGGTGTCGCGATGATCACGGGGCGCGAGCCGCTGGTGACGCCTGATGCAGTCGCGATCGTCACCGCCCATGCGCGCATCGATTCCGGGCTCGCGATCCGCGAGCTTGGTTACCAGCCGGTTTCACTCGCAGCGATGCTCGAGGACTCGTACCGGTGGATGAAAGATGAAGGATTGCTCGCCGCGTGAGCCGCGCGGCGCTTGCAATGCGGGGCCGACTTGCGCCACGATTCGGAGCGTGTGATACTTGCACAAAATTGCAAGTGTTCGGATCGACCGACACATCCACTAGGGGGACGATGACATGCCGATGTTCTATCGCGAGCGCGGTCTGCACGAGCTCTATGCCGACGATCCCGAGCGCGCCGACGCGCTGATCTTCGAACGCCGCGTCGGCGCCACGCGCCGCGGCTTCCTCTCCGGCTCCGGAATCGCGACGATGACGGCCATGATCGGCGCGCCGATCGCGTTCGCGGAGTTCATGCCCGGCGGCTTCATTCCCAAGGCCTTCGCGCAGGCCGCGAAGGAGCCGAAGCTCCTCAAGCTGGATGGCAAGGCCGAGCTCGTCGTGCTTGGCGACCGTCCGCTCGTGGCGGAAACGCCGGCGTGGATGCTCGACGACGACGTGACGCCGACCGAGAAGTTCTACATCCGCAACAACGGCACGCCGCCCGAGGCCCCGAAGGATCCGGATGCGTGGGAGATCGTCATCGACGGCGAGGTGAACAAGCCCATCAAGATCACGGTCGGCGAGCTCAAGAAGCGGTACAAGAAGGTGAGCTACGTGCTGCAACTCGAATGCGGCGGCAACGGCCGCTCGGCGTTCGAGCCCCCGGCGCGTGGCAATCAGTGGACGACGGGCGGCGTCGGCTGCGCCCGCTGGGGCGGCGTGGCACTCGGCGACGTGCTGAAGGCGGCCGGCCTGAAGCCCTCCGCGAAATACACGGCGCATTACGGCGCGGATGTGCATCTCTCGGGCAATCCCGAAACGCCGACGCTCTCGCGCGGCGTGCGCCTTCCCAAGGCGATGGACGCGCACACGCTGATCGCGTTCGAGATGAACGGCAAGCCGATCCCCAACATGCATGGCGGGCCGGTGCGACTCATCGTGCCGGGCTGGGCAGGCTCGGCCTCGCACAAATGGCTGAAGCGCATCTGGATCCGCGACAAGGAGCACGACGGGCCCGGCATGACCGGCGCCTCGTATCGCGTGCCGACGATTCCCGGCGTGCCGGGCGATCCGAAATTCGATACCAAGACGATGCGCATCCTCGAATCGATGCCAGTGCGCTCGGTCATCACCAACGTCAAGGACGGCCAGAAATTCCCGGCCAAGACGCGCGAGATCGCGCTGCGCGGCAAGGCCTGGGCCGGCGACAACACGATCACGACGGTGCAAGTGAGCGCAGATTACGGCCAGACCTGGTCGGCGGCGCAGGTGGCCGCGCCGGCGAACCGATTTGCCTGGCAGAAGTGGAACGGCAAGGTGAAGCTGCCGTATCACGGCTACTACGAGCTGTGGGTGAAGGCGACCGACAGCTCCGGCAAAAGCCAGGCGCACGCGGCGCAGTTCTGGAATCCGCAGGGCTACGGCGCGAACACGTTCCATCGCGTGCGTGTGCTGGTCGAGGCGTAGGGGTAGTTCATCCAGTGTTGTCGCCCCCGCGAAAGCGGGGGCCCACGCTCGATCGAGCGTCTCGATGATGGCTCAAGACGCCGGGCGGCGGAGGCATGGGTCCCCGCTTTCGCGGGGACGACAATGAAAAAGCTGCTGCTCCCGATATTTGCTCTGTTCGCGCTCGCGGTGCCCGCGTTCGCCGACGACCGCGGCATCGAGGATTTTCCCGAAGGGAAAGGGCGCGAGGAGACGGCGAACATGTGCGCCGCCTGCCACAGCGGCCGGATCGTGAGCCAGCAGGGCATGTCGCGCGCGCAATGGGACGAGACGCTCGACGTGATGACCGAGCGCCACAAGATGCCGAAGCTCGAGGGCGAAGAGCGGTCGCTGATTCTCGACTATCTCGCCGCGTCGTTTCCGCCGAAAGCGCGCCGCGGCGCGCCGAACCCGTTCCTGAAGTGAAGCGGCGCGGCGCTCAGCGGACGTCGTAGCGGTAGGGCAATTCGGGGAGAGGTCCGAAGCGCCGGCCGCGCTCCAGGCGATCGAGATAGTCCTGACCGTAATAGGGATCGTTGCGCAGCGATGGCCGGTAGGGCTGGCCCGCGCCTTGCGGCGGCCGGTCGTAGCCGAGGCTGTACGACGGCCCGTAATACCAGAGCGACGGCACCCGCGTGCTGCCGCCGAGCGGCGAGCCCGACTCGAAACCGCGCGACAGCGGCGAAGCCTGCGCCGCGGCATTCGCCGGGGTGAAGGCGAGTATCGCAATCGCGACCGCGATGTTCGAGCGAATGGACATGCTGCACCTACGGTCACGATATGGCCTCGGTGCTTTGGCGAAACAAGGCGGCACGCGGCCGCGCGGAGGCGGCGATTGTTTCGCCACCCGCGCTGAGCCGCGGAGACCGGTCAGCCGGCCTATGCTAGCAACCGGGCGACGCCTCTACTTCGGTACCTGACCGGGCTGCTGGTTCTGCATCGGCGGCCGGCCTTCCGTGGGCGGAGCCGAGGGAGCCGCTTCCGCCGGCGGCTGACCGGGCCGCGCGCCCGGCTGCTGCTGGCGCACGCGCATTGGCGCGCGCATGCGCTTGTTGGCCGGCTGATAGTACATCCGCTGCTGGCGCACCGGCGCCTGCATCTGCGGCCCGGCCAGTGGCTGCATCACGGGCATCGTCGAGGTCATGAACTGGCCCGGCGCGAATTTGCCGGTGGCGTCGCTGCTCCAATAGGTCGTGTGTTTCGGGCCCCAGCTTTGCTGGGCCTGGGCCGCGCCGGCGGCAAGCACGAGGCTCGCGGCGGCGCCGAGGACGAGGGGAATCTTCCGCATGCGGTCACTCCATTTCCCGTTACCCGCGTTGCCCCACGGAATTACGTCCCGCGCGCGAAGCCGCTGCGAGTCACCGTTTCACGATTGTTTGAGAGTGCCGGAACGTCTGCGTTCCTGCCGCCTCGGCGCGGCTCACTCCGTGCGGCGCGTTCGGCCGATGGGGCGGCCGCGGCCGGGCAGGGAGTGAATGATGCCGCGGTCGCGCATGTCCATCTCGCGGATCGACCATTCGACGATGCGCTTCAGGACGCCGCCGAGCGCCTCATCGAAGCCTTCGACGAGATTGTCGATTTCGGCGCCGTCGAGCGGATGCGTGCGTTCGAAGCTTTGGTTGGCTACGATCTCGCGCGCCGGCATCCGAACGAGCTTCACGTTGACGACGACGCGAATCAGCGGCTTTCCCGGATCGTAGAGCTGCGCTTCGAAGTGCCGCAGCTCGCTCTTCAGGATGTAGTCCGAACGCAGGCCCGAGCCCTCGCGCCCGACCGAGACGATCTTGCCCGAGTTCTCGAACGACTCGATCAGCTTCGTCTGCACGAGCCGCGGCGCGAGATCGGTCCATTCCGAGCGCGCGTAATAGTCGAGCGTCGTGGGCTTCTGCTTCACGGCGATGCGGCTCGTCTGCAGGCCCGAGGCGGAATCCGGCGTCTCGACGACGAGCTGGGTGCGCACGCGCGGCAGCGTGGGATCGAACGTGCTTTTCGGCGTGAGCTCGTAGAGCCGCGGCGGGTCGCGCGAGGCGCCGGGGATGAGGCCCTGGCAGGCCGAGGCCGCGAACGCCGCGGCCAGCGCGAGCGCGGCGCGAAGAGAGGCGGGGAAGGGGGAGCGGCGCATCAGCGGTTACCTACCCTGGGTCTCGAAGCCGCGCTGGCGGTTGCCGAACAGGAATTGCGACGGATCGCTTTCGATCCGCGTCAGGATGCGGTCGAAGCTGCGCACGAACTTACGCGTGTCGGTGAGGAAGAGCGAGAATTCGTAGAGTCCGGTGGCCGCGAAATCGGCGATCGGACGCCGGTTCTCGCGCAGGATCGTGCGCGCATCGGTCATCAGGCCGGTGATGCCGGCCGCCGTCTTCTCGAACTCGCCGAGCGTCACCTGGCCGCGCCGCGCGAGATTGCCGAGCTCCTGCACCGGCGCGCGCGCATCGCGCGCGACGACCGTCATCTCGTTCACGAGGCCGCGCAGCGAGGCGAGCGCCTCGCTGGCGCCGCGCAGCATCGACTTGAAGTTCTCCTGGTTCTCCTTGTCGAGCAGGGCCGAGGCACGGTCGGCGAGCGCCGTCACCGATGCGATCGCCTTCGGGAATTCCTCGAAGATGCGCTCGAGGCCCGCGCTCTCGCCCTGGATGACGATCTTCGTGCGGTCGGCGGCCTCGACCTTCTTCCCGTCGACGCCGGGTTTCGGCGAGCGCTTCAGCTGCACGAACGGGGAGCCGGTCAGGCCCTGCGCCTCGAGCGAGGCGACCGTGTCGGTGTACACCGGCGTGTCGGCATCGACGCGGATCGTCACCTCGATGACGTCGTCCTGGTCGGGCTTGATGCCGATCGCGCGGACCTCGCCCTTGTTGATTCCGCGATAGCGCACGGCCGCGCCGGGCGCCAGGCCCGTCACCGACCCGGTGAAGTTCAGCTTGTAGGTGACGAGGTTCTTCCCGGTATCGCCGCTCCCGATCCACAGCACGAAGATCACGGCCGCGGCGACGAGGCCCAGGACGAAGCTTCCGACGAGAACGTAGCTGGCGCGCGTTTCCATGGCCGTGCCCTCACTGCTTCTGGGCCGCGCGCCCGCGCGGCCCGTGGAAGTATTCCTTGATCCAGGGATGCTCGTCCTGGAGCAACTCGTGAATCGTACCTACCTTGCACTTCTTGTCGATCAACACGGCGATGCGGTCGGTGATCGAGACGAGCGAATCGAGATCGTGCGTCACCATGAACACGGTGAGGCCGAGGCTCTTCTGTAAGTCACGGATAAGCATATCGAAATCAGCGGCGCCGATCGGGTCGAGGCCGGCGGTGGGCTCGTCGAGGAACAGGATG
>CAYZSG010000144.1:0-13235 GCA_964481045.1 uncultured Candidatus Odyssella sp. | reverse complement strand
TCCTCGCGCGGCTTGGTCTTGAACTTCACGCGCAGGATGATCGCGTAGTCGCCGAATTCGAGGATGCCCTGCGATTTCGGCGGCTCGAGCAGGAGCGGCCCATATTCGGGATCGGCCTGCATCTCCTGGCCGAGCTTCTTGATGAGCTTCCGCACCTTGTCGGTGTCGGTGCCGTATTTGACGCCGATGCGCAGCTTCATGATCACCCAGTCGCGGCTGTAATTGGTGATCGAGCGGATCTCGCCATAGGGCACGGTGTGCACGGCGCCGCGGTGATGGCGCAGGCGCAGCGAGCGGATCGAGATGCCCTCCACCTCGCCGCGCAGGCTGCCGAACGAGATGTATTCGCCGATGCGGAACGCGTCGTCGATGAGAAAGAAGATGCCGGAGAAGATGTCCTTCACCAGCGACTGTGCGCCGAAGCCCACCGCAATGCCGACGATGCCGGCGCCGGCCAGCAGCGGTCCGATGTCGACGCCGAAGGCCGAGAGCACGGAGAGCACGATCACCGCGATAATGATGATGAACGCAAAGGCGCGGAAGAGCGGCAGCAGCGTCTCGGCGCGCGTGCCGATCTTGGCCGTGCCGCCTTCGCCTTCCTCGCGCGCGGCGCCGCTGGCGCCTTGATCGGTGCTCTTCACCGCAAGGCGCTTGTCGATGGCGTATTTGATCAGCGCCCAAAGGATGTAGCCGATCAGGATCGCGACGGCGGCGTTGACCGCGGCGGCGAGAATCGTGCCGCCGCTCTTGGTCTTGAGCAGGCCGCTGACGCCGAACGGGCCCGATTCGAGCGTGAGCAGGACGGCCACGAAGCCGAGCGCGATGCGCACGCATGCCCCGATGCCGGCGATCAGCCTGTCGGCCGCCTTGCGCTGCGCGGTCTTCTGCTCGCCCTCGGCGGCGGGCAGCCCGGCGCGCAGCCCGGCGGTGTAGTCGGCGACATAGGCGATCGCGAGCACGCAGAGCAGGGCACCGGCGGCCAATGCGGCCGCGGCGTTGCGCCCGAGCACGAGATCGGAAGCCCAGTTGTACCAGAGCACCGAGACGAGAAGCGGGATCAGCACGCGCGCGCCGCCCGTCTGCCGCCAGGCGCGCAAGGCCATCGCGGCGAAAACGAGAGCGATCGCGATCGTGCCGCAAGCCAGCTCGAGCAGCGTCGCCAGGTCCGCCTTGAGCCCGTAGAGCATCAACATGCTGGAAAGGACCACGCCGCCGACTCCGATCCCGCCCGCGACGGCGTAGAGCCAGGCGCGCCGCGAGGCGAGCAGGCGGCCGATCGACCAGAACGCCTGCGCGATCACGCGCACAAGCGCGAGCACGACCGGCAGAACCCGCAGCGGGTCGCCGAGCTCGAAGAACACGAAAGATAGAATGATCGTGAAGAAGAAGAAGGCGGCAAGGGCGAGCAGTTCGAGGCCGAACGCCGCGCCGCGTCGAATCCATTGTTGCCACGTGTCGGTCTGGGCCGCCGCTGCCGCCCAATAGCGCGCGGGGCGCACGCGGCGGCGCAGCAGCCATTCCCCGAGACCCGCAAGAGCCCACATCGCGAGCATCTTCGGGATCGCCTGCCATAGCGCCGGAAGACCGTTGAGATCGGTCATCAGCGAGATGACCCGCTCCATCTGGGGGCCGAGCTCCGCCGTGGCGGCGAACATCTCGGCGATGCGCTCGGACAGCTTCGCGGAGCCGTCGCGAATCAGCAGGAGCATGCGCCCGATCACGTTCTCGACGTTGGCGGTCGGCGGCTGCGCCTGCGCGAAAGCGCGGCTCGCGCCGAACAGAAACAACGCCGCGAACGCGGCGGGCGCGCCGGCCATGCGGCGCCACGAGCGAAACATGACGACCCCTCCTGCGGCAGCGCCGTCCGGGAGGGACGGCAATGCTGCCGCGGCGCGCGATCCCCGGGCGCGCCGCTCGTGCTCAACCTATCAGGCGGAGCATGCGCGGTAAAATGCGGCGCGCGGGAGGAACGCAATCAAGCCGCGGCGCGGCCGGGCGCGCTGCGGCGTTCGCCATGAGGGATCAAGTGCCGTGCCCCTCTCCCTTGTGGGGAGAGGGGCCGGCCTCGGCGCGCGCGTCCGTCTTCGGCCTGCGACAAAGACGGAAGAAGAGGCGAGGGGCGCCTCTTTGCGCTGCGCCAGAGCGGGTCGATCCGGGCCTAGAGATAGGGGCGATAGTAGTCGTCCACCCGGTTCCGCCAGGTGCGGTCGGTCCAATCGTAGGGATCGCTCGTATCGCCGTAGTAGGGCGCGCCCTCGAGCGTCTTCTTGTCGAGGTCGACGACGTAGCCGCCCTTACCGGTGTCGTAGTCGAGCACCGACCACGGCAGCGGGTGATACTTTTCGCCGATGCCGAGGAAGCCGCCGAACGACATCACGGCGTAGGCGACCTGGCCGCTGAGCTTGTCGAGCATCACGTGCTCGATCGAGCCGAGATGCTCGCCCTTCGTGTTGTAGACGTCGGTGCCTTCGACGCGGCGCGAGGAGATCAGATTGCCCATTTCACCGCGGGCGAGCGTGTCTTGCGTGCGCGTGTCCATTTCCATCCACCTGCATTCTTGTTGGTTGCTGCGGTGAAGAACGGACGACGTTTCCGATGGTTCGACGCGCGTGCGCATGCGCCGCGCGCGATGCAAGCCGCGGCGGCGCGGAACCGGTGCCGATCCGGTCCGTTCGTTCCATAAATCGCATCAGTGGAGTGCATCATGTCCATCGGAACCATTCTGCTCATCGTGCTCATTCTGCTGCTCCTCGGCGCGATCCCGGCCTGGCCCTACAGCCGCAGCTGGGGGTACTACCCGAGCGGCTTCGTCGGCGTGCTGCTGCTGGTCGTGATCGTCCTGCTGCTTGCTGGCGCATTCACGAACGCGGCCGTTCAATAGACGCATTCCAGAGCGCCTGCGCGAATGCGCCCGCCGTCGAACCGGCGGGCGTTTTCGTGTGCGCCCGGCGGTGGCGGGCGCTCGCACAAACCTCGCGGTTCTGTGATAGCCGTCACTGATTCTTTGACACGCCCTGCGTAGAACGCACCCATCGAGAGGCAGGTAGCGAGCCGCCTTCGCCGAATTTCCGGGGAACGGCCGCTCGTGACGGGAAATGCAAGCCTCTCAACCCGATTGGGAGCGTGCCATGCCGGCTTTCCGCATTCTTTATGTTCGCGACGACGCGACGACGCCCGAAACGATCAATGCGGGCTTCGACAGCCTCGAGCAGGCGATGGATGTCTTCGCCGCGCGCGGCCTGCGCATCCTCTACATCGCGGAGCAGCGGCCCGACGCCCGGCGCCTCGACGGCATCGTTGGCAGGGCGGCACGCAAGGCCGAGGCCCTTCCGCACCGGCGATCGTCCTTCCCGATCCGCCGCTTCAGCGCGCGAGCGCTCGCTTAAGGAAGGCGTTCGGCGGCTGATATTCCTGGCGTCCAGGCGCCGCGATCCGGAACCACGCGGCGGCGCCTGCGTTGTGTCCGCTGGTGCGGTGTACGTATCGGCGGGCGAACCATGAACACGATCTTCTTTGCCGCGACCCTCCTGGGTGGCGTGATCCTGATGGCATCCCTCGTCGTCGCCATGCTGCAGCGGGATCGCTAGCGCCTTCGGGCGAATTCTCCGCAGAGTGACAGGCCTCACAGACCGCGCGGCTTCGCTGCGCTAGACCCGGCATGCTGCGACGAGGCGCGCCAAACCCGGCCCCGCGCCCGTGCCTCTCCACAGGAGGGTGACATGCCTGCGCTCCGCATCGTGTTCGTGTCGGACGAAATCGGGCGCGTCGAGACGCTCACCGCCCAATTCGCGAGCCGCGACGAGGCACTGGCGGCGCTGTCCGCCGCCGGCCTCCGCGTTCTGCAAATCGCCGAGATGCGCCCCGGCGAGTGCGCGCACGATCCCGTTGCGGTCCGCATCGCCGCGGCCGCCGAGGCGGTGCCGCGCGCGGCGCCGGTGCCAGGCCTCGCTTTCGGCGGCGCGCGCTGAAAAATCGAGCAAGGTGACTGGGATCACTGTGACGATCGGGCGCCGGGCGTAACCTCGCCTGCGTTGACAGTCTTCCGGGAAGCGCCGCTGCGCCCAACCTCGGCAGGGAGTTCAAACAAGAAAATCGTGCGTCGCATCGGCACGGACGCGGCTCGACACCCCGCGCTCGCCCGGACTTGCCGAGGAGAACGCCGCGCCATGCCGATTTTCCGCATCGTCTATATCGACGACGATACTTTCGCCCCGCGCACGCTCACCGCCGCCTTCGCAAACCGGGCCGCGGCCGAAATCGCGATGGCCAAGCACGGGCACCGGGTCGCCCACATGGCGGAACTCGGTGCCGGCGAAAACGCCGCCGCGCCGGTGCGGATCGAGATGACCGGCGGCCAGCCGAGGGCGGCCCTCCCGGCGCCGGCGCGGCATGGGCCGGGCGCAGCCCCCAGACGCCTTCTGCGGCGCCTGCGCGACGATCTCGCCGGGGTTGCCACGGTGCTTGGCATCGTGGTTGTCGGCGCCGTGCTCCTGATCTTCTGAGCCGCGCCGCTCAACTCCGCGTCAGGACATAGGCGAGGCCGAACAGCGCGCCGGACAGCGCGGCCAGCGAAAGCAGCACCAGCATCGGATTGACGCGGCGGCGCTCGACGATACGAGATGCGGGCACAACGTCTGCCGAACCATGTCCGCCCGTGTGGCGCGCCCGCCGCCCGGACACGCTGGGCGTTCCGCCCGCCCGGATCGCGTCCACGGCCTCCGCCGCCGCGGCCCAGCCGCTGCCGGTCTCCTCGCGATACTTCTTGATCGCGTGCATCTTCGTTTGACTGGCGAGCGCGAGCCGGACCTGTTCGAGCGGGCCGTCCTGGGGCGGCGCGGACATGGCGGTTCCCCCGGAAAACGGAAGCGGCGGGGGGCGATGCCCCCCGCCCCCCCCCCCACAAGAGCGCCCCCCCCGCGCGTTAACGGGTGGTGCAGCCCCACACGCGGACGCGGCAGTAGGGCCCGCGCGCGTTGCACTCGTACATCGCGCGCGCTTCGGCGGCGCCACGCGTCGCGGCGTTGCCCCAACCATAGTGGCTGTAGGCGCCCGGACCGCTGGCATAGGCGCCGCAGCTGTTGTGGAACGTGAGCACGTGGTTGCAACGCCCGCCGCAGCGGTTTTGCGCAACGCGCTCGGCGATGTGCCGCGCGGGATAGTTGACCGCGTAGGACCAAGCGCCGCGGGGCCCATAGGCGACGGCGCCCCAGCAATTCCCGATTTGGCAGTTTGCATAGGCGGCGGAGGGCGCAGCAGCGGCCGCCGCGAGAACCGCGGCGCCGAGCAGTGCGAGCGAGAGTTTCTTCATGAACAAGGCCTCAGAAGGTTGTTTTGGTGAAACGCCGAGCGCGCCCCACGCACGCCCAGATGCGCGCATTATACACGCAAATCTGACCGCGCTGTGAATTGGATCACAGGCGGCCGGATATGCAAAGGCCTCGCAGGCGCAGCGCCAGGGGACCTGCACAAAGCAAGCACTTTTGGGCGTACCGGACGTTTCCTCCCCAGGGCGCCGGTTGCGGCGCCGCAATGGAGGCCAAGATGCACGATCACGAGAAACCGGGCCGCGGCGCCGAGGATCGCGTCGAGGAGGCCAGCGGCGAGTCGTTTCCCGCCAGCGATCCGCCGGCGTGGACGGCCGCGCGCACCGGCAAGCCCGAGTCGCAGGCCAGCAAAGAGGCGCGCCAGACCGGGGACGCGGCGCCCCAGCGGCATTGCGAGCTGACCGGCCTGTTCCGTTCGGCGGCCGAGGCCCAGCCCGCCGCCGATGCCCTGTTAACCGCGGGTTTCAACCTCGTCGATCTCGGCCCGCCGCAACGCCACGGCAATCTCGGCTCCGGCATCGGGGCGCGCGCCGCGAGCAACGGTTCGCTCGGTGTTTGTGCCGCGCTCGGCGCGCTGGCCGGCGGCGCCGTGGCGGCGCTGTTCCTGCCGCGCGGCGCACGCAACGTGATCGTGGCCGCGGCCGGCGGCGCCGTCGGCGCGGCCTCCGCGCATGCCGCCGCCGCGATGGCGGAAGGCCGGCGGGCCGATCCGGCCTGGCCGCCGAATGCGGTGCTGCTGCGCGTGACGCTGAAATCGACCGACGACCAGAAGCGCGCGGTCGCGATCCTCGAGGCGCAGGGCGCCTGCAAGCTGCACGTGAACTGGCTGCGGCGGTTCTGACCTCGGAAACGAAACGCCCCGCCGCATTGCTGCGGCGGGGCGGGCCTCCTCCCTCGTATCACGTCGCGGAGGCCGGAAGCTCCGGGTGCGTCCCGGCGCGACCTACAGCCAGGTGAGCAGCACGTATTCGAACGGCCCCTCGGCGTTCACGAGATCGACGCGCTGCAGCTTGATGCGATAGCCGTCGGGCGTCTTCTTGAGCTCGTGGCGGTACTTGCCGACGAAATGGCGGACATTGTCGCGCCGGAATTCGGCGGCATGGAAGCGCGAGCGCACGACGACATCGCCGGTCGCCGCGTCGTGCTTCTCGATCACGACGTTCGAGACCATGTGGCAATGCTTGTGCGGCGGCTTCTGCGACCACGCGCGCGGATGATTGACGCGCTTCACGCGCACGCGCATCAGGTCGAGGTCTTCCCAGAAGATGTTGGGCATGCCGTCGGCCTTGGTCTGATCTTCGCTGGCCGGCATCCAGTAGTGGCCGTCGGCCGTGAACAGCTCGAGCCATTCGTCCCAATGCTTGTCGTCGAGGATTTCGGCCTGGCGATAGAGGAACTGCTCCACCGCCGTCTGCACCTCCTGCGCCACTTTCGTGACGGGAAGGGGCGGGAGCTTCGCCGGCGGCGGCGGAGCGCCGTCGAGGCTCTCGGCCCACTCGGTGGCGCTGCCCTTGATCTGATTCGGCTTGGCGGCCGCGAATTTGATATCGCTCATCGCCGGGCTCCCTGCGTCATGTAGTCGGTCCAAGCCTTCATCATGTGCCGCATCGGCAGTTCGCTCATGCCGGTGACGGAGGTGTAGACGCCGTCCTTGTTCGGATCCTGGCCGGCGTTGCGGTGAAAGCTCACCCAGTCGCCGCCCTCGGACGAGAGACCGGTGTGGCAGCGCCAGAAATTGTCGAGATCGTCGGCGTTGATCATCGTCGAGGGCGCGTTGACGAGGTAGTAGTAGTCGAGCGAGCGGCGATAGATCGCCTCCGGCGCGCCCTTCAGGCGGAAGTGCCAGATCTCGGTGAGCGTGCGGTCGGCCGCGAGCGGGCGGACGGCGCGCAGCTGCTGGAGCGGCGACTGCACCGAAAGGCACGGATAGACGAGCACGTGGTGCAGGTTCACGCCGAGGATCTCCTCGGTGCGTTCCTTGCCGTAGTGCTTGTGCATCGCGGCTTCGTATTCGAGCGTGTCGGGATCCTTGGGCCTGAGGCCCATATAGCCCTCGAGCGTGCAGTGCCCGTTCGGGAAGCCCATCGTGTTGAGCGTGTCCCAGCGGAAGAACGGCTCGGTGAACGCCGAAATGTAATGGTAGGAAAGCGGCGCCTTCTGGCCGGTGCGCTTCTCGATGTCCTTCTCCACTTCGAGCGCGGCGCGGCCCGAGGATTCGTGCGTGATCGAGGGGTGCACGGCGTCGAGCTGGTTCTCGAGGAAGATCTTCCAGTTCGACTTCTGGATCATGCGGAAGCAGGTGGGCACCACCTCCACTTCGCCTTCCGGCGCGCGATCGCACATGTCGTCGAATGCGCGCAGCGCGCCCGAAAGGTGCGTCTTCAGGTCCGGTCCGTCATGCGAGAGGCTCGCGAACACGAAGCCGCGATAGCTCTCGACGCGCTCGGCCGGCTTCATGCTGAATTGGGGATCGCCGAGATCGAAGCGCGTCCCTTGATACTGCTCGACGACGGGCACTTTCAGCAGCGAGCCGTCGAGATTGAAGCGCCAGGCGTGATACGAGCACTTGAAGGTCTGGCCGGTGTTCCCGTGGCGGTCGGGACAGAGCAGCGCGCCGCGGTGCGGGCAGCGGTTGTAGAGGACGTGCACCTTGCCGTCCTTGGCCCGCACCATGACCATCGGCTGGCGGCCGATGAGGGTCGTGTAGTAGTCGCCGGGATTCTTCACCTGCGATTCGTGCCCGACATACACCCACGTCTTCTCGTGGATGTTCTGCATTTCGAGCGCGAAGATCTCGGGGTCGGTGTAGCATTTGCGATGAACGCGGTCGGGCTCCACCAGGGCCCGGATATCGCTGGTTATCGATCCATCCATGTCGTTCTCCCTCGGTTACGGCGGATTCATTCGGCGTCGCCGCGCGCGAGATTGCGCGGCGGGCGGCGCTTTTCGATCATGTCGTCGAGCGAAAGCTTCATCTCGCCCAGCAGCCAGCGCAGCATCGTGGCGCCGCCCTCGGGCAGGCGCGCGCAGGCGGCGGCGTTGAGCTCGTTCACGGCCGGCCAGAGATCGTGCCACAGCGCCTCGCCCTTGGCCGTGAGCGCGAGCCGCGTGACGCGCATGTCGTCGACGTCGGAAAGGCGCGTGACGAGGCCCATCTTCACCATGCGGTCGATCGTGCGCGACAGCGTCGTCTGATCGAAGCTGGCCAGTTCCGCGAGTTCCTTGAACGAGGCCTTGTGGCGGCTCTTGAGGCTCATCAGCACGCGCCACTCCGGCACGCGCAGGCCGAACGGCTTCAGCGCCGGCGCGAGCAGGCGATTGCGCCGGCCGATGATCTCGGTGAGCCAATAGAAGACGTGATGTTCGAGCGAGACGTCATCCTGCGCGGCGGGCGGCGGCGCCCGGCGCTCGGCACCGGCCGACCTGGCTTGCTCGCGCGCGCGCTGGGTCCGGCTCATGAGACGCAACGCTACGCCCCATTATATGCAAACGCAATAACAATGTTAGGTTTGATTCTGAAAATGACGAGCCGGGTTCAGAAAAATAGATGATCTTGCATATTCCAATCCTGGATACGGTTGCGGCGGCAAGCGGCCTTGGGACGGGGCGCCTCCAGGCCGGCCCTTCGCGCCCGCGCGAATGGAAGCGCGCGGCTCAAGCCGCGCGGTCCCGGCAGGAACGCCCGACGGCCGCCGTTACGCCGCGAGCAGCGCCTTCACCTTCGGCCACGAATCGACGCCCTTCGTGCGCATCTCGTCGTCGTAGTCGCCGTTGCCGAGCACCGGAAAGGCCGTGATCGCTTCGGCCCAGGACGGCCGCGCCTGGACGCGCGCGTACCAGTCGCCGACGCGCGGGCGCTTCTCCCACAAGCGCGCGAGGCCGAGTTTTTCGAGGCGCAGGATGTAGGGGACGATCGCGCATTCGGCGAGGCTGAACGTGTCGCCGGCAAGCCACGCGCTCGACGCCAGCGTCTTCTCCATGTCGGCGAGGACCTTGTCGTGGAGCTTGATCGCATCGGCAACGAACGGCGCGTCGAGGCCCTTTTCGAGCAATTGCTCCTGCCGCCATGCGCGGGCGCGATCGGGGAGCTTGGCGAGGCGCTCTTTCAGGGCCGCGAGCGAATTCATCGCCTTCATCTGCGGCCCGAAGGCGATGGCGTAGCTCACGGTGCCGCACGCCGCGTGCAGCGCCGCATCCGGAACCTGCGCCCAGACGCGCATCCTTGCGCGCGCCAGCGGCGCGGCCGGGCGCAGCGGGCGCTCCGGAAACGCGTCGTCGAGATACTCCATGATGACGGTGGATTCGATCACCGGGTTGCCGTCATGGACGATCGCGGGCACCACACCTTTCGGATTGATCTTGAGATATTCGGGCGTCACCTGCTCGGCCTTCATCAGATTGATCGGCCGGCTTTCGTGATGAAGCTGCTTTTCCGCCAGCGCGATGCGCACCTTCTGCGCGCAGACCGAGATATTGTGATGATAGAGCACGAGCATGGGTCCCTCCGGAGTTCGGGGCGCATCATAACCGCTGGAGCCGGAACGGCGAGGATTCCGCGCGGGCGATCCATGCGGTGCGCGCGCCGCCGCAATGCGCGGCCCAGGGTTGCCCATCGGCGGGCGGGAACGCGCAGCCGCGCCGGATCGTTTCACCATCAGGGCAGGGCGCCGCTGGCCGGGCGGCGCATGTAGCAATGCGCCCGCGCCGCAGGAGGTGAACCATGCCGAACCGGATCGAGAGGATTTTCGCTCTGGCCCTGGCGGCGCTGCCACTGGCCGTTCCAGGCGCCGTGCTTGCCGAAGCCCGGCAGGAGACGACGCCGCAGCGCCCGCCCGACGCGGCGCCCGGCGCCGCGCCGAGCATCGAGCGCCTCATCGGCACCTGGACCGTGACCGAGTTCCGGGGCGGGCCGTCCGACGGACGCGGCGAGCATGCAGCCTCCACGACCTATCGTTTCCAGGACGGCGGCCGTGTCACGGTCGCCGGCAGCAGGCAGTGCGCCTACGCGTTCGAGAACGCGGAACTGAAGATCGACTGCGATGGCCGCGTCACGGCCGGGAAGGTCGAGTTCCGCGGCGTAAGCGGCATGGCGTGGACGATCGGCGCGGACCGGGTCGTCATCCTCACGAAGCGCTGAGCCCAGAGCGAATGCGCGGGCTGCATGGCCGATCGGCCCAGCCCGCGATGAGTCGGCCGCGCGGCCATGCTATCCTTCCGCCACGGCATCGCATTGCCGAGGGAGGATCACATGCATGCAACGATCACGCGCCGTGGCTTCGGGATCGGCGCGGCGGCGCTCGGCCTCGTTCCGCGCGGTGCCTGGGGCGAGCAGGCGAAACCCGGCAAGGTCTTTCTCGACTACACGCAGAAAGAGCTCGACGACGCCTATGATCAGAGCGTCTGGGCCAAGAACGCGCCGGTCGTCATCAAGCGCTACGGCACGTCGAGCGAAGCGATCCGCGCGAAATACAAGTTCGAAACCAAGGCCTATGGCGATGGCGAAGACAACAAGCTCGATATCTTCGCGCCGGTGAAGGCCGCGCCGGCCTCGGGCGCCCCCATTCACATGTTCATGCACGGCGGCGCCTGGCGCGGCGGGCGCAAGGAAATGTATTCGTTCCCCGCGCCGACCTTCGTCGAGAACGGCGCGATCTTCATCGCGATCGGCTTCTCGAGCATCCCGAAGGTCCGGCTGCCCGACATGGCGCATCAGGTGCGCAGCGCCGTCGCCTGGGCCTACAAGAACGCGAAATCCTTCGGCGGCGATCCCGAGCGGATCTTCATTTCCGGGCACAGCTCGGGCGGCCATCTCTGCGGCGTGACGCTCGTCACCGACTGGAGCCGCTACGGCGTGCCCGCCACGGCGGTGAAGGGCGGGCTCTCGGTGAGCGGCATGTACGAGCTCAATCCGGTGATGCTGAGCGCCCGTAGCTCCTACGTGAAGATCAGCGATGAGGAGAAGGCCGCGCTCTCGGCGCTGCGCCACCTCGACCGCATCGCGTGCCCCATCACCTTCGCCTATGGCGAGGGCGAAAGCCCGGAATTCAAGCGCCAGTCGCGCGACATGGCGGCGGCGCTGAAGGCCAAGGGCAGGGCGAGCGAACTGATCGAGGTGAAGGGCGTCAATCACTTCGAGATCATCGAGACGCTCGGCCAGCCCGACGGCGCGCTCGGCAAGGAAGCGCTGCGGCAGATGGGGTTGCGCGCCTAGCGCGTTCCGGTCGCAAACGAGGCGCCTACCTCGTCGCCTCGACGAAGAAGCTTTCGCGCTCGCGGTTGTCGTGGTCGACGATCTCGGGGAAGCGCGATCGGGTCTGGCGGAACATGCAGCGCGCGACGGATGAGAAGCCTGCGTTTCCGAGCGCCTCGGCGGCGAGATCGTAGGTGAACGGCGTCCGGATATCGCTGTGCCACACGATCTGCGCCACCAGCTTGGCGCCGAGGCTCTTCCACTGGGAGTCGGGAATCGCGAAGTACGCGGCGTCGCCGCGGCGATAGGCGTCGATCGCCTTCTCGAGATCGGGCAGGGCGAGGCGCAGCACGCCGCCGGGCTTCAGGACGCGGCGGATGCGCGCCAGCGCCGGCGCGAGGCCGGCCAGCGGAATGTGCGGCAGCACATGGATCGCCGCCGCGCAGTCGAACGTGCCCTCGGCGAACGGGAGGTCGCCGCGCAGATCGGCCACGCAATCGACGCCGGGGCGCACCTTGTTGTCGGTGTTGATCCAGCCCGCGCGCGGGAATTTCCCGCAGCCGATTTGCAGACGCATGACGGGCATGGCGGGCGTGCGAACTCGTTGGCGCGGCGGACGCGAAGCCCTACGATATCGCATCTTCGTTGTCCACGCCGGAGGGGTTAGACGTGAACGGGGCGGTGTTTCTCCACTACACGCAGGCCGAGCTCGACCGCGCCTACGATCAGCGCGCCTGGGCGGCCAATGCCGCCGACGTGATCGCCAGCTACACGACGATCAGCAAGGCCGTGCAGGCGCGCTATCCGTTCACGACCGAGCATTACGGCGCCGGCGCGGACGAGCTGCTCGACATCTATCCGCCGGTGATGGCCGCGGGCCCCGGCGCCTCGGCGGCGAAAGACGGCAAAACCGGGGCGCCGATCCACGTGTTCGTGCATGGCGGCGGATGGCAGCGGCTCACCAAGGACGACAGCGCGTTTCCGGCACCGGCCTTCGTCGAGAACGGCTGCATCTACATCGCGCTCAATTTCTCGATCATTCCGAAGGTCCGCGTGCCCGACATGGCCGACCAGTGCCGCCGCGCGATCATCTGGATCGCCCGCAACGCCTGGCGCTTCGGCGGCGATCCCGGCCGCATCCACCTTTCGGGCCACAGCTCGGGCGGCCATCTGGCGGCGGTTCTGCTGACCACGGATTGGAAGGCGCTCGGCCTCGACGGCTCGCCGCTGCGCTCGGGCCTCGTCGCCAGCGGCATGTACGATCTCGGCCCGGTGCTGCTCTCGGCGCGCTCGTCCTACGTGAAGCTCGACAAGGCCGAGGAGGACGCGCTTTCGCCGATGCGCCACCTCGACCGCGTGGCGTGCCCGATCGCGGTGGTCTATGGCGACGGCGAATCGCCGGAATTCAAGCGCCATGCGCGCGATTTCGCGGCCGCGCTCAAGGCCAAGGTGCGGCCCCCCTCGACGCTGATCGAGGGCAGGAGCCAGAACCATTTCGAGATCGCGCTCACGCTCGGCAAGGCCGACGGCCTGCTCGGCAAGATCGCGCTGGAGCAGATATTCCGGCGGTGAGCGGCCGGCGACGCTACGACTCCCGCGGCCTCTCCTCCGGCGCCACGCGGAGCAGGCGCAGCTCGCCGTCCCGCAGCACCGCGAGATCCATCCAAACGCCGACCATCTCTGCGTTCAGCGCGCGGACGAGATCGTCGACGCCCAGGATC
>CAYZSG010000143.1:12091-13242 GCA_964481045.1 uncultured Candidatus Odyssella sp. | reverse complement strand
CCAACGTGTTCCATGCCGGCGACGGCAACCTGCATCCGCTGATCCTCTACGACGCGAACAATCCCGGTGAGCTCGAGCGCGCCGAGGCGTTCGGCGCCGATATCCTGCGGCTCTGCGTCGAGGTGGGCGGCGTGCTCACCGGCGAGCACGGCGTCGGCGTCGAGAAGCGCGATCTCATGCCCGCGATGTTCGACGAAACCGACCTCGCGCAGCAGGAGCGGGTGAAGTGCGTGTTCGATCCGGACCAGCTGCTGAACCCCGGCAAGGTGTTCCCCACCTTGCACCGCTGCGCCGAGCTCGGCCGCGTCCACGTCCACGGCGGCGAGACGCGCTTCCCCGACCTGCCGCGGTTCTGATGCGCCCGTGAGCGACACGCTGTCGCCCCAGAGCGCCGACGACGTGCTCGCCGCGGTGCAAGAGGCTTTCGCGCAAGAGCAGCCGCTGGAAATCGTCGGCCGCGGCACGAAGCGCGGCTGGGGCCGGCCGGTCAGGAGCAATCGCATCCTCGATCTCTCCGGCCTTTCCGGTGTCACGCTCTACGAGCCCGACGAGCTCGTGCTCTCCGCCAAGGCCGGCACCCCGATGGCCGAGATCGAAGCGCTGCTCGCACAGAACAAGCAAATGCTGGCATTTGAGCCGCCGGACTTCGGCGATGTGTTTCAAACGCAGCGCGCGCGCCAGACGCTCGGCGGCGTCATCGCCTGCAATCTCTCCGGCCCGCGCCGCATCAAGGCGGGCGCCGCGCGCGATCATTTCCTCGGCTTCCGCGCCGTGAATGGCCGCGGCGAGGCGTTCAAGGCCGGCGGGCGCGTGATGAAGAACGTCACCGGCTACGATCTCCCGAAGCTGCTCTGCGGCTCGTTCGGCACGCTGGCGGTGATGACCGAGATCACCGTGAAGGTGCTGCCCGCGCCCGAGAAAACGCGCAGCGTATTGCTGCTCGGCCTCGACGACAGCGAGGCGCGCGATGCGATGGCCGCCGCGCTCAATTCGCCGCACGAGGTTTCGGGCGCCGCGCACCTGCCGCGGAAAGTCGCCGCGCGCTCGTCTGTGGGCTATGTGCGCGGCGCGGGCGAAGCGGTCACGGCGATACGCGTCGAAGGCTTCGGCCCCTCGGTCGAGGCGCGCTGCGCGGCCCTGCGCGAACTGCT